>JAFEFG010000006.1 GCA_018240685.1 Pseudomonadota bacterium | reverse complement strand
CTGGAGGCCGTTGGTGGAGGGGGAAGGATTCGAACCTTCGTAGACGCGAAGTCGGCAGATTTACAGTCTGCTGCCATTGACCGCTCGGCCACCCCTCCGAACCTGCGGCACGCAGCGCGAGATAAGCCTGTTCGTCCCGCCGTGACGGGCGCGCGTTGCTCGCAAATCCAATGGGTTACGTCAAGGGGCAAATCCCTCTCCCGCCCCCAATTGCCCCCTTTTCTCTGTCACCATAAAAGTCGGGACATGCGGCATCGTTCCCAACGCCCCTCCCGTCCCCTTCGCGGCGGCCATCAGCCTCACTGGCTTTATGGTCGTCACCCCGTCCTTGCCGCTCTCGCCAATCCCGAGCGCAGGATCGAAAAATTGTTGGCCACCAAGGAGGTGGCGGAGCGGCACGCTGCCGAATTCGGCAGCCGCGCGCAGGTCGTCTCGCGCGAGGAGCTGGCCCAGCGGCTGCCCCCGGGCGCCGTCCACCAGGGCCTTGCCGCGCTGGTGGCCCCTCTGGAGGAGCCGGCCATCGAGGATCTCCTCGCCCGCTGCGGCGAAGACGCCCTCGTGCTGGCCCTCGACCAGGTCACCGATCCGCACAACGTGGGCGCCATCCTGCGTTCTGCAGCAGCCTTCGGGGTCGCCGGCCTTGTCGTCACCGAAAGAAACGCGCCAGCCGATACGGGCGTTCTGGCGAAGTCGGCCTCCGGCGCCCTCGAGATCGTGCCGATGGTGCGGGCCGTCAACCTCGCCCGAACGCTCGACCAGCTCAAGGAGGCCGGCTTCTGGCTCTACGGCCTGGATGAGCGCGGCGACACCTCGATCGGCGCGCTCGATCTTCGCGGCCGGGTCTGCATCGTCCTGGGCGCCGAAGGCGAAGGGCTGCGCCGGCTGACCGCCGAGAAATGCGATCGCCTGGTAACGATTCCGACACAGCCCGTGCTCGCCGCACTCAACGTTTCCAACGCCGCCGCAGTCGCCGCCTACGAGTGGGCGCGGAGGCGCTGACGCCGGCCGATGGCCATGACTTCGCCCGCAAACGCTGGTAGGAAATGCCGCCGGCGCCGGGTTAGCACAGCGGTAGTGCAGCGGTTTTGTAAACCGAAGGTCGGGGGTTCAAATCCCTCACCCGGCACCAGCCTTCATCGGCGCGACAGCCGGCGGTCGAGCAGTTCCAGCGCCAGCAGGACTTCGGCGAACAGGCGCTGGAAAGCGTAGAACCAGCCCGCCAGCCCATCCAGCAGAGCGCCCTTCGCGAGCAGCACATAGAGGAAGACGAGTATGGGCGCCGGCCATCCCATGAGCCGGATCTTCTCGGCCTTCGACAGCCGCTCGCGCGGCGTCTCGAGCAGATGGACCGCCTCGCGTGTCGCATACTTGAGCTGCGATGCCAGCCAGCGCGTCAATGGCTTGCGATCGTCATGGTAGATCGGCGCCTTGAGGTCGGAGACTTCACCCGACACCCTCACGCGATGGCCGTGGCCCTCGTTCTCGTAGTGTGCCCGGCGCACGCGATAGAGGACGACCCGCGGCGGATAGAGCGAACCGCGCAGCGGCCGGCCATAGATGCGATAGACGAATCGCGCCCGGAAGCCGCCGTGCAGATCGGACGGCCACAAGGCTCCGAGTTCGGCAACCAGCTGCTCGCTTAGCTCATAGTCGGCGTCGAGCGACAGGACCCATTCGGTATCGATCTTCGACAGGCCGAAATTGCACTGCTCGGCGAAGCTGTCGAACGGCCGATGATGCACTTCGATCCGCGGATCCTTTCCGAGGATGTCGAGCGTGCCGTCGGTGCTACCGCTGTCGATCACCACGATGCGCCTGGCCCAGGCGAGCGGTCCCAGCGTACGCGCGATATTGTCGATCTCGTTGTACGTGATCAGGAGCGGCGTGACTTTATCGACGAATTCCATGCGCCATCTCAGCCGGCTTTCGCCGCGATCCTTCGCTCTCGATAGTCGGTCATCCAGCGCCAGGCGGTCTCGATCACGTTGTCGAGATCGGACTGAGTTGGCGTCCATTCCAGGGCTGCCCTCGCACGCGACGCGTCGGCCACCAGGACGGGAGGATCCCCAGGCCGCCGCTCTTCGGCAACGGCCTTGATGGGGCGACCGGTGATCCGGCGCACCCTCTCGATCACTTCATTGATGCTTGCGCCTTGGCCGGTCCCGAGATTGTAGGCGCCAAATTGTCCGACCCGGCAGACCGACAGGGCCGCGATGTGAGCGGCCGCAAGATCGGCAACATGCACGTAGTCGCGAACACACGTACCGTCCGGGGTCTCATAGTCCGTGCCGAATATGGAAATATGGGAACGGACGCCAAAAGCCGCCTGAAGCACGAGCGGAATGAGGTGCGTTTCGGGATCGTGCTCCTCGCCAAGATCACCTTCCGGATCCGCCCCTGCGGCATTGAAATAGCGCAACGCGATCGCGCCGAGACCGTGTGCCGCGCATGCGTCCCGCAGCATCTCTTCGCCCATGCGCTTGGAGCGCCCGTAGGGATTGATCGGCTGCTGGCGCGTGTCTTCCACGATCGGCACATGTTGCGGCACGCCGTAGGTGGCGCAGCTGCTCGAAAACACCATCGTCGCGATGTCGTGCGCCCGCATCGTCTCGAGCAGCGTGATCATGCCGCCGACATTGCTGCGGTAGTACTTCGTCGGCTCGAAGTTGGACTCTCCGACATAGGCGAGGGCTGCGAAATTGATGACGGCTTCCGGCCGGTGCTTGCGGAAGGCCGCGCCAAGCGCTTCGGCATCATTGATGTCGCCGCACTCAAGCGGCCCCCATCTCACGGCCCAATCGTGCCCCGTACGAAAACTGTCATAGACGATGGGTTCATGCCCGGCTTCGGCAAGTGCCTTGCAGGTATGTGAACCGATATATCCGGCGCCGCCAGCGACCAAGACACGCATGCCCTACTCCGATCGTTCGCCCTGTAAAACCTGACTATCCGCTACGCAAGCCGCAGCGGCAGGTCCCGCAGCCGTTTTCCCGTCGCGGCGAACACGGCATTCGCAACCGCCGGCGCGATCGGCGGCGTGCCGGGCTCGCCGATGCCGCCGACCTCGGCAGCAGCGCCGTCGACGATATGCACCGACATCGCCGGCGCCTCAGCCAGTCGCACGACCTCGTAATCGGGAAAGTTCGCCTGCTCGACGCTGCCCTCCGACACCGTGATCTCGCCATGAAGCGCAGCGGAAAGCCCGTAGATGATTCCGCTTTCCATCTGCATGCGGACGATCTGCGGATGGATCACCGGCCCGCAGTCGACCGCACAGGTGACGCGCGTCACCCGAAGCGCTCCGCCCTCGACGGCGACTTCGGCAACCTGCGCCACGA
This sequence comes from Pseudomonadota bacterium, assembly GCA_018240685.1. GTDB lineage: Bacteria > Pseudomonadota > Alphaproteobacteria > Reyranellales > Reyranellaceae > Reyranella. The sequence goes on along the minus strand of JAFEFG010000006.1, from coordinate 67,270 downwards.
TGGAACCGAACGACGCCCGCAGGGCGATGCCTCGCCCGTACCCCGGCGGCAGCGGCGATCCCCATCCGGCTTCGTGCGCCGCGGTCTCCAGCACCCTGAGATGGCGCGGCTTGTCTGCAAGCAGCTCGCGCCGGAAGGTAAAGGGGTCCTTCCCGAGGGCGTTGGCGAGCTCGTCGACGAAGCTTTCGTCAAAGAAGGTGCTGTGCGAATGGCCGACCGAGCGCCAGAATCCGACTGGCACGGCCCCGTCCGCCACCACGGCCTCGAGCCGGTAGAAAGGAAAGGCGTAAGCCGGATTCTCGACGGCGTTGCCCTCCGGCTGCCCAAGCGCCGGAGCTCCGAAGGCGCGCTCCGTGAAGGCGTCGCTCGACGACTGGCCGACCTGTCGCTTCGTGACACCCGTCAGTCGGGGCGTCCCGCCGGAGACGTCCAATTCCCCTCGCCAGCGCGCCAGGGCCATCGGCCGGTAGAAGTCGTGACGGATGTCCTCTTCCCGCGACCACAGGACCTGGACCGGTCGCTCCGGCATGGCGAGCGCGCAGGTGACGGCCTGCCGCACCAGGTCGGTCTCGAAACGCCGGCCGAATCCGCCGCCGAGAAACGTGGTATGGACCGTGACATTCGCCGTGGCGACACCGGCCGTCTCGGCGGCGACCTTCCGGACGAGCGTCGGCGACTGGTTCGGCATCCAGACCTCGACACCCCGCTTGCCGACGCGCGCGGTGCAATTCATGGGCTCCATCGTCGCGTGGGCAAGGTAGGGCGCGCGGTAGGTCGCCTCGACAACGCGCGGCTTCGCAGCCTTGACCGCCTCGCCGAGCGTTCGCGTGAGCGCGGCAGACCCGGTCTCCAGCAGGCCTTCGTACTGCTTCCACAGCGCGGCACTGTCGAGCTTCGGCGCCGGCCCGGGGCGCCATCTGACGACGAGACCGTCGTCCAGGAACCTGTTGGCGAACCACCAGCTCGTGCCGATCGCGGCAATCCCGCCGGGCACGATCACGACCTTCTTGATCTCTTTCGGAAGCTCGCCCTTGAGATCGAAGCCAACGGCCGCACCGCCGAACGTCGGTGCGTTGCGAACGGCGGCATGGAGCTGGTCGGGCTGGCGCACATCGATACCGAAGGTCGCCGTGCCGCGGACCTTGGCCGGCACGTCGATCCGCGGCAGCGACTTGCCCAGCAGCTTGAACTGCGCCGGATCCTTCAGCTTCGGCGCCTGAACCGGTTTCAGGTCGCCGACGAAGTCGACCAGTTCGCCGAAGCGCGCGACGACGGCACCGTCACGCCGCCGCACTGCCCCTTCCGACACGACCAGGTCGCCGGCGGCCACGCCCGACTTGCGGCTGGCAGCGCGCAGGAGCAGGTCTCGGGCCACCGCGCCGGCCGTGCGCATCGGCAGGAACGCGTCGCGCATCGACGTCGACCCGCCCGTGATCGAAATGCCGAGGACGCCCGCCACCTTGCCCGTCGCCCACCGCGCGCCGTCGACTGTCGCACCGCGCACCTCGGGCGAGAAAGGCAGCGCATCGAGCAGCACGGTGACGTTGCGATAGACTGGATCATCCGGCGGATCCTCGACCCGTACCTGGTCCCAGCGCGCGTCCATCTCTTCCGCCACCAGCATGGCCAGCCCGGTCTGGACGCCCTGCCCCATCTCCGCACGGGGCACGGCCACGATCACCGAATCGTGGCGATCGATCTTCACCCAGCCGTTGAGCGCGGCCTGATCGGACTTGACGTTGAAGAGCCGGACATCGCCCAGGCGATCGCGTTCCTGCGCGAACCACCAGCCCACGCCGACGAAGCCAGCGCCGACGATGCCGCCGATGATCGCCTTGCGCCGGCTGAGCTTCACGACGCGCCCCCCATGATCGCGGCCGCCCGATGGACGGCGCGGCGGATCGCGCTGTAGGTGCCGCAGCGGCAGATATTGGTGAGCGCCTCGTCGATGTCACGATCCGTCGGCTGCGGCTTGTCCTTGAGCAGGGCCACCGCCGCCATGATGAAACCCGGCTGGCAATAGCCGCATTGCGGGACCTGCTCCTCGATCCAGGCTCGCTGCACGGCATGGAGCTGGTCCCGGCCCAGCCCTTCGATCGTGGTCACAGCCCTGCCGGCAACCTCGCCGACCGGCACCGAGCAGGATCGCACGGCGTCGCCATCGACATGAACGGTGCAGGCGCCGCACACCGCGATGCCGCATCCGAACTTCGGCCCGACGATGGCGAGATCCTCGCGCAACACCCACAGCAGCGGCTTGTCCGCCGGCACGTCGACGTCATATCGCCTGCCGTCGACGATCAGCGCGATCATCGCGAGATGAAGGTGTTTCCGAGGACGAGCACGTCCATCTTGGTGCGCAGGAAGCAGTCGATCGCTTCCTCGGGCCTGCAGACGACCGGTTCGTTCTCGTTGAAGCTCGTATTGAGCACGATCGGCACTCCGGTGAGATCGCGGAAAGCCGAGATCAGCGCCCAATAGCGGCCGTTGGCGGACCGTGTCACGGTCTGCAACCGGCCGCTGCCGTCGACGTGGGTGACGGCCGGGATCTCCTTGCGCTTCCCGGCGCGGATCTTGAAGACCTGCATCATGAAGGGCACGTCGTCGTCGGTCTCGAACCAGTCCTTGACGGCCTCGCGCAGGATCGATGGCGCGAACGGACGAAACGACTCGCGCCGCTTGATCTTGAGGTTGAGGATGTCCTTCATGTCCGCGCGCCGCGGATCGCCCAGGATCGAACGGTTGCCCAACGCGCGCGGGCCCCATTCGAGACGGCCCTGGAACCAGCCGATGACCTTGCCCTCGGAGATCGCCTGCGCGGTTCGTTTGCAGAGCTCGGCCTCGTCGGCCACCTCCTCGATCGTGCAGTTCGCGGCGTCGAAATCGGACTTCCGGGCGGCGACAGCGCCGGCAATCTCGGCCGGCGTGAACGACGGCCCCCAATAGGCATGATCCATCACGAAGTGGCGGCGCGCCTTGTCGCCTTCCACCCTGTGCCAGGTCGCAAAGGCCGCCCCGATGGACCCGCCGGCGTCGCCGCCTGCCGACTGGATGTAGACCTTCCGGAACGGCGAGCGTTCGAAGATCTTGCCGTTGGCCACGGAGTTGTACGCGCACCCGCCTGCGAGCACGACCGCATCCGTATCGTAGCGCCGGTGCATCGCGCCGAGCAGGTTGAAGAAGGCATTCTCGTACGTGGCCTGGGCGGAGCGCGCGATGTCGCGGTGACGGTCCTCCAGGGGCGCCGCCTGATCGCGCGCGGGGCCCAGCAATCCGGTCAGCCGGTCGGCCCACAGCCGTCCTCCCGACGGGATGCCGTCCTTCACCTCGTAGTTCGCCCCCTCGCCCGAGGCATGGCGGAAGTAGCGAAGGTTGAGCTCGAAAGTGCCGTCGTTGTTGAGGCGGACGATATCCCGCATCTGGTCGACGAAGCGCGGCTCGCCGTACGGCGCGAGCCCCATCACCTTGTATTCATCGCCATAGTGGGGAAAGCCGATGAACTGCGTCATCGACTCGTAGAAGACACCGAGCGAATGCGGAAAATAGACGCCGCCTTCGACGGCGAGCTTGCCGCCCTCTCCCAGCCCCCAGGCCGCCGAGGAGAAATCGCCGAAGCCGTCCACCGACACCGCGACCGCACGGGGAAAGGGCGACACGAGGAATGCCGAAGCAAGGTGGCAAAGGTGATGCTCGACCGCATGCACGGTGCCGCGGAACTCCTGCTCGGGCAGATGTTCCTTGAGGTTGCCGGCGATGTCGGTCCGCTCCCGGCGTGCTCGGAGCCGTTTCAGCACATAGCCGGGACTGACGCCGGCGGTCAGCACGTAGGCGAGCTTCCGCCAGCGATGGGCCCTGTTGTCAGTGTTGACGGCGACGTGGGCAACGTCGGCAAGCGTAATGCCCGCCTCGGCGAGGCAATAGCGGATCGCTTCGCTGGGGAAGCCGCCCCAATGCTTGATGCGCCGGAACCGCTCCTCTTCAACAGCGGCAACCAGTTCGCCGTCTTTGATCAGACAGGCCGCCGCATCGGCGTGATAGGCGTTGAGCCCTAAAATATAAGTCATTCACGTCCAGTTATCTCCCGTCCCGGGGATAAGGCAAGCAGGACCGACGTGCCGACCGGGGACAAGGTCGACATTAAAACGCGGGAATTGCTGCAATTTTCCGGCCGGTTGCTGTGACCATCCCGGTCACAAACCCGTTTTGCGATGCCGAACGGCTTGACGGGCGCGATTTGGACGAGCAAACGAACACTCCGTGCAGAGGCCCTGCCGCGACGGGGCTTCGCGAGGGCTCGCGACCCGGTCGCAAGTCTTTGAAAATTCAGGTAAACAGCCCCTCACGCGTCGATTGAAAGGCTTTTTCATGTCCAAGGATGATCTCGTGGTCGTCACCGGCGCCGGTGGTTTCATCGGCGGCCATCTGGTCCGAGTACTCCAGCAGCGCGGTCACACCAATATCCGTGCGGTCGATGTGAAGCCACTCAACGAATGGTACCAGAAGATCCCGGGCGTCGAGAATCAGGTGGGCGACCTCGCGCTGCTCGAGCCCTGCCGTGCCGCCACCAAGGGCGCCCGGATGGTTTACAACCTGGCCGCCGACATGGGCGGAATGGGCTTCATCGAGACGCATAAGGCCGAATGCATGCTGTCGGTGCTGATCAGCACGCACATGCTGGTGGCCGCAAAGGAAGCCGGCGTCGAGCGCTTCTTCTATTCGTCGTCGGCGTGCGTCTACAACGGCGACAAGCAGACCGACGCCAACGTCACCGCCCTCAAGGAGGAAGACGCCTACCCCGCGCTGCCGGAAGACGGCTACGGCTGGGAGAAGCTCTTCAGCGAACGCATGGCGCGGCACTACCGTGAAGACTACGGCATCGCCACCCGCGTCGCGCGCTACCACAACGTCTATGGTCCGGAAGGCACCTATGACGGCGGGCGCGAGAAGGCGCCGGCCGCGATCTGCCGCAAGGTCATCCAGGCCAAGCTGTCGGGCAAGCACGAGATCGAGATCTGGGGCGACGGCGAGCAGACGCGCTCCTTCATGTATATCGACGACTGCACCGAGGGCACCATCAAGCTCGCCGAGAGCGACATCGTCGAGCCGTTGAACATCGGCAGCGACGAACTGGTCAGCATCAACCGCCTCGTCGACATCGTCGAGAACATCGCCGGCGTGAAGCTCAAGCGGAACTACAACCTCGACGCGCCCAAGGGCGTGCGCGGCCGCAACAGCGACAACACGCTGATCAAGAAGCTGCTGCACTGGGCGCCGTCCATCCGCCTCGAGGACGGCATGGCCAAGACCTACAAGTGGATCTACGACGAGATCACGTCGGGCAAGGCCTCCGTTGTGAACGCCCTGCCGCGCGCCGTCGCAGCGCAGTAGCCGTCACGGGCGCGCCGCCGTCCGGAGGGCGCACCCAAGCCGTCAGCGCCCGACGCGGCTGACGGCCTTGTTGCTCTTCAGCAGACCATCGAAATAGGCGATGGTCTTGGCGAGCCCCTCGTCGAGGGACACCTTCGGCTCCCAGCCGAGCTTTTCGCGGGCGAGCGTGATGTCCGGGCAGCGCTGCATCGGATCGTCGACGGGAAGCGGCTGGAAGACCAGCTTCGACTTGCCGTTCACGAGATGCAGCACCTTTTCGGCGAGGTGCTTCACCGGCATCTCGACCGGGTTGCCGAGATTGACGGGCCCCGTGAATTCGTCAGGCGTGTGATCCATCAGCCGGATCCAGCCTTCGATCAGATCGTCGACATAGCAGAAGGCGCGGGTCTGCATGCCGTCGCCGTAGATCGTGATGTCCTCGCCCTTCAGCGCCTGAACGATGAAGTTCGACACGACGCGGCCGTCATTGGGGTGCATGCGCGGGCCGTAGGTGTTGAAGATGCGCGCCACCTTGATCCGCAGCTTGTGCTGGCGCCAGTAGTCGAAAAACAGGGTCTCCGCGCAGCGCTTTCCTTCGTCGTAGCAGGCCCGCGGCCCGAGCGGATTGACGTTGCCGCGATAGCTCTCGACCTGCGGATGCACGGTCGGGTCGCCGTAGACCTCGCTGGTCGAAGCCTGGAAGATCTTCGCCCGGACGCGCTTGGCGAGCCCAAGCATGTTGATGGCGCCGTGCACGCTGGTCTTCGTCGTCTGCACCGGGTCGTGCTGGTAGTGGATCGGCGAGGCCGGACAGGCGAGGTTGTAGATCTCGTCGACCTCGACATAGAGCGGAAAGGTCACGTCGTGGCGCATCAGCTCGAAGTGCGGGCTCTCCATGCAGGCAGCAACGTTGTCCTTGCTGCCGGTGAAGTAGTTGTCGACGCACAGCACGTCGTTGCCGGCCCGCAGGAGCCGCTCGCAGAGATGCGAGCCCAGGAAGCCCGCCCCGCCCGTCACCAGTATTCGCTTGCCCATGACACCCCAGAAGACACTCGTCCAAATCGACACTAGGCGATCAAGGCCTTGAAATCACTCCCAATCCGTCGCACTCCAGCGCGCATAAGAAGAGATCAGGGAGCGACGCATCATGGGCATGCAAATGGTCGGATTGGCCGACATCGTGCGCACACACGCCGCCGAACGGCCGGAGGCGATCGCCCTCGTCCACGAAGGGCGCCGGACCGCCTACGGGCGGCTGCATGACGCCTCCAACCGCGTAGCACAGGGCCTGCTCGCCGAAGGTATCCAACCTCGGTCGCGGGTGGCCCACCTCGACAAGAGCAGCGACCTCTTCTTCGAATTGCTGTTTGGCGTGTCCAAGGTCGGTGCGGTCACGGTGTCGGTGAACTGGCGGCTTGCACCGCCGGAAGTGCTGCACATCCTGAACGACGCGGGTGCCGAGATCCTGTTCGTGGGCGAGGAATTCTTCCCTGTCATCGACGAGATCCGCGACGCATTGCATAACGTGAGAAAGATCGTTTCACTGTCCGGCACCCATCCGGGATGGGAGCCCTTCGCGTCCTGGCGCGACCGCCACGCCGCTGTCGATCCGTGCCTCCCGGCGCAACCGTCCGATACCGCCGTGCAGTTCTACACCAGCGGCACGACCGGGCTGCCCAAGGGCGCCGAGCTCACCAACTCGAACTTCGCCTTCATGTTCCGCTCGTGGGCGGAGAGTTGGCGCCTCGAGCCCGGCCGCCGCAGCCTGGTCTGCCTGCCCATGTTCCATATCGGCGGTGCCGGCTGGGGAATGGCTGGCCTCTATGCGGGGGCGACCAACCACGTGGTCCGCGAGTTCGTCCCCCGGCAGATCCTCGACATCATCCAGAGCGAACGCATCGAAGTCGTTCTCCTGGTGCCCGCGATGATCCTCTTCCTGATGCAGGCGCCTGAGGTCGTCGAGACGGACCTGTCGAGCCTGAGCCTGATCGTCTACGGCGCGGCGCCCATTCCGGCCGAGTTGCTGAAGCAGGCCATGACCACCTTCGGATGCGGCTTCCAGCAGGTCTACGGACTGACCGAGACGACGGGGGCGATCACGCTCCTGCCACCGGAGGACCATGACCCGTCCGATGCGAAGAAGCTGCTCTCCTGCGGCTACGCGCAGAAGGAAGTGGAGCTGCGCATCGTCGGGGACGACGGCCGCGACCTTCCGCCCGGCGAGGTGGGTGAGATCGCCATCCGCTCGCCGCAGGTCATGGGCGGCTACTGGAAGTTGCCGGAGGCGACGGCGCGAGCGGTCAAAGGCGACTGGTTCTTCACTGGCGACGCGGGCTACCTCGACGAGAAGGGCTACCTCTACATCTACGACCGCGTGAAGGACATGATCGTCTCCGGCGGCGAGAACATCTATCCCGCCGAAGTCGAGAGTGCGCTGTTCGGACATCCGGCAGTGGCCGACGTCGCCGTGATCGGCGTCCCCGATGTACGCTGGGGCGAGGCCGTGAAGGCCGTCGTCGTCGTCAAGGCCGGCGTCGAGGTGACAGCCGGCGAACTCGTCGAATGGGCTCGCGGCAGGATCGCGGGCTACAAACTGCCGAAATCCGTCGACTTCATCGACGCGCTGCCGCGCAATCCCACCGGCAAGATCCTCAAGCGCGAGCTGCGCAAGGCCTACTGGGGCGACAGGCAGCGGCAGGTCAACTGATACGACAAAGCCGGCGGCCCCTTGCGAGGCCGCCGGCTTCATCACCCGTTGTTTCCGTCCGACCTACCGGCGCCCTCCGAAGCTGCGGCCGCCGCCAGAGCTGCCGCCGGAGGTTCCGCCGCCGAAGGACCGGCCACCACCGGACGGGGCCGCACCGTAGCTGGCGCCATAACCGTTGCCGGAGGTGCTGGCGGTACGGGTCTGCCCGCCGCTCCAGCCCTGCTGACCGGTCGACGGCGAAGACGTCACGCCGCCGCTGGAGGCGCCGCCATTGTGCTGCCACCCGCCACTCTGCCTGCCGCCGTTGCTCTGGCCGGACGGGGCCTGAGCGTACGAGCCGCCGTTACCGGACGCACCGCTCGCATAACCCGAGCCATGCTGCTGCCAGCCGCCCTGGCCGGAAGTGCCGTTCCAGGAACGCTGCGCGCCGGGCTGCGGCTGGCCCTGCGGACCACCGTTCCCGCCGTGCTGGCCATTCTGGTTCCAGCCGTAGTGATTGCCATTCCAGTTGTGATCGCGGCCCCAGTCGCGGCCATCCGCCTGTCGGCGATCGCCGCGGTCGCGACCCCAGTCCCGGCGGTCGGCATCATGTCGATCCCATCCGTCGCGACCGCCACGGCCGTCACCATCGCGGCCGCGCCAGCCGTCGCGATCGCGGCCGCCCTCGCGGCCCCAGCCGTCGCGGCCCCCGAAAGCGGTACGGTCGTTATGGGTGTCGCGAGAGATCGCACGTCCCTCGCGATCGGTCATGCTGTCGATGTGCTGCCGCTCCTGAGGCGAGACATGACCGTCGGCCGCGGCGCGGGACTGCGCCCGATCGATGGCGCGCTGGCCCTGATCGAGACGCGCGGCCTCGCCGGGCGTGAGCTGCCCGTCGCGGACACCGCGATTGATCCGCTGCTGTTGGTCGGCCTGACGCTGGTCGATGCCGTACATCGACTGCGCGTGCGCGCCGCCGGCGACGAGCAAACTACCCGCCGCAAGCGCCGCGTAAGGGATGTGGCGAAGTCTTGACATGAGGTCCTCTGGGCGTATGTCGGCAGCCGATGTGCCGCCTTGAGAGTCGCTACGCCGCCCTCTCCCCAAACATCCCTCCAAAACGGGATGAGAGATGTTAGAAAAGCCCTGTTTTCAGGAAATGCCACAGAGAAGTCACAACGATGTCCAACCTGCCCCCGAATCTCACACCGGTGCGTGAAGCCCACCTTTTCGACGAGGCCCGCCTGGCCGAGTACATGAAAAGCAATATCGACGGCTTCCGGGGGCCGATCCGCGTTCTGCAGTTCGAGGGCGGCCAGAGCAACCCGACGTTCCACGTAACGGACGGCACCGAGCGGATGTACGTGCTGCGCAAGAAGCCGCCGGGCAAGCTCCTGCCCTCGGCCCATCAGGTCGATCGCGAATATCGCGTCATCAAGGCTCTCTCGGACCACACCGACGTGCCCGTGCCCAAGCCCTACGCCCTGTGCCAGGACGATACGGTGATCGGCACCGCCTTCTACATCATGGAATACATGCCGGGCCGGATCTTCGCCGATCCGAAGATGGCCGACGTTTCGCCTGCCGACCGCGGCAGGATCTTCGACTCCATGAACGACGTGCTCGCCCGCATCCATAACGTCGACTATCGCGCCGTCGGGCTGGGCGACTATGGGCGGGAGGGCCAATACATCCCGCGCCAGATCGCGCGCTGGTCGAGCCAGTACGACCTCGCCCAGACGGAGCACATCGAATCGATGGAACTCCTGAAGAAGTGGCTGCCCGCCAACATTCCGCCGGGCGACGAAACGCGGATCAACCACGGCGACTACCGGCTCGGCAACACGGTGGTCCATCCCACCGAGCCGCGCATCATCGCCGTGCTCGACTGGGAGCTCAGCACGCTCGGCCATCCGCTCGCCGATCTCGGCTACAACTGCATGATGTACCATTTCGGCGAGGGCTTCGGCGCGTCCGGCGGCTATGCCGGCATGGACCTCAAGGCCTTCGGCATCCCGACCGAACAGGAATATCTCGCCGCCTATGCGCGCCGTACCGGCCGCAAGAGCATCGAGCACTGGGACTTCTACCTCGCCTTTTCGCTGTTCAGGCTCGCGTCGATCGTCCAGGGCGTCTACAAGCGCGGCCTCGACGGCAATGCCTCCTCGACCACGGCGACCAAGTACGGCAATCGCGCCACGGCGATGGCCGATCTCGCCTGGTCCATGGTGAAGGCGCGCGCCTGAGGCGGCGCGCGTCCTAAGGCTCGTCGGTCAGCGGCACCATCGACGTGTTGTCGCCCACCGGGCAGTTGGCGCTGTCGATCACCATGTTGGCCGGGTTGCGGTACTTGTCGATGTCGTAAGGCGTCGAGTCCGTCGGTACTCCCGGAGCCGGCGTCCGCAACGTCCATGCCACCAGCCGCTTGATTACGCTGCCAAGGGCCTGGTCGAACGCCTGGACGACCTTCGGCACCTTGTCGGCACGCGCGCGGACGCAGCGTTCGAAGGTGGCCTCGCCGATGATCTGGCGTTCCGGCATCTGCACGAGCTTGGCCACGATGCGCACATGCACGATCGGCGTGCCGCCGTAGAAGTACATCGCCTCGAAATTGCGCAGGTCGGGCTGCAGGACGTAGTTGGCGCGCAGCCCGATCGACTCGCGCGCCACGGCCATGATCTTCCGCGAGTTCTCGAACGAGTCGACGATGCGGGTCTGCACCATCAGCGGCGCGCGGTCGGTCCAGGCAGTCTTGGCATAGTAGTCGAAGGAGGTCGGCGACTGGGCGATCGCGATGCGGCCGGTGTTGAGGTTGGCCGCGGCGACCGGCACCTCCACGGCCAGCTGCCAGCGGACGCTCGGCATCCCCGGCTCGAACGTGCTCTTGGGCGTGACCTGGTAGAGATCGGTGGGCTCCTCCGCCGCCTGGATCAGCTGGCAGCCGGAGAGCAGCATGGCAGCAGCCGCCATCGCGGCCCAACGCAAGTTCATTTCGGCGTGTATCCCTGCTTGCCGCTGAACACGAACCCGGCGGGATCACGCTCCAGCTTGGTGGCGATGATGTTGAGGTTGGCCGTCAGCTGCCTCAGCTCGCGGATCGCCAGAGAAAGTTCGGTGAGTCCGGTCTCCGAGAATTGCTGCAGGGGACCGCGGCTCGCGCTCAGAAGCTTGTTGATCTGGCTGGCCGCACCGTTGATGTTCGTGAGCGCCACCTTCGCCTCGCTGATCGTCTTGGCCAGCTCCCCGTGCTCCTTGCCGGCCAGCGCCTTGCGCGTCGCCTCGTCCTGCGGGCCGAGCTCCATCGCCATGAGCCCCAGCGTATCCGACAGCTTGTCGAGCTTGTTGAACGTGTTGCGGAACTCCGCGATCGCGCCCGGCAGCTCCGACAGCGCCGACTGGATCGCGGGATCCTGTTTGGCGATGCCACCGGTCACCGTCGAGATGCTGCGCATGGTGTCGGCAAACGCGTTCAGATTGTCCTCGCTCAGGAGCTCGTTCAGCCGATCCACGGTGACGCTGGCCTTGGACAGGAGCTCCTGCGCCGTCGTCGAAGTCGCCTGCAGGAACGAAGCGCCCTCGCGGATTTCCGGATAGGGCTTCTCCCCGAGCTTCTTCTTGGGTTTGATCTCGCTCGACTCGAGGCGTCCGACGATCTGGATGTAGGCGGCGCCGGCGATGAACGGCTTCTCGAACACCGCATAGGAGCGATCGCGGATATCGATATGGGAATCGACGGCGACGGTGACCTCGATCTTCTCGCTCAGCCGCTCGCGCCCGGTGCTGCGCTGGACGTCGCGGCGGGATGTCAGCTCGATGTCCTGCACGCGGCCGACTCGCAGGCCGCGATAGTAGACCGGCGAATCGATACTGAGCCCCTGCACGTCGCCCGAAAACAGGATGACGTAGTAGGCATAGGAGGTCTGGTCGCCCTCGCGCAGCTTCCAGATGACGAAGCCGACCAGCGAAGCGACGAACAGGAGCATCGCCGCGCCAATCAGCACATAAGGCGATTTATTTTCCATCGGATGCTGCTTTGTGCTCCTGCCGGGCTGCGGCCCGCCCGCGCGGCCCGTGGAAATACTCCCGAACCCAAGGGTGATCGTAGGCCAGCAACTCATCCATCGTACCCGCCACGACGCGCTTGTCGAGCAGGACCGCGATCCGGTCGCAGATGGCATTCAGGCTGTCAAGGTCATGGGTGACCATCAGCACGCTGAGGCCAAGGCTCCGCTGCAACCCCCTCACCAGTTCGTCATAGTGACTGGCGCCGATCGGATCGAGGCCGGCCGTCGGCTCGTCCAGGAACAGCAACTCGGGATCGAGGGCCAGCGCCCTGGCCAGGCTGGCCCTCTTACGCATGCCGCCGGAGAGTTCCGACGGCTTCTTCTCGCCGGTATCGGGCGGCAGGCCCACCATGGCGATCTTGAGCGCAGCGATGCGGCGCATGGCTTCCTCGTCGAGGCCGGCATGCTCGCGGATCGGCACCATGATGTTCTCGGCCACGGTCAGCGAGGAGAACAGGGCACCGTCCTGAAACTGCACCCCGGTGTGCGCCTGGAGGTCATGCTCGGCCTTGCCGTGCAGCCCGCGGCGGTTGATGCCCAGGATCTCGATCTGGCCGCGGCGGGCCGGGTTCAGGCCGATGATCGTGCGCAGCAGGACCGACTTGCCCGATCCGGAACCGCCGACCAGCCCCACCACCTCGCCGCGGAAAAGGTCGAAGTCGAGCTTGTCGTGGATGACATGATCGCCGAATTGCGTCCGCACGTCGCGCAGCTTCACGACGATGTCGCGGCCGTCGCGATGGTCGACGAGCTGCCCACCCTCGGCCATCACACTCCCGCCAGCAGGAAGATGATGGAGAAGATCGCGTCGAGGACAATGACGCTGAAGATCGACTCGACCACCGACCGCGTCGTCAGCAGGCCGACGCTCTCGGCGCTGCCGCGCACCTGCAGCCCCTCGAAGCATCCGACCGCCGCGATGATCATGCCGAATACAGGCGCCTTGATAAGGCCGGTATAGAAGCTCCAGATGCCGACCGTATCGCGTAGCCGGGCGAAGAACTGAACGAAGGTGAAATCGAGATAGATGGTGCAGGCCACTGCGCCGCCCAGCAGACCGGCCAGGTCACCCCAGAACACCAGCAGCGGCATGGAGATCACGAGCGCGAAGATGCGCGGAAGAACGAGCCACTCGATCGGATTGAGGCCGATCGTGCGCATGGCGTCGATCTCCTGGTTGACCTGCATCGTCCCCAGCTGGGCCGTGAAGGCGCTGCCCGAGCGGCCGGCCACGATGATCGCCGTCAGCAGCACGCCCAGCTCGCGGAAAATGCTGATCCCGACCGCTTCGACCGTGAACGTCTCGGCGCCGAACTGCCGCAGCTGCTGGACGCCCTGGTAGGCAATGACGACGCCGATCAGGAAGCAGAGGACGGCGACGATCGCGAGGGCCTTGATCCAGACTTCGTACATCTGCTGCACGATCGCGGACGGCCGGAAGCGCTTGGGCTGCAGGAATGCCCCCGCGAGCACGACCAGCGTCTCGCCGAAGAAGGCACAGAGCGCAACGATCTGGCGATAAAGGTCGACCAGGCTGTGGCCTATCTCTCCCAGCCAGCGCGTAAGCCAGTTGACCGCCGGCTCCGGCGGCGTCGCCACCTCGTTGGCCCGCACGACGCCGAACAGGTCGGCCTGCGCCTTGTCCTTGGCTCGCAGTTCGACGCCTTCGCCGCCGCCGGCCAGGTCGAGCAGCTCCAGGATGCCCGCCGTATCGAGACGCTCGACACGCGTGACGTCGATAACGCCCGGCTTCGGCTGCGATGCCGGCGCCGAAGCGCGCGCCCTCCTGCGTCGCAGCGGGCGGATGCTGAATACCGTCCAGGTACCCGATGCCTCCAGGACCCGTGTTCCATCGCGCTCGATGTAGCGAAAGGTGGGATGGGCGACAGCCATTGGAGGAAGGATTTGTCACGGCATGGCGTTCCCGTGTCAATCGGCATGCTGAATTGCGTCGCTTCGGGCCGGCTGGCACGATCCACACCGGAGGTCACGATGGGCAAATGGCCGATCCTCGACAGGATTGCGATGCTGGACGAACCGGTCGACGAGGAGACCTACGAGCGCAAGCTCAAGAAGCTCCAGAACCGGCTCCTCGATCTCCAGATCCACCACATGCGCACCGGCGGACGGGTGATCATCGGGATCGATGGCTGGGACGCGGCCGGCAAGGGCAGTGCGATCCAACGCATGATCTTCGGCCTGGAACCGCGTTCGACACATGTGTGGCGAATCGGCGCCCCGACGCCCGCCGAGCAGGGGCGACACTATCTCTGGCGCTTCTGGGAGCGGCTGCCCGCCCCCGGCAGCTGGGCGATCTTCGACCGCACGTGGTACGGCCGCGTCCTGGTCGAACGGATCGAGGGCTTCTGCGACGAGGCGGCCTGGAAACGCGCCTACCGGGAGATCAACGAGTTCGAGCGCCAGCTCTCCGACGACGGCGTCCACATCATCAAGCTGCTCTTCCATGTCAGTGCCGAGGAGCAGAAGCAGCGCATGATCGAGCGCCTGAGCAAGCCGCACAAACGCCACAAGCTGGGGCTCGAGGATTTCCGCAATATCGCCAAGCGAAGGCAATATCTCGAAGCATACAAGGACATGCTCGACAAGACCGACACGGACCACGCGCCGTGGCACGTCATCGCCAGCGATGACAAGAAGCAGGCGCGACTGGCGGCCCTCGGAACCATCGCCGATTCGCTCGGCCGCGGCGTCGAGATTGCCCAGAACGTGCTCGATCCACGCATCGCGGAAGCGGCCTTCAAGCTCTGGGGCTGGCAGCTCCCGGACAGGAAGACGGCCGGCGTCAGAAAGTGACCCAGTCGCGGGCCTTTGCCGGCTGGCGCGTCGTCGCGGGCGCCTTTCTGTGCATGTCGACCGGCTTCGCAATCGTCTATTCGTTTGCGGCGTTCTTCCCGTCGCTCGAGGCGGAGTTCGGCGCGCAGCGGGGCGACACGTCCCTGGTCTTCTCGATACCCGCCTTCCTCTACTTCCTGCTGGGCCTGCCCGCCGGCCTGATCGGCGACCGGATCGGCCCCCGGCCCGTGGTCATCGGCGGGCTACTGGTCGTCGCGCTGGGGCTGGTGGCAGCGGCCCTGGCCCGGTCGCTGTGGCAAGTCTATCTCGGCTACAGTTTCGGCGTCGGGGTCGGCGTCGGCTTCTCGTATGTCCCGAGCGTGGCGGCCGTCCAGCGCTGGTTCGTCCGCCGTCGCGGCACGGCCAGCGGCATCGCCGTCGCGGGCATCGGCGTCGGCACGTTGATCGGCGCCCCGCTGGCCCATGAATTGATCGCCCTGATCGGCTGGCGCAGCACCTACCTCGTTCTCGCCGCGATCACTGCGGTCTGCGCTCTCGTCGCCGGCATGCTGGTCATGCCCGATCCCCATCACTACGGCCTCGCGCCCGACGGCGATCCGCCGGCTGAAAGCGAGATCCATAGAGCGCCATCGGGGTTCACCCTGGCGCAGGCGATACGCACCGGCCCCTTCTGGGCCGTCTATGCGGCCGCCTTCCTGATGTCGTTCGGACTCTTCGTGCCTTTCGTGCATCTCGTGCCCTATGCCCGCGACATCGGGCTCGGCACCGGGTTCGGCGTCTTCCTGATCACGCTGCTGGGTGTCGGCAGCACGGCCGGCCGCTTCCTGTTCGCCAGCGTCACGTCCTGGCTCGGACGAAGGCTTTCCTTTGCCATGATGCTGCTCGGCGCCGGCGCGATGTCGGTCTTCTGGTCGCTTTCCACGAACGCGCCGATGCTGATCGTCTTCGCACTGCTGTTCGGCGCCTTCTATGGCGGCTTCGTCGCCATCGCGCCTTCGCTGGCAGCGGACTATTTCGGCGGCCGTTCGCTGGGGGCGATCATCGGCGCCCTCTACAGCGGCGTCGGCATCGGCGCCCTGTTCGGCTCGCCGGCCGCGGGCTACGCATACGACTTCTTCGGATCCTATGCCGGTGCAATCCTGGGCGGCGCGGTCCTGTGCTTCATCGCCTTCGCCATCATGCTGGCGACGCCGGAGCCGTCGACGTGGTCGGCCGGACGTGGATCGCAGCCGTGACGCCCGGCCCCAACCGGGCGGCGATCCAGGGCAGCGCCTCGCGCATCGCCTCCTCGAATTTCCACGGCGGATTGATGACGGCCAGGCCGCAGGCGGCGAGCTTTCCCGGCGTGACGGAGGAGCCGAGATTCAATTCCAGCACGACCAGCTTCAGATCGCCGAGACCCGAGACGAAGGCCGCGGCGGCATCGTCCTTGATGGGATACCAGATCGCATAGCAGCCGGTCGCGAAACGGCGCAATCCATGCCTGAGGGCGCGCGCCAGCTGCTCGAATTCGTCCGGCGCCTCGAAGGGCGGATCGATCAGGATGAGGCCACGCCGCTCCGGCGGCGGCAGCAGCGCCTTCAGGGCATGATAGCCGTCGGCCTGCCGGACCTCGACGGCCCGATCACCCGCGAACTCGCGCTTGAGCGCGAGGCCGTCCTGAGGATGCAGCTCGCAGGCGACCAGCCGGTCTCCCGGCCGCAACGCCGCCCGGACAAGGCGGGGCGAACCGGGGTAGCGATGGAGACGGGCACCGGGCGGCCCGAATTTTCGGTCGTAGGCGGAGACAGCGTCGAGATAGCAGGCGACCGCCTCGGGCATCCCCTGCCGCCCCGCCGACACCAGGCGCAGGATACCTGCTTCGGCCTCCCCCGTACGCTGGGCGACGGAACTGGCCAGATCGTACCCCCCGGCTCCCGCATGCGTATCGAGCACGAAGAGTTTCTTGTCCTTGGAGGTGAGCAGCCGAAGCAGCATCACGAGGGCGACGTGTTTCAGCACGTCGGCGAAATTGCCCGCGTGGTAGCCGTGACGATAGTTCATGGGCCGACCGCCGCGATCCCGGAATGAGCATCGATCTTCTTCATCCGCCCACGGATTAGATCACGATCCCGTCGCACGCGACCCCCTTTTGACGACGTGACGACACACCGGACGGAACGTGCCTGCAGGCGGCAGGAATATGGACGGAGGCAAGACCGTTCCCGGCACAGATTCCGATGGTTGCCGGGCATGGAACGTGCTTCAAACCGGGGCACGAAGGGGGACCTGCATGGCCACGCACGAGCTTCATTCCTCGCCCGAGACCTGCCACTGGGGCTATTTCGACAGCCAGCTCAAGCCGTCGCTCAGCATCAAGTCGGGCGACATCGCCACGATCCATTGCGTGTCCGGCGCCGCCGAGATCCTGCCCGAACCGCCGATGAACGTGCTGCCGGAGCACCGCGAGATCCTCGCCAAGCTGAAGCCCCATCTCGGGCGCCACATCCTGACCGGTCCCGTCCATGTCGAGGGCGCCGAGCGCGGAGACGTGCTGGCGGTCGAGGTGCTCGACATCAAGTTCCGCACCAACTGGGGATGGAACGTGCAGCGGCCGCTCATGGGCACCCTGCCCGAGGACTTCCAGTTCTATCGCCTCACGCACATTCCGATCGATTCGAATCGCGGCGTCTGCACCATGCCGTGGGGCACCGAGATCGAGCTCAAGCCCTTCTTCGGCATCATGGGCGTCGCGCCGCCGCCCGAATGGGGCCAGTGCAGCTCGGTCGAGCCGCGCGCCTTCGGCGGCAACATCGACAACAAGCACTTCAACGTCGGGACGACGGTGTACTTCCCGGTCTTCGCGCCCGGCGGCCTGTTCTCGACCGGAGACGGTCACGGCGTGCAAGGCGACGGCGAGGTCAACCTCACGGCGCTGGAAACGAACCTGAGCGGAACCTTCCGCTTCACCGTCCGCAAGGACATGAAGCTGAACAATCCGCGCGCAGAGACCGCGACGCACTGGATCACGCACGGCTTCGACACCGATCTCGACGACGCCGCCAAGGAAGCGCTGCGCGACATGATCCGGCTGATCACCGCCAAGACCGGCCTCAAGCCCGAGGATGCCTACATGCTCTGCAGCCTGAAGGGCGACCTTCACATCACGCAGACGGTGGACGGCAACAAGGGCGTCCACTGCATGATGGAGAAGGCGCTGATCGGGGGCTGACCGGACAATTCCGACCCCGCTTGAAAAGCGACCGATTTCGCGAATGATGTAGCCACCGCCTGCAGGGCGGGACGACGGTTCGAATGGGAGGCAATCCGATGAAGACAGTGCAAGCGATGGTCGCCGAAGCCAATGCCGTTGTGCCTGCGATCAGCCCGGAGGATGCCAAGGGACTGGTCGGCCGTGCGGACGTGCTGTTCCTCGATGTCCGCGAACCCGGCGAGGTCGCCGCGTCGGGCAAGGTGCCGGGCGCTCTTGCGATTCCGCGCGGGCTCGTCGAGTTCCGGGCCGATCCCGCCTCGCCCCTGCACGACGCGGCCTTCGATCGCGCCAAGACGGTCGTCGCCTACTGCGCTTCCGGCGGCCGCTCCGCGCTCGTGGGCAAGACGCTCAAGGACATGGGCTATGCCAACGTGCGCAACCTCGGCGGCTTCAAGGGCTGGGTCGACGCCGGCGGGCCGATCGAGAAGGCCTGATCCTTCTGAGCGTTAGGCAGCCGGCTGAAGCGCCGGCTGCAAGCGGGACGGCAGCGGCGGGAAGGCCAGCGCGATCGCCGCGGCACCGAGGCCGATGCCGAACGAACCGATATAAAGCCAACCATAGTTGCCGTAGTTGTCGTAGATCCAGCCGCCCAAAGCCGGGCCTAGGGCCATGCCGAGGCTGGAGACCATCGTCGCGGCGCCGAACACCGTGCCCATGATGCGCATCGGAAAGTACTCCCGCGCAAGGACGGCGTAGAGCGGCATCACGCCGCCATAGGCCAGTCCGAACACGACCGCGACGGCATAGAACTCGCCCAGGTGGCGCGTGAAGAAATAGGCGCCGGCCGCCAGGGCCTGGACCAGGAGGCCGGCCACGACGACCCTCTTGGCTCCGAACCTGTCGCCCGCCAGCCCGAACACGATGCGGCCAGCAAGACCCGCAAGCCCTTCGGCACTGTAGATCGTGACCGCGGCCATCGGCGCCAGGCCGCAGGCGATCGCATAGCTGACCGTATGGAAGATCGGCCCCGAGTGGGTGGCGCAACAGCAGAAGAAGGTCAGCGCGAGCACGATGAAGGGAGACGACTGCAGCGCCTGACGGACGGTCATGCCCGGATCACCCGAGCCGGGCATTGCCTGCCCCGCGGCGCCCGTGGCAACCGGCGCCCGGCGCACGAGCCATGCCGCCGGCACGAGCAGCGCCCAGGCGAGGATCCCGATGGCAAGTTGTGCCGTGCGCCAGTCATAGGCGGAGATGAGCCAGCGCGCGAGCGGCGAGATGGTCATCGGCGCCACACCCATGCCCGCCGACACGAGCGATACGGCAAGGCTGCGGTGCCGGTCGAACCATCCCGTCACGGTCGCGATCAGCGGCGCGAAGATCGCGCCGGCGGCAATTCCGACGAGAACGCCGTAGGCGAGCTGGAACTCGAGGAGGCTGGTCGCGCGGCTGGCGACCACAAGGCCGAGGCCCAGCAGCAGCGCGCCCGACAGCACGACGACGCGCGGCCCGAAGCGATCGGTCAGTGCGCCCCATCCGAACGCCGCGACGCCCATCGTCAGGAAGTCCAGCGTCATGGCGCTGGACACGCCGGTGCGCGACCAGCCTGTCGCGTCCGCCATCGGCTGCAGGAAAACCGCCAGCGAGAACATCGAGCCGACGGCGACGCAGCCCATCAGGGCGCCGGCGCCGACGACGACCCAACCGTACGAGATCTTCAATGCCGCCTCCCTCGCCCGAAAGAGGCTTATAACTTAACTTATTGGTTAAGTATTGGCAATCTCAGCCGTCGCCGACGTCGCGTTCCTGCCTTGTCGCGCCTGCAGCCCCGCAGAGACTACGGCGCCGGCTCCACCTTGAGCTCGGTGCCGTTGACCGCTGCGACACGGACCTTGGAGCCGGCCACCATGTCGGGGCCGGTGACGATCCAGCTGCCGTCGCCCAGGGTGGCGCGACCACGGCCGCCGAGGATCGGCTGGTCGAGGAAGAAGGTCTGGCCGACCAGTGCAGCGGCGCGTGCATTGATATGGGGCTCGGTCGAACGGCCCTGAAGGCGGCGCAGCGACCGGCGCAGCAGGATCGCCGAAGCGACCGACACGACCGCGAAGACGAACAGCTGCAGCTCCAGGCTGGCGCCGGCCGCGACAAGGAGCAGGAGCCCGGCCGCCGCCGCGCCGATGGCGATGAAGAGAAACACCACGCCCGGCAGCAGCATCTCGAAGATCAGCAGCACGGCCGCCAGGGCCCACCAGTGCCAGAAGACGATGTTCATGGGGCGTCAACCCGAAGACGGCACGGAGCCGCGCGGCCGGCTTGCCGCCTCTGCCGCCGCCCTTGCCTGCGCTTCCTTGGCGAGTTCGGCGATGCCGGCGATCGAGGCCATCACGCCGGAGGCCTCGACCGGCAGGAAGAACATCTTCGCGTTGTTCGATGCGCCCATCTTCGCCAGCGCCTCGACATACTTCGTGCCGAGGAAGTAGTTGATCGCCTGCGTGCCGTTGCCGGCGATGGCCTGGGCGACGACGGCGGTTGCCTTCGCCTCCGCCTCGGCCAGGCGCTCGCGCGCCTCGGCCTCGCGGAAGGCCGCCTCGCGCTGGCCTTCGGCGATCAGGATCGCCGACTGCTTCTCGCCCTGGGCGCGCTGGATGCTCGACTCACGAATGCCCTCGGCTTCCAGGATGGTGGCGCGCTTCTCGCGCTCGGCCTTCATCTGGCGGCCCATCGCCACCACGATGTCGTCGGGCGGGGCGATGTCCTTGAGCTCGATGCGCAGGACCTTGACGCCCCAGGGATTGGTCGCCTGGTCGATCACCGACAGCAGGGTGTTGTTGATCTCGTTGCGCTTGGACAGGACCTCGTCCAGGGCCATGTTGCCCATCACGCTGCGGATGTTGGTGAGAGCGAGATTGGTGATGGCGAGATGGAGGTTCTGCACCTCGTAGGCCGCCCGCGCCGCGTCGATGACCTGATAGAAGGCCACGGCATCGACCTGCACCGTGGCATTGTCTTTGGTGATGACCTTCTGCGCCGGGATGTCGAGCACGTTCTCCTGCATGTTCATCTTGCGGCCGACCGTGTCGATGAACGGGACGATGACGTGCAGGCCCGGCGTCAGCGTGCGCGTGTAGCGGCCGAAGCGCTCGATGGTCCAGTTGCTGCCCTGGCCCACCGTCTTCACGCCGGCAAAAATCAGCACGATGGCCACGACGACAAGCGCCACGACGAAAATCAGAGCATCCATGCCCGCCTCCTCCGTGGCGCGACCCTAGCCCACCTCCGTGACGCGGGCTATCGCAGGAACTGCGGGAAGATTCCTATTCGGCCGCGAGAGGAAGCGCTGCCGGCAGTTCCGGCTGCCCGGCATCAAGCCGGCCCAGGACATCGGACCGGCCGGTGCCCGCGCGCTGGTCCGTCGCCAGCCATCGGTCGAGGAAGTCGTTGATCCAGCGGTCGACCGGCGGATCGTAGAGCGCGTGCATCGACAGGTGCACGCCGCGCTGCTGCGCACCGGGCATCTTCAGGCGCTCGGCCGCACTCAGGGTCCAGACCTGCTTCATCTCCAGCGTGACCTCGGGATGGAACTGGAACCCGAAGGCACTGGGGCCGTAGCGGAATCCCTGCACGGGATAGCGGTCGTTGGTGGCCAGCAGCTCGCAGCCGTGCGGCAGGGTCATGCCCTCGCGGTGCCACTGGTAGACTTTCATCGGCGCCCTGAACCAGTCCCGGCCCGCCTCAGTCGGCTCGATATCGACGTAGCCGATCTCGACATGCCCCTCCGGATGGGGGCCGACACGCCCGCCGGCGGCACGGGTCAGGAGCTGGGCGCCGAGGCAGAGGCCAAGAAAGGGCACGCCCGCCTCGACGACCTTGGGAATCCACTCGAGCTCGCACTTGATGCCGGCGAGGGTACCGCAGTCGTTGGCGGACATCGGCCCGCCGAAGATCACCACGCCGGCATAGTCCGACATGTCCTCCGGCAGCCGGCAGCCCAGATTGGGGCAAAGGCGGTGGAGTTCGTAGCCGCGCTTCTCGAGAAGGGCGCCGACCCGACCGGGCCGGGAATGTTCCCGATGCACGACAATGGCAATCTTTTTGGGCTTGTCAGCCGGTACCGTCATGGATTTGAAAGGTACGCTCGGCTTGTGGCAACGACAAGGCCGACCAACGGCAAAGGGACGAAATGGCGCGCCGGATCGACTTCTACTTCGACTGTTCCAGCCCCTGGACCTATCTCGCCTTCCACGCCATCCAGCCGCTGGCGGCCGAAGTCGGCGCGGAAATTGCGTGGAAGCCCATTCTGGTCGGCGGCGTGTTCAACGCCGTCAACCAGACCGTGTACGACAATCGCGCCAAGCCCAACCCGCTGAAGCAGGCCTACATGCTGAAGGATCTCGGCGACTGGGCGCGCCTGTACGGCCTCGACATCGAGTTTCCGCCCAAGGTCTTCCCGGTCAACAGCGTCAAATGCATGCGTGGCGCCTTCGTCGCGCTCGATGAAGGCAAGCTCGTGCCCTACGCCACCGCAGCCTTCGAGGCCTACTGGGGCGCCGATCGCGACATCTCGAAAGAAGAGGTGCTGGCGGACATCGCCGCTCGGGCCGGGCTCGAGCGGCAGCGCTTCTTTGCCGGCATCGAAACCCAGTCCTGCAAGGACAGGCTGCGGACCAACACGGAAGAGCTGATCGCCCGCGGCGGCTTCGGCAGCCCGACCATGTTCGTCGGCGGGTCGATGTTCTTCGGCAACGACCGCTTGCCGCTGGTGAAGGCCGCACTGGAAGCCGCATGAGCGGCAACGACGATCCCGACTTCTGGGCCAAGGCCCGGGCCCATCTCGTCCGCTACGGCGGCGCCTTTGCGCCCCTGATCGCCGAGCGGGCGGCGGGCAACTGGTTCACCGACGCCGACGGCCGGCGGATCCTCGATTTCACCTCGGGCCAGATGAGCGCCATCCTGGGCCACAGCCATCCCGAGATCGTCGACGCGGGCTGCCGTGCGCTCGGCGAACTGGATCACCTTTATTCCACCGTGCTGTCGCGGCCGGTAGTCGAACTGGCCGCCCTCCTCGCCCACGTGTCGCCCGGCGCGCTGGACCGCGTCCTGCTCGTCTCGACGGGCGGCGAGTCGAACGAGGCGGCGCTGCGCATGGCCAAGCTCGTCACCGGTCGCCACGAGATCGTGGCGATGAGCCGGTCGTGGCACGGCGTGACCGGCGGCGCGGCGGCGGCCACCTATTCGTCCAGCCGGCGCGGCTACGGTCCCGCGCTTCCAGGCGCCCTCGTCCTGCCGGCGCCGGACACCTATCGGTCCCGCTTCATCGATGCGCGCGGCGTCTACGACTGGCGGAGCGAGCTCGCCTTTGGTTTCGAACTGGTCGATCGTCAATCCACGGGAGCCCTGGCGGCCTGCATCGTCGAGCCGATCCTGAGTTCCGGCGGCGTGCTTGAGCCGCCCGAGGGCTACGTCTCGGCGCTCGCCGCAGAGTGCCGGACCCGTGGTATGCAACTCATTTTCGACGAGGCCCAGACCGGGCTCGGCCGCACCGGCACCCTGTTCGCCTGCGAACGCGATACGGTCGTGCCGGACTACCTGACCCTGTCGAAGACCTTGGGCGCGGGCCTGCCGCTTGCGGCGATGCTGACGACGCCCGAGATCGAGGATGTGGCTGCCGAGCGCGGTTACCTTTTCTATACGACCCATGCGTCGGACCCCCTCCCCGCCGTCGTCGGGCTGAAGGTGATCGACATCATCCTGCGCGAGCGGCTGGCTGAGCGGGCCGCCCGCCTGGGCGAGCGGCTGAAGCAGGGCTTTTCCGCCTTGCAACAGCGATACGAGTGCATCGGCGACGTGCGCGGCCGGGGCCTGCTGCTCGGCGTGGATCTCGTGAAGGATCGCCGGACCCGGGAGCCCGACCCGGATCTTGCCCAGCGCATTGCCCGGGAATGCCTCGCGCTCGGCATGATGACCAGCACCGTCAGGGGCGGCTTCGGGATTTTTCGCATTGCGCCGCCGCTCACGATCGAATCCGGGGAAATCGACCTTGGGCTGGAGATCTTCGACAAGGCCTTGGGGAGGGCCCTGCACTGACGGGAATTTTCCCGGCCGTGAGCAGCCTGTGCGGTATTTACGTTTGAAACGGCCCTCTAACTGTTGTACCCGCTGACCCGTTCCGGCCAATGTGTTGGGAGTGTGTGGATGATCAGCAAGGTTAAGCAGGTGGCACTTCTGGTGGCAGGCGGCCTCGCGCTGAGCGCCTGCACGCTTGGGGGGACGAATACCGCCGCGCCGGCAAAGAAGCCGCCTGCCCCGGACTATCAGGTCGCCAGTACGACGCCGCCGCCGCCCGCGAGCAAGGGGCTCCAGGCCATCTGTTACAATGACAGCGATCTTGCGACGGTGCGCGGGCGCATGCTCCAGCAGGAACTCGTGGTCGCGGCGCTGCAGTGCCAGAACCCGAACGGCACGCGTGCCTTCGATTCGCTCTATGGCAGCTTCGTCAGCAAGTTCGGCTCCGAGCTCAGCTCCAACGCGCACGCCCTCGCGTCGCTCTCCCGGCGCAAGCGCTTCAACGTCGACGTGATGGTGACCGAGTTCGCCAACCGCATGGCGCAGCGCGCCCCGGTCGACAAGGAATTCTGCTCGCGCAGCCAGCGCGCACTCGAATGGTCGCTCGACGTGAAGGTGACGTCCCTCACCCAGGCGCCGCCGCCGTACGATCTCGGCCCGGAAATGAACATCCATCCCTGCCCCGCGAAGTAATCGACGGAGCCACGGTCGAAAGGCGGTCCTCGCGGACCGCCTTTTTCGTTGGCGCGCGGGAACCGAAGCCTAGATGTGCTGCGCCGCCGGGCGCGGTCCTGTCTTCCCGCCGTCGCCGTCCCGGCGGGACGCCGCCTGCCGCAGGACGGTCCGGTAGCCCCGCTGCACCTCCATCCGGTCGCGCCATCCTGCCGCGATCATGGCGCGATGCGCCTGCGGCAGCCGCCAGCACGGAACGAACAGGAACAGGTGATGCTCGAGGTGATAGTTCACCCAGTAGGGCGCGATGAACAGGCGCTCGAGCGGACCGGCCAGGGTCGTGCGCGTGTTGCGCAGCGGATCGTCGTTGTCCGGCACGACGGCGTGCTCGGCGATGTTCCGCACCCGGCTGACGAGCTGATACCAGGTCGCGAGCGGCAGCAGCCAAAGCACAGGATAGAGCCACCAGTAGCCCACCGCCGACAGGCCGGCCAGCAGCGCCAGGTTCGCGATGAGCGAGCCGCGCTCGTTGCGCCACAGGCTCGCCAGCCTCTCAGGGAAAGGCGCCTCGGGCGACCCCAGTGCCCGGCGGACCTGCTCGCCGCGCCGCTGCAAGGCGGTCCGTCCCGTGAGGTCGCGCACGATCTTGCGGCGCAGGCTGGCGCGGCTGATCGGAAACGGCGCCGACAGGCCGAGATCAGGATCCTCGGGCTGCTGCGTGAACCGGTGATGCTTCAGGTGATAGGGCCGATACAGCGCAAGGCTGGTGAAGACGGGAAACGCGCACAGCCAGGCGCCGACCCAGTCGTTGGCGCGGCGGTCGGCGAACAGCAGCCCGTGGGCCGCATCGTGCATCAGGATCGCAAGCCCGAGCTGCCGGCAGCCGATCACCATGACGGCCAGCAGGAAGGTGAAGGGGTTGGGCCACGCGACGAACAGCGCCATGCTGCCCAGGATCAGCGTCCAGGCATGCAGCACCAGCAGCGCGCCGACCAGGTTCGACTTCGCGCGCAGGCGCTGGACGACATCAGGCGCCAGAAGGTCGCCGACCTTGAGGGACACTGAGGTGCTTCCTCCCGTTTGCTGGAAGCGTGAGCGTGCGCCCGCAGGCTGTCAACGCAGCCCGGCTCCGCTAAGCTCGATGTATGGACTCCCTGACGGTCCGGACGGACCTGCTCGATCTCGCCTATGAGGCCCATGGACCGGCGGTGGGGCCGGTCGTCATCCTGCTGCACGGCTTCCCCTACGATCCGCGCTGCTTCGACCACGTGGCCCCGCCGCTCGCCACGGCCGGCTGCCGCGTGCTGGTGCCCTATCTGCGCGGCTACGGCCCGACACGCTTCCTCTCCCCCACCACACCACGCTCGGGCGAGCAGGCAGTACTCGGCCACGACCTGCTGCAGTTCATGGATGCCCTCGGGATCGAGCGGGCGACGCTGGCGGGATACGATTGGGGCGGGCGCGCCGCCTGCGTCGTCTCGGCCCTCTGGCCCGGCCGCGTGCGCGGGCTGGTGAGTTGCACCGGCTACAACATCCAGGACATCGCCGCCTCGGTGAAGCCAGCGTCGGCGGCCCAGGAGCACCGCTTCTGGTACCAGTACTATTTCCACACCGAGCGCGGCCGGGCCGGCCTGACCGACAACCGCCGCGACATCTGCCGGCTGCTGTGGCGGCTGTGGTCCCCCAACTGGCATTTCGACGAGACCACGTTCGAACGGAGCGCCGCCTCGTTCGACAATCCCGACTTCGTCGAGGTCGTGATCCAGTCCTACCGGCACCGCTATGGCTACGCCCCTGGCGACCCGGCGATGACCGGCATCGAGGCGAAGCTCGCCCAGCAGCCCTCGATCCCGGTGCCGACCATCAATCTGCACGGCGACGCCGACGGTGTCGGACCGGCGCCGCGGATCGACCATCAGGCCGCGAAGTTCACGGGCGGCTACGAACGCCGCCTGCTCCCCGGGATCGGCCACAACGTCCCGCAGGAAGCCCCGGCCGAGACGGTGGCCGCGGTTCGACAGCTCCTGAAGACGACCTCCCCTTAAAAAAATGGAAAATAATGGGAGCGGCGTGTCGATAAATTAAAATTTCATTTTAAAACAATGAATTATCGATATTTATTAATTTTTTACGCGAGCTGATTGTCCTAAAAATGGTGACTGGCTAGGCAATTCGTCGTGCGCAGAGCGATTCCCTCTGAAGCCCGGCGGCTCCCCCCACCGAGCGCCAGGCGCCACTATACGCCCAGAGCCACAATGCCAACGATTCCGGTCACTTACCCGGCCTAGCTCACCTACGCCGGCAATCAAGCTGGCAGCGGGCGCCGTCCCGAATGCCTACTCCAGGGTCTCCAGCAGCCGGGTGCAGAGATAGGTGCGCGGTACGAGCGAGGAATAATAGATCTGCTCGTTGGCGGCATGGGCGCCCTTGCCGTCGGCGCCCAGCCCGTCGAGCGTCGGAATGCCGAGCGCGGCGGTGAAGTTGCCGTCGCTGCCGCCGCCGGTGAGCGGCACGTCGTTCAGTTCCTTGCCGATCTCGCGATAGATCGCCTGGGCCTTGCCGAACAGGTCGGTGATGCCCGCATCCTTCTGATACGGCGGCCGGTTCATGCCCCCTTCCACGGTCAGTTCGACATCCTTGCCGATCGGCTCCAGGTTGAGGAACCAGTGCGTCATCTCCTCGGCCAGTTCCGGGCTCGGCACGCGCAGGTCGACATCGGCGGTGCATTCCGCCGACACGACGTTCACGCCGGTGCCGCCGCTCACCAGGCCGACATTGCAGGTGATGCCGCGCGCATAGTCGGTCTTGGCCTCGATGCGCAGGATCTGCTTGGCCATCTCCAGGATCGCGCTGCGGCCGTCCTCGTGGCGCACGCCGGCATGGCTCGCCCGTCCCTTCACGGTCAGCGTGAAGCGGCCGACGCCCTTGCGCGACGTCACGACCTTGTCGCCGTCACGTCCCGGCTCCATCACCAGCGCATATTTGTGCCCGCGCGCCGCTTCCTCGATGCGCGCGCGCGAGGTCGGGCTGCCGACCTCCTCCTCGGGAATGAACAGGAACGTCACCGGCAGCTTGGTCTTCTTGCCCTGCCGCACCAAGTGGCGCAGCGCGTAGTAGGCGATGTAGCCGCCCGCCTTCATGTCGTAGATGCCGGGTCCGAAGATGCTGTCGCCCTCGCGGCGGATCTTCAGCTCCTTCTCGATCATGCCGATGGGATGGACGGTGTCGAGATGGGCCACCACCAGGATGCCCTTGCCGTCGCCCTGACTCCATTCCGCCGGGGTCCTGCATTCGAGGATGTCGCCGAAACCGTCGATGCCGGGCGTGCGTTCGATCTTCAGCCCGAGATCGCGAAACTGGCCCTCGACATGGTCGACGACCTTGTTGACCGACTTGCCGTCGTGGCTGGGACTTTCGATCGACACCCATTCGACGATGCCGCCAAGGATCTCGTCGGCGTCGATCTTCGGCTCGTTCTTGCGGATGTCGGTCATCGGTCTGTACTCCTTACTCCAAGAAAAGGCCCGGGGAGCGTCGCGCCCGCGCGCAGCTCTCCGGGCCGGGGTCTCATGGTTGCCGTCTTCTTCCGGTCAGATCGGATCCCAGGTGAAGTACTCGGGCGAGCGCTTCATGTCGGTGAAGAACGGCTTCATCGACGGCACCGCGTGCTCGGCGATCGCCTCGAGCGTCCAGCCGTCGGAATTGTGCACCGAGCGCACCGGACGGTTGGCGTTGAACAGCATGATCTCGTTCATGCGCACGCCGAAGATCTGGGACGTGATGTTGGCCTCGTGCGCGGCATCCGACAGCAGGAACACCGCCATCGGCGCGATCTTCGCCGGCGTCATCCGCTTCGAGCGCTCGAGGCGCACCTTCTGCGCTTCCGTGTCGGCGGGAATGGTGCCGATCATGCGCGTCCAGGCGAAGGGCGAGATGCAGTTGGAGCGGACATTGAAGGCCGCCATGTCGAGCGCGATGGAGCGCGACAGGCCGATGATGCCCATCTTGGCCGCCGAATAGTTCGCCTGGCCGAAGTTGCCGACGAGCCCCGAGGTCGAAGTGAAGTGCACGAAGGCGCCCGACTTCTGCTCCTTGAAGTAGTTGGCGGCGGCGCGGCTCACGTTGAAGGCGCCGTTGAGGTGCACGTCGATCACCATCTTCCAGTCCATGTGGCTCATGCGATGGAAGATACGGTCGCGCAGGATGCCGGCATTGTTGATGACGCCGTCGATCCGGCCGAAGTTCTCGACTGCCGTCTTGATCATGCGCTCGGCGCCGGCCGGATCGGTCACGCTGTCGGCATTCGGCACGGCCTTGCCGCCCGCAGCCGCGATCTCGTCGCAAACCTTCTGCGCGGGCGTGGCGCTGCCCGAGCCTTCGCCGTCCACGGCGCCGCCCAGATCGTTGACCACGACCTTGGCGCCTTCGCTGGCTGCCAGCAGCGCCATCTCGCGGCCGATGCCGCCGCCGGCGCCCGTGATCAGCACGACCTTGTCCTTCAACATGTTCGTCATGTCGCTTCCTCTCCTCCGCACGTTCGAGAGGGAGGATGTAGCCCAGGTCCGCGGCCAGCGGCTAGGGCCAGCTAGTGCCGCGGCACGCCCGCGGCCTCCAGGCCGTCGCAGAGACGATCGATGAAGCCGGTCGGAAACGGCCAGGCGTTTCGCGCCATGGCCACGGTCAGGTGCGGCTCCTGGCGCAGCACTCGCCTGGCGATGCGACGCGCCTCCGCCTTGGTCCCGCAATGGACCGCGGCGGCCGTTGCCACCCGGTTGGCCCAGAACGAGCCGGGATGCGAGTCGACACCCTCGCGGATCCACCGTGCGGCACGGTCATAGCGGCCGGCGGCGAAGTGGGCGCAGCCGATGCCGATGAAAGCCACGTGCCGCAGCGGCTCGAAGGGCATCATGCGGAGAACCAGACGCAACTCGCGGATGGCGTTGTCGCTGTCGCCGGCATAGGCCGACAGCCAGCCACGCCGCAGCCACACGAACGGCGATGCCGGCTCGATCGCGACCGCCCGCTCGATCAGCCGGTCAGCCTCGCCGAGCCGGTGCGCGAGATTGAACGCGCTGCTGACTAGGGTGAGCGTCATGGCATCGTCGGAGCCGAGTTTGGCGGCCATCCGGGCCAGATCGACTGCCCGCGACGACGTCGCGGCCGCAAAGCCGTTGAAGTTGTGTGCGCTCCGCTGGCCGATGCACCAGGCGAGGACCGCCGTTGCCAGGCCATAGTCCGGGGCCCGCTCCAGCGCCCGGGACGCATCCTCGATCGCCTGCTCGCACTGCTCCGGCGCCACGGCGAAGGCGGCCGGGACCGCCCGGCTGGCGAGGAAGACGGCTTCGTCGTCGACCTCGGCCACAGCGACGGTCCGCTTCAGGGTCTGCGACGGCAGTTCGCCATAGGTCTCGCGATACCGCGCAGCGAAGCGGCCGAGCTGCCCGAAGCCGTTGGCAAGCGCGATCGCCGTCACACTCGCCGAAGCCTCGCCGTCCTGAAGCTGGCGACGGGCGTTCGCGAGGCGCAGGCGTCGTACCCAGGCCAGCGGCGTCGTGCCGAGGAAGTCCCTGAAGTGCGCTTCCAGCGTGCGCGGCTTCACCTCGGCGATCGCAGCCAGGCAATCGAGATCGATCGGATCGTCGAGGTGCGCCTTCAGCCAGTCGAGGACGCGGACGAGACCGCCGGGCAACGGCACGGCGGACGGAGAATGCAGACGGGCCATGTTTCGCCCCTGTCTTGGTCCACTTCTTGGTCCAGCGCGGCGAGCCTAGCCCGATTTCTGCGGTTTTTGTATAACGCCGCGAAAGCTGCATAGTCGCCGCTCCTGCCGGGCGCGAGGCTTCCCAGCAGTGGAGGTCCAATCGATGACACTCGAGCAGAACGTCGCCCGACACTACGAACACGGCTCCCTCGAAGCGGCGATCCTTGCCGCCCTGCAGTCCGCCGGCAAGGAGCCGGACAAGCTCGCCCACGCCGATCTCGCCCCCATCGACGAGTTCCACATCGGCGGCCGCCGGGCGACCATGGATCTCAGCGCGCAGCTCGACCTGCCGCGCGGCGCGCGCGTGCTGGATGTCGGCTGCGGCATCGGCGGCGCGTCGCGCTACTTCGCCCTCGAACGCGGATGGCACATCGACGGCATCGACCTGACCCCGGAATACGTAAGCGTGGCCGGGCAGATGTCCAAGCGCATCGGCCTCGGAGATGCGGTAGCCTACCACCAGGCGAGCGCGACCGCCCTGCCCTTCGCCGACGGCACGTTCGACGGCGCCTACATGCTGCATGTCGGCATGAACATCGCCGACAAGCAGGCCGCCTTCACCGAGATCCGCCGCGTCCTGAAGCCGGGCGGGATCTTCGCCATCTACGACGTCATGCGCGAGAGCGACGGCGAGTTCGTCTATCCCGTGCCATGGTCGTCGGAACCCGCGACGAACTTCATCGACACGGCGGAGACCTACAAGCGCCTGCTGACGGCCGCCGGCTTCGCGATCGAGAAGGAACGCAGCCGCCGGGACTTCGCCATCGAGTTCTTCCGCCAGATGCGGCAGCGCATGGCGCAGGGAGGGCCGCCGCCGCTGGGCCTGCAGATCGTGATGGGCCCGACGGCGCCTCAGAAGGTCGCCAACATGATCGCCCTGCTCGAACGCGGCGTCATCGCGCCGACCGAGATCGTCAGTCGCGCGGCGTGACCGGCGCCGACGTGCGCAGCAGGCGCGCGCTCAGCACCGTCGCGACGGCAAACGGCATGAGGCCGGCGAACAGCGGCATCGCCACGTAGCGGCCGCCGATCGAGGTCAGCACCGCGACGACGACCGTTCCCAGCGCTCCCATGCCCATCTGTGCGAGCCCGACCCACGACGAGGCGGTGCCCGCGAGCCGGGGATAGAGCCCGACTGCGCCGGCGCTGCTGTTGGGGGAGATCATGCCCGAGCCGAAGCTCAGCACCATGTACGGACCCGTGATCACCCACCATTCGAGAATGCCCGAGAAGGAAAGGACGGCCATCACGGTCAGGGCCGCGACATGGAACCAGCCGGCCCAGGCCAGGATGCGCTCGGAGGAAACGCGCCCGACCAGCCGGTTGTTCGCGAAGTTGCCCGCCGCATAGCCGGCCACGTTCAGCAGCACCAGCAGGCCGAACTCGCGTGGCGAGAAGCCGAGGCGGTCCTGGAGGATGAAGGGCGCGCCGGCGAGCATGCCGAAATTGATGGCGAAGGCGAAGCCCAGCGTCAGCACATAGCCCAAGAAGCGCCGGTCGCGCAGCATGGTGCCCGATCCGCCCAGCAGGCGGCCCAGCGCCACGCTGTCGCTCTTGAACTTGTTGGTCTCGCCGAGGCCGACCGCCACGACGACCAGCAGGATGGTGCTGAAGCCGCCGACCACCCAGAAGGTCGCGTACCAGCCGAAGGCCTCGCCCAGGAAGCCGCCGAGGCCCGGCGCGACCGTGGGCGCGATGTTCATGCCGAGCGCGATCCAGCTCATGATCAGCGGCATCTCCTGGAAGGTGTAGGCGTCGCGCGTGAGCGCGCGTCCCAGGACGGTGCCCGAGGCCGCGCCGAGCCCCTGCAGGAGCCGCAGGCCGATCAGGCTGCCGATGGTCGGCGCCAGCGAGCAGCCGAAAGTGGTGAGGGTGAAGAACAGCAAGCCGCCCAGCAGGACGGGCCGCCGTCCGTAGCGGTCGCTCAGCGGGCCGTAGAAGAGCTGGCCCACGGCGAAGCCCAGCATGAAGGTCGTGAGCGTGAGCTTCACGCCTTCGGCCGAAGCCTGCAGGTCATGCTCCACCGAGGGCATGACCGGCGAATAGATACTCATGGTAAGCGGGCCGAAACTGCCGAGCGCGACCAGGAGGGCCGCGTAGGCGGCCGACCGCGGAACGATCTTCACGTGCGCGCTGCCTCCGCCGCGCCTTCGGCGCCGAAGTCGCCGCCCAGCGCCATTTCCTCCTGCTGCCGCGCCATGCGCGGATAGTAGTGGCGGAACGCGCCCCGGATCTCGTCGAACGGAATGTCGGCGAACACGCCGCGATAGGCGAGATACTCCATGTGGCGCCGGCCGCTGAGGTCGAAGGGATGGTAGATCGAGTCCGATACGGCATCCCAGTCGAGCGGCTTGAGGCCGAACCGGTCCGTCAGCTCCCGGTTGAAGGCGGGCGTGGCCTTCACCCACCGGCCATCGAGCCAGACGTCGGTGTAGCCGTGGTAGTAGAACACGTCGCTGCCCATCAGATCGGCCAGCCTCTGGGTGGTCATGTGGTTGCGCACGTCGGCATAGCCGACGCGCGCTGGGATGCCCACCGCCCGGCAGAGCGCCGCCATCACGCCGGCCTTGTTGACGCAATAGCCATGTCCCGCCGCCAGTGTCGTGCTGGCGCGATAGGCTTCGCGTTTCATCGGCGTGTTGTAGGGGTCGTAGCGCAGGCCGTCGCGCACCGCGTAGTAGAGGCGCAGTGCCTTGTCGCGATCGCTTCCCTCGCCCGCGATGTCCCGCGCGTGGGCAACGACCGCGGGATGGCCGGAATCGATCAGGTCGCCGGGCTGCCGATAGGCTTCGAACGCGGCGCCGTCGCGCACCACATCGTCCTGCTCCGCCCTCAGGGAATCGTAGTCCATGCCTCGTGTTTACTGCATGGGAGGACAAAGTCCACGAGCGCCGACGCGCAATTCACCCATGCGCCCATCGCGCGCTCCCGCCGTCCCCGCCCCGGGGAGTCGCACCGGGTGCGCGGGCGAGGACGCGGCCCGACCGGACCTAGAGCACCGACGGCTCGTCCGCCGCCGTCACCAGGAAATGCGCCTGCGCCGTCGCCACCGGCTTGGAACGGTCGTCCTGCCAGGCTTCGGCGAAGACGTTGACCATCCGCCGCCCCTGCTTGGTCACCTTGGCCGAGGCGATGACGTCGAGTGGCCGCGCCGAGCGCAGGTAGTCGACGGTTATGTTGACGATCTTGGGCACCGTCTCCGCTTCTGTCTCCCACAGGAGATGGAAGATCGCCGCCATCTCCAGCAACGCCCCCAGCGTGCCGCCATGGATGGCCGGCAGGAAGGTGTTGCCGATCAGGGAGTCGTGGTAGCGCATGCGCGTCAGCAGTTCCCCCGTGCCGTTCTCCGGCGCGATCTGCATCCAGCGCGCATAGGGAATGGCCTCGGCGAGCTGGCCGACGTCGCGGTGCTTGCGGGCCTCGGCCAGGCGCTTCATCAGGCTGCCGCCGCTCATGTCGAGAGCCCCTTGCCGAGAACTTCCTTGGCCACCGCCTGCGCCCGCGTGACCTTGCCCTTGGTGCCCAGCATGAAGGTGCCGGCGGCGGCGGCGACGGGGTCCTTGGGGTCGCCCTGGTGGGCGAAGGCGCGGGTGAAGGCGACGGAACGCGTGATGCGGTAGCACTCGGCCTCGGCGATCACCGGCTTGCCGGGAGTCGCGGGCTTGGCGTAGTCGATGCGCAGGTCGAGGGTGGCAAACGGCATCGGGTCCTTCAGCATGGTCGCGACCGCCATGCCGCAACAGCCATCCAGCATCGCCGTCAGCGGGCCGCCCGCCAGCACCCCGGTCTCGGGATTGCCGACGAGTTCCTCGCGCCACTCGAGCTGCATCGAGGCGAGGCCTCGGGCCACGGCGACGACTTTCAGGCCCAGGGCCCTGTTGTGCGGAATGGCGTCCGAGAACAGGGTCTGGAAGAGCGCCACGCGCTCCTCCGGTGTGGTGAGGGATTTGACCATACGCTACTCCTATCGCCGTGCCGGCCGGCGGCAGGACAAGGATTCCCCGCCCGCAGCCGGAAGACACCGAACATGTGACGCACATTGCGCGCCAGACCGAGGCCGCCGTTCCGCCCGGGCGTGCGACCGACCGTCCGCCCCGGCGAGGAACCCCGCCCCTCCTCCTACAATCCCATCTGCCGGGCGGCCAAGTCCTTCATGATCTCGACCGAGCCGCCGCCGATCGACATGACCTTGGTCTCGCGATAGATGCGCTCGACCTTGGCGCCGCGCAGATAGCCCGCCCCGCCGAAGATCTGCATCGCCTCGTTGGCGCAGAACTCCATGGTCGAGGTGGCGAGGTTCTTCAGCATGCAGATTTCCGCCACCGGCTTCTCGCCCTGCCCCACCCGCCAGGCCAGCAGCTCGAGCGTCGATTTCACGGCATTGATGCGCATGGCCATGTCGACCAGGCGATGGCGCACCACCTGGTTGGCGATCAGCGGCCGGCCGAAGGTATGGCGCTCGCGCGCATAGGCGATCGATTCATCGAGGCAGACCCTGGCGTAGCCGTAGGCGCCGGCCGACATGCCCAGCCGCTCCTGGTTGAAGTTGAGCATGATGCCGATGAAGCCTTTGTTCTCCGGGCCGATCAGGTTCTCGACCGGGACGCGGACATTGTCGAAGAAGAGCTGCGCGGTGTCCGACGCCCACCAGCCCATCTTCTTGAGCCTGGTCCGCGAGAAGCCCTCGCGCTCCCGCTCGATCAGCAGCAGCGACACGCCCCCCGCGCCCGGACCGCCGGTCCGGACCGCGACCGTGTAATAGTCCGCCCGCACGCCGGAGGTGATGAACATCTTGGAGCCGTTGACGACGTAGTGGTCGCCTTCGCGCCGCGCCGTCGTCTTCAGGTTGGCGACGTCCGAGCCGCCGCTCGGCTCGGTGATGGCGAGCGCGCTGATCTTTTCGCCCGACAGGATCTCCGGCAGCAGCCTGCGCTTCATCCATTCCGGCCCCAGCGCCGCGATCGGCGGTGCGCCGATCGTGTGGCTGTTGAGGCTGGCATTGAGTCCGCCGCTGCCGTGGCGCGCCAGTTCCTCCGACTTGATGACGCCGAAGAAGGGATCGGTGGGCACGCCGCCATATTCCTCGGGAAAGCCGAGCTGCATCAGGCCGGCCGCGGAGGCCTTCCGATAGAGCTCGCGCGGAAACTCCTCGGCCTCGTCCCACTGGTCGACGTAGGGCATGATCTCGCGGTCGACGAAGCGACGAACCGTGGCGCGAAACGCCTCATGCTCCGCTGTGTAGAATGGCGAGGGCGGCGCGACCGACGAAAGCGGTTCGGCAAGCGACATTTGAATTTCCTCCGCTCTGCTCCACGGTCACGAAGACTACAGGCGCTCTGCCGAAAATCCATTGACTTGGCGCGGCACGGCCCGTCTTAATGCCTCCGCCGCACGAACGCTTGGGCAAAAGAAACCGAGCGACGCGCGACCCGGAACGACCGGAGTCAGGGTAGGAATGCTCGATTTCATCCAGCAGCTGGTGAGCGGGATCGCGCTTGGCTGCGTTTATGGTCTGATCGCCCTCGGATTCGTCCTCATCTACAAGGCGACCGAGGTCGTGAACTTCGCCCAGGGCGACCTGATGATGCTGGGCGGGTTCTTCGCCTTCACCTTCATCGCCCTTCTCGGCCTCAACTACTGGCTGGGCTTTCTGCTCGCCGTCGCGGCGATGGCGCTGTTCGGCATGGCCACCGAGCGCCTGCTGGTGCGGCCGATCCTGGGCTATCCGCAGTTCTCGATCGTCATGGCGACCATCGGGCTCGGCTACTTCCTGCGCTCCGTCGCCGGCATGATCTGGGGCACCGACGATCTCAAGATCGACACCCCCTTCTCGAGCGGTGTGCTGAAGATCGGCAACCTGGTGCTGGCCTACGACAAGCTGTCGGTCATCGTCGCCACGGTGCTCCTGTGCGCCGTGCTTTACCTCTTCTTCAACCATACGCGGCTCGGCACCGCGATGCGCGCCACCTCCGAAAACATGCTGGCCGCCTACTACATGGGCATCCCGGTGAAGCGCGTGGTGTCGCTGATCTGGGCCATCAGCGCCGCGGTTGCGGCCTGTGCCGGCGTGCTGCTGGCGCCGATCACTTTCATCCACTCGAACGTCGGGCTGGCACTCGGCCTCAAGGCCTTCCCGGCCGCTGTCCTGGGCGGCTTCGGCTCGATCCCGGGTGCCGTGGTGGGCGGCCTCATCATCGGCGTCATCGAGACGCTCGCCGGCTTCTATCTTCCGCAGGGTTGGAAAGACGTGACGCCCTACATCGTTCTGCTCGCCGTGCTCCTGCTGCGGCCCCAGGGCCTGTTCGGCCCTCGCATCCGCAAGAAGGTGTAGGCGCATGCGGTTCATCTTCAAGACCGACTACGACCAGGACATCCGCATCCTCAAGCATGCGGGCTACTGGTGGTCCTACGGGCTGCTGCTGGCGGCGCTGATCGCGGTGCCGTTCGTGCTCGACACCTACCTGCAGAGCCAGATCGTCTTCGTCTTCATCTACGCGATCGTGGGCGTGGCGCTGATGATCCTGACCGGCTTCACCGGCCAGGCCTCGCTCGGCCATGCCGCCTTCCTGGCGATCGGCGCCTATACGGCGGCATTCCTGCAGAAGAACGGCGTGCCGTTCATCGTCTACTTCCCGCTCGCCGCCATCATCGCCGGCGCGGTGGGAGCGCTGGTGGGCTTCCCGGCGCTGCGGCTACAGGGCATCTACCTGGTGATCGCCACCATCGCCTTCGCCTTCATCGTCGAGGAGGTGATGGCGCGCTGGGAATACGTCACCAACGGCAACGAAGGCATGCGCGTGAAGACGGCGGAGCTGTTCGGCATGCCGCTGCCGCGTGACGATCCGGAATTCTACTATCTGTGCCTCGCCGTGCTGGTGCTCGTCATCCTGATGACGCTGAACCTGCTGCGCTCGCCGACGGGGCGCGCCTTCATCGCCATCCGCGACAGCGAGACGGCGAGCCGCAGCATGGGCATCGACCTCGCCGCCTACAAGGTGAAGTCGTTCGCCATCAGCGCGGCGATCACGGGGCTCGCGGGCGTCCTGTTCGCCCACAAGATGACCTTCATCTCGCCAGAGATGTTCACCCTGCAGCTCTCGATCGAGTTCATCATGGTGATCATCATCGGCGGCGCCTTCGGCCTGCACGGCGCTGTGTTCGGCGCCATCTTCATCGTCATGGTCGATCCGTTCCTGACCTGGCTGAAGGACGACGTGCCGGGCATGCTGGCCGCGCTGAGTACCGCCCTCGGCTCGACGCCCGACACCGCCTCGACCATCCAGGACGTCGCCTCGCGCATCGGCTCGGCCGCCGGGCTGAAGGGCGCGATCTACGGCCTGATCATCATGCTGTTCATCCTGTTCGAGCCCTACGGGCTCTACGGGCGCTGGCTCAAGGTGAAGCTCTTCTTCGAGCTCTTCCCGCTCTACAAGAAGGCCACGTTCAAGCGGCAGAAGACCTACGTGAAGTCGGAGCGCAACCGATGAGCTTCTTCGCGGTCGAAGGCATCTCGCTGCAGTTCGGCGGCCTCAAGGCGGTCGACAACGTGAGCTTCGAGATCGCCAAGGGCGAGGTCTTCACCATCATCGGCCCCAACGGCGCCGGCAAGACCTCGATCTTCAACCTGATCTCGCGCCTCTACGACTCGACGTCGGGGCGGCTGGTGTTCGAAGACCAGGATATCACCCAGGTGCCGGCGCACCGCATCGCCAAGCTCGGCATCGCCCGCACCTTCCAGAACATCGAGCTGTTCGAGAACGCGACCATGCTGGCCAACCTCCTGGTCGGCCGGCACTGCCACACGACCACGAACCTGCTGTCCGAGATGCTGTTCCTGCCCGGCGTCCGGCGTGCCGAGAAGGCGCACCGGCACAAGGTCGAGGAGGTGATCGAGTTCCTCGACCTGCAGGCCTATCGCGACAAGGTCATCGCCGGCCTTCCCTACGGCGTGCGCAAGGTGATCGAACTGGCGCGCGCGCTCTGCTCCGAGCCCAAGCTGATCCTGCTCGACGAACCCTCCTCCGGCCTCAACGTCGAGGAGACGGACGACATGTCGTTCTGGATCCGCGACATCAAGAACGAGCTCGGCATCACCGTGCTGATGGTCGAGCACGACATGTCGCTGGTGAATCGCGTCTCCGACCGCGTGCTGGCACTGAACTACGGCAAGGTGCTGGCCACCGGCACGCCGGCCGAGGTGCAGGCCCATCCCGACGTCGTCGCCGCCTATCTCGGTGCGTGAGGGGCCATGAGCACGGACACCATCCTGCGCGTCAGCAACATCGAGAGCTACTACGGCCCGATCATGGCCATCCGCGGCGTCAGCCTGGCCATCGAGCGCGGCAGCATCGTCACCGTGCTGGGCGCCAACGGCGCCGGCAAGACGACCATTCTCAAGACCATCTCCGGCGTTCTCGATCCCCAGAAGGGCACGGTCGAGTTCGAGGGCCGGCAGATCCAGCGCGTCGACGCCGACAGGATCGTGCGGCTCGGCCTCAGCCACGTGCCCGAGGGACGCGAGGTCTTCCCCTTCCTGTCGGTGCGCGAGAACCTCGCGATGGGCGCCTTCCTGCGCCACGACAAGGACGGCGTCGCGCAGGACCTCGAGCGCGTGTTCGGCTACTTCCCGCGGCTCAGGGAGCGCATCGACCAGCCGGCCGGCTCGCTGTCGGGCGGCGAGCAGCAGATGCTGGCGATCAGCCGCGCGCTCATGAACCGGCCCAAGCTTTTGCTGCTGGACGAGCCGTCGCTCGGCCTGTCGCCGCTGCTGGTGAAGGAGATCTTCGCCATCATCCGCCGCGTCAACGCCGAGCAGGGCGTGTCCATCCTGCTGGTGGAGCAGAACGCGCGCATGGCGCTGGAGACGGCGCATTACGGCTATGTGCTCGAGGTCGGCCGCGTGGTGATGGACGACACCTGCGAGCGCCTCATGCACAGCAAGGACATCCAGGAATTCTATCTCGGCGCCAAGGAAGAGAGTGCGCGCGGCGAGCGCCGCTGGAAGCGCAAGAAGACCTGGCGGTAAGAGCGGCCGATCGGAGGAAGCATGGCCCAACTCGCGACGCTGACGGTGGCGGAGACCCTGCCCAAGAGCTTCATCCTCTCCTGCAGGACGCGCGGCGACAAGCCGGCCATGCGCGAGAAGCTCTACGGCATCTGGAACACCGTCTCCTGGAACGACTGGCTCGAGCGCGCCCGCGCCGTCGCCTACGCGCTCCATTCGATCGGCTTCCGGCCGGGCGACGTCGCCTCGGTGCTGGCCAACACGGTGCCGGAATGGAACTACGCCGATCTGGGGATCCTGTGCGCCGGCGGCGTGTCGTCGGGCATCTATCCCACCGATTCGGCCAAGCAGGTCGAATACCTCGTCAACGATTCGCGCACCGTGGTGCTGTTCGTCGAGGACGACGAGCAGCTCGACAAGGCGCTCGAGGTGCGCGACCGCTGCCCGACGCTGAGGCAGATCGTCGTGTTCGACATGGAGGGCCTCACCACCTTCCGCGATCCGATGGTGACCTCGCTCGAGGCCTTCATGAACGGAGGCCGCGACTACGCCAGGGGCAAGGAAGGGCTGTTCGAGGAGCTGGTGAACAGCCGCGGCCCCGACGACCTCGCCATCCTGGTCTACACGTCCGGCACGACCGGCCCGCCCAAGGGCGCGATGCACAGCCATCGCAACGTCGTCTACCAGATGAAGAACTGCATGCATCCCGGCCTGTCGCTGTCGTGGTACGAGGGCGACGAGCGGCTGGCCTTCCTGCCGCTGTGCCATGTCGCCGAACGCATCGCGGGCAGCTACTACTCGATCGCCACCGGCTGCTGCAGCAACTTCGCGGAGAGCCCGGAGACGGTGCCGGACAACATCCGCGAGGTGCAGCCGACGCTGTTCGGCGCCGTGCCGCGCGTGTGGGAGAAGTTCTACTCCGGCATCACGATCGCGCTGAAGGACGCCACGCCGCTCCAGCAATGGGCCTACCGGCAGGCGATCCGCGCCGGCTTCGCCATTGCCGACGCCCGCATCGAAGGCCGGGCACCGAACGCGGTGCAGAAGCTCGCCTTCCAGGCCGCCTACTGGCTGGTGCTGCGCAACATCCGCAAGATGATCGGCCTCGACCGCTGCCGCTGGCTGTTCACCGGAGCGGCGCCGATCGCGCCCGAACTGATCCGCTGGTACCTGGCGCTGGGCCTCAACATGTACGAGGTCTATGGCCAGACCGAGAATTGCGGCCTGGCGACGGCCATGCCCGCCGACGGCATCAAGCTCGGCACGGTCGGCAAGTCGGTGCCCTACGGCGAGGTGAAGATCTCGCCGCTGGGCGAGATCCTGATCAAGGGCGACTTCGTCTTCATGGGCTATCTCAACCAGCCGCAGAGGACCGCCGAGACGGTCGATGCCGAGGGCTGGCTGCACACCGGCGATGTCGGCGTGATCGACAACGAGGGCTACGTGAAGATCACCGACCGGATGAAGGACATCATCATCACGGCCGGCGGCAAGAACATCACACCCTCGGAGATCGAGAACCAGCTCAAGTTCTCTCCCTATATCAGCGACGCAGTCGTGGTCGGCGACCGGCGCCCCTACCTCACCTGCCTGGTGATGATCGACCGCGAGACGGTTGAGAAATTCGCCCAGGACAACGACGTGCCCTTCACCAACTACGCGAGCCTGTGCCGCGCCAAGGAGGTGCAGGAGCTGATCTGGTCGGAGATCGAGAGGGTCAACACCAACTTCGCGCGCGTGGAGACCATCAAGCGCTTCTACCTGATCGAGCAGCAGCTCACGCCCGAAGACGAGGAGCTGACGCCGACCATGAAGCTCAAGCGAAGCTTCGTTAACGCCAAGTACAAGGCTGAGATCGACGCCATGTACCGCGCCCAGGCCGCGTGACGGCTGCAATACAGGAAACCAAGGAGGAAACAGTTGCGTAACCCGTTCAGTATCGCGCCGGCCGCGCTTTCCGCGGTCGCGCTCGGCCTCATCGCCCTGCCGGCCCTCGCCGGCGAGCCCAAGGTCACCAACCAGGGCATCACGCCGACGGAGATCGTGCTCGGCACCCACCAGGATCTCAGCGGCCCCATCAAGTCGTGGGGCGTGCCGGTCACCAACGGCATGAAGCTCGCGGTCGAGGAGATCAATGCCGCCGGCGGCATCAACGGCCGCAAGATCAAGCTCATCGTCGAGGATTCCGGCTACGATCCCAAGCGGGCCGTTCTGGCCTCCCAGAAGCTCGTCGAGAAGGACAAGATCTTCGCCATGCTGGCGCCGATGGGCTCGCCCACCGTGCTGGCCGCGCAGGACATCCTGCTCGATGCCGGCGTGCCGCAGCTCTTCCCCGTCACGTCCGCGGCCTTCACCTACAAGATGGACCCGAATAAGCCGCAGGAACGGCTGAAGTTCAACAACGTGCCGCCCTACACCGAGAGCGTGCGGGCGGGCGCGCGCTTCCTGATGCAGGACAAGGGCCTCAAGAAGCCGTGCATCATGTACCAGGATGACGAGTTCGGCAAAAACGTGCTCGACGGCTTCAACCAGGCCGTCGCCGACATGAAGCTGAAGCCCGTCGCCGTGACGAGCTACAAGCGCGGCGCGTCCGACTTCTCCTCCCAGGTCGCCAAGATGAAGGCCGACGGCTGCGACTTCGTCGTACTGGGCACCATCGTGCGCGAGACGGTGGGCGCCATGTCGGAAGCCAAGAAGATCGGCTTCTCGCCCGTCTTCTTCGGCAGCACGGCGGCCAACGTCGTCGAGGTGCCCGAACTGGGCAAGGATGTCGCCGAGGGCTTCTATGCCGTGGGCGGCATGGAGATCCCCTATCGCGACACCGCCAAGGGCAAGGCCAAGGACTGGGCCGAGGCCTACTACAAGGCCTACAAGATGGAGCCCAACACCCAGGCCGCGCTGGGCTACGACGAAGTCATGATGTTCGCGCACTACGCCAAGCTCGCGGGCAAGGACCTCACCGGCGCGAAGCTCCTGGCGGCCATGGAGTCGGGCGACGTGTTCACGGACTTCTTCGGCATGCCGCCGGCGAAGTTCTCCAAGACCGATCACCTGTCGGCCAACGTGTTCCTGCTGCAGCAGGTCAAGAACGGCCGCTGGGTGGTGCTGAAGAGCGACCTGAAGAACTGACGCACGTCGCGACACTGGCGACAGCGAGCCCGGCGGTAATCCGCCGGGCTTTTTTATTGCAGCGCACCCACCGTTTCCGCGTTCCCTTCCGCACTGAAGAAGCCATAATCGGCTCAAGCCGCATAGCGGCACTGCCGGCCTCCCGCGCCGACCGGCAGAACAAGAAGGCGCGACAGTGGAGGAAACGACATCATGAAGGACAAGGCACTCGCGGCCGTGTGGCTGGGCGTCTGCGTCGCGGCCACACCGGCCTTCGCGCAGGAGCCCAAGGTCACCAACCAGGGCATCACGCCGACGGAGATCGTGCTCGGCACGCACCAGGATCTCAGCGGGCCGATCAAGACCTGGGGCGTGCCCGTCGCCAACGGCCAGAAGCTCGCAGTCGAACAGATCAACGCGGCGGGCGGCATCAACGGCCGCAAGCTGCGTCTCATCATCGAGGACAGCGCCTACGATCCCAAGAAGGCCGTGCTGGCGAGCCAGAAGCTCGTCGAGAAGGACAAGATCTTCGCCATGGTCGGCCCGATGGGCTCGCCCACCGTGCTCGCCGCGCAGGACATCCTGCTCGATGCCGGCGTCCTCCAGCTCTTCCCGCTCACGGCGGCTGAGTTCACCTACAAGATGGACCCGAAGAAGCCGCAGGAGCGGCTGAAGTTCAGCAATCTGCTGCCCTATGTCGAGAGCACGCGCGCCGCGATCAAGTACATGGTGAACTTCAAGCACCCGCAGAAGCCCTGCATCATGTACCAGGACGACGAGTACGGTAAGAACGTCTACGACGGCTTCACCCAGCAGCTCGAGGCCGAGAAGCTGAAGCCCGCCTCGATCACCACCTACAAGCGCGGCGCCTCCGACTTCAGCGCCCAGGTGGCCAAGATGAAGGCCGACGGCTGCGACCTCGTCGTGCTGGGCACC
Organism: Pseudomonadota bacterium; assembly: GCA_018240685.1. Classification (GTDB taxonomy): domain Bacteria; phylum Pseudomonadota; class Alphaproteobacteria; order Reyranellales; family Reyranellaceae; genus Reyranella. The sequence goes on along the minus strand of JAFEFG010000006.1, from coordinate 23,602 downwards.
ATCCTGCGCGAGACGATCGGCGCCATGAACGAGGCCAAGAAACTCGGCTGGAACGTCACCTTCCTCGGCGCGACGCCCACCAACATCCCCGACACGATCACGCTCGGCAAGGACGTGGTGGAAGGTCTCTACGCCGCCGGCGCCTTCGAGACGCCCTATGCCGACACGGCCAAGGGCAAGGTCAAGGAATGGGTCGAGGCGTACAAGAAGATGTTCGGCACCGACGCCAACACGCAGTCGGTGATCGGCTACAACAGCATCATGACCTTCGCCCATTTCGCCAAGCTGGCGGGCAAGGACCTCACCGGGCAGAAGGTGCTGGCCGCTTTCGAGTCCGGCGATCCGTTCAACGACATCTTCAACTCGCCGCCGTCCAAGTTCTCCAAGACCAATCACCTGGCGAACACCATCACCCAGGTGCAGCAGGTCCAGAAGGGCCGCTGGGTGGTGATCAAGGAGGGGCTGAGCTTCTGACCCTCCGCCCTGCGACAAAACGGAACCCGGGCCTCGCAGCCCGGGTTTCTCTTTGGCCGCGGCACGGCTCCGGCTATGGTCACGCCCGACATGAGCGAACTTTCCGACCGGGTGGCGATCGTCACCGGCGGCGCCTCCGGGATCGGCGCCGCATCAGCGAGGCTGCTGCAGGCGGCCGGAGCCACGGTGATCGTGGCAGATCTCAGTGAGGCCAAGGGCGGCGTGGGCCGCTTCGTGGCCCACGACGTCGCTTCCGAAGAGTCCTGGAAATCGCTGCTGGCCGACGTGCTGAAGCACGAGGGTCGGCTCGACATCATGGTCAACAATGCGGGCGTCAGCGGCGGCCCGGGCTCCATCGAGACCACCACGGTCGAAGACTGGCAGCGCGTCCAGGCCATCAATTCCGAAGGCGTGTTCCTCGGCTGCCGATATGCCATCGACGGCATGAAGCGGACCGGACCGGGCAAGCCCGCCTCCAAGGGCTCGATCGTCAACATCTCCTCGATCGCGGGCCTGATCGGCTCCGCCGGACCGCTCGCCTACACAGCCAGCAAGGGCGCCGTGCGCCTGCTGACCAAGAGCGTGGCGCTCTACTGCGCCGAGAAGAAGTACGACATCCGCTGCAACTCCGTGCATCCGGGCGGCGTCGACACGGCGATCTTCAATCCGCTGTGGCAGGCGGTCGGGCACGAGCAGGGCAAGGCCTTCATCGGCGCGAACCATCCGATCGGCCGCATGGCCGAGCCGGACGAGCTGGGCGAGGCGGTGCTGTGGCTGGCCTCCGACCGATCCAGTTTCGTCACCGGCGCGGAAATCGTGGCCGATGGCGGCATCACCGCCGGCCTGATGAGGAGGTCGCCCCTTGCCGCGTCTTGAGAACAAGGTGGTCCTGTTGAGCGGCGGGGCCTCGGGCATCGGCGCTGCAACAGCGCGCGTGGTGGTACGCGAAGGCGGCAAGGCCGTTCTGGCCGACCGCGACGAGGAGAAGGGCCGCGCGCTGGCCGCGGAGCTCGGCAGCGCCGCACTCTTCGTTCCTCTCGACGTCACCCGGGAACCATCGTGGCAGGCGGCGGTGAAGGCCACGGTGGAGGCGTTCGGTGGCCTGCACGGCCTGCTGAATTCCGCCGGGATCGGCACGCGCACCGACATCGAGACGTGCTCGCTGGAGGACTACCGCCGCGTCAACGACGTCAACGCGCTGGGCACTTTCCTCGGCTGCAAGGCGGCGATCGCGGCGATGAAGGAGTCGGGCGGCGGTTCGATCGTGAACATCTCGTCGGTGCTGGGATTGCGCGGCGCGTCCTATGCGATGGCCTATTGCGCCAGCAAGGGAGCCGTGCGTTTGCTGACCAAGCACGTGGCCCTGCACTGCGCCCAGCTGAAATACAACATCCGCTGCAACTCCGTGCACCCGGGCTACATCGAGACGCCGATGATCGCGCCGCGGCTGGAGCAGGCCAGCGGCAACCGCAGCGGCCGTGAACTGCTCGAGGCGCTCCATCCGCTCGGCCGGCTCGGCCGTCCGGACGAAGTGGCGAACATGATCCTGTTCCTGCTGTCGGACGAATCGACCTTCTCCACGGGCTCGGAGTTCGTCTGCGACGGCGGGCTGACGGCGTAGCGGTCTCCCCTCCCGGCAATGGATATCCCGACCGACGGCGTTTTCCCGCCGGCATGACATCGCCCATGCAACGGCATCGCCGACGCGTCGCGGCGCCGGCTCCCCCATAGGCTCCCGCCCGCTATCGTGCCATTGTCTGCCGGGGTTCGAAGCGTCGGGGGGACGGGGGAAATGAAAATGGCAGGCGTCCGGCGGCGGCATTTCATTTCTGCGCTTGGCGGCGGCGCGGCTGTCCTGCCGCTGACAGGCCGCGCGCAATCTTCCGGCAGGGCCGCCACGATCGGCTTTCTTTACCCCGGGGTCAGCGCCGTGGCGGTTTCGCGAATCAAAGCATTGCGCGAAGGCCTGCGGTCGATGGGCTACGCGGATGCCGATCGGATGGAGATCCTCGATCGCTCTTCCCAGGGAGACCCGAGTCGACTCGCGGGGCTGGCAGCCGACCTCGTCAAGCGCAGGGTCAACGTCATCGTCCCGGTGAGTCCGGCCGGCGTGCGGACGGCAAAAGCCGCCACCACCACCATTCCCATCGTCGCCAACGACCTCGAAAGCGATCCGGTCGCCGCCGGCTTCGTGGCCAGCCTCGCTCGGCCCGGCGGCAACATCACCGGCGTCTTCTCCGACTTTCCCGACTTCGGCACCAAGTGGCTCGAGATCCTGAAGGAAGCACTTCCGAACCTCTCGAGCGTCGTCGTGCTGCGCGACCCCGCGACCAGCCCAATGCAACTGGACGCCGTCTCGGCTGCCGCGCGCGTCCTGAAGGTCAAGCTGGGCGTCATCGACGTGAGCGCCATCTCCGAGCTCAAGCATGCTTTCGAGGTCGCGGCCGAGCGCAAGCCCGATGCTGTCATCGTTCTCGCCTCCCCTCTCTTCGGCACCGAGCCCAAGCTCATCGCCGAACTCGCGCTCGCCCGTCGTCTGCCGACGGTGACCCTGTTCTCCGAGATCGCCCGTGCCGGAGGGCTGCTGTCCTACGGGCCCGATCTTCTCGAGACCTTCCGTCAGCTCGGCACCATGGTCGGCAAGGTCCTGAACGGCCAGAGGCCGGCCGACCTTCCCGTCGAACGGCCCACGAAGTTCGAGATGGTCGTCAACCAGCAGACGGCCAGGGCGTTGGGTCTCACCCTGCCCAATGCCGTCCTACTGCGCGCCGACGAAGTGATCGAGTGACGGGCTGGTGGATTTCCGGCGTACGCCGGCATCCAGCAGACTGACCGCCGCCCAGTATTCGCCCTCGACTATTGAGGCCGCGCGATGAGCTGGTGGTGCGCATCGACCCCGATGCGACCACGCTCCAGCCCGTGTGTCTGGCCGTCGCTGTGATAGACGAGCAGGACGGCGTTGTCGTGGGTGGGAACGTGGGGCAGCACCATCGAAACTTTCGCGGTGCCGTCGGACTGGGCGACGAAGGAGTTCGTCTGCCCTGTACCGTCCATCGGCGTGAATCCGACCGGCTTCTGGTCGAAGTGGTTTTCGAAGAGACTGTAGCTGCCGCCGGGCTTCAGGCCGGTGAAGGACGCCTGCAGCATCGCCTTTCCGCCTTGTTCCGAGATCGTCACGGTCCCCTTGGGGCCGAGCCACGTCTTCAGGTCGAAGCCGAGCGGCTTGCCCTCGGCCGTGAAGACGGGCGAATTGGCGCCATCCTGATCGATGAAGGGCGGCCGCACGCCCGCAACGTGCTTGATGCCCTGCGGGCCGGTGGCTTCCGGCGCCGCCGGGTCCTTGACGAACACCTGCGGATCGAGCGTCTTGGGCTGCTTCGTCTCGTTCGAGAAGAACGCCGCGTGAGTGACGAACTCCAGCGTCAATGGCGACGCCGCAAGCGCGGAAGCTGCCGACCACAGCAGGAGGCCGCCAGCCGCCAGAACGGTCCGCGAGGATCTGAAGAGTCTCATCTGCTCACCTTTTCAGTTGGAGCCGGCAACCCGGCCTAGAAACGCGTCGTGATGGAAGTCAGCCATGGCGGCGAAACGTCGACGGCGAACGCTTCCACGCGCTTGTCGATGCCGGTCAGGATGGACAGGCCGAGCGCGACCAGAATCGCGCCCAGGAGAATCTTCGCCCCCATCCCGGTGGCGACGAGCCGACCGCGAAGCCGCATCATCGTCTCGCGCGACAGGAGTCCGAGCAGCAGGAGAGGCAGCGATGCGGCGATTCCGAAGACGAGCATGACGACCGCCACCTGGCCCAGATGCTCGCCCTTCGCGGCCAGGACCGACGCGGCCCCAAGCGTGGGGCCGGCACACGGCGCCCACACCACGCCAAGCAGGAGTCCGACCAGGAACTGGCCGCGCAAACCGGCCGTCCGGCCGCCGCCGAAGCGGCGCTCCGCCCAGCCGGCGACCGGGCCGGAGGCAACCGCAAAGCGGGCCTGCGCGCCCGGCAACAGCAACAGAAGCCCCACGCCAACGATCACGATCGCAGCAACCTGCCGGAAGACACCGGCGTCGAGGCCGATCGCAAATCCGATCGTCGCCACGAACAACCCGATGGCGGTGAACGACAAGGCGAGTCCCGCGGCCAAGGCTACCGGCCCCAGCCGATGTTCCGACACGGCGGCCCCCAACACCAACGGGATCAGCGGCATCACGCACGGAGACAACGTCGACAGGATGCCGGCAAGAAAGGCCAAGCCGGCGGTGGCGAGCACGATCCGCCCCTAGAGCGACTTGTCGAGCTGGGCCTCGATCGACGCGGCATCGGTGTTGCCTGTCGAGCGATCGACCTCCTTGGAGCCCTTGAAGGAGATCAGCGTGCTCTGCATGGACACGCCGAATTTGCGCAACAGGTCCTTCTGGCTGTCGAAGTCGATCTGAAAGGCAACCAGGTCCTTGAATTTCGGCTTGCGCGCAAGCTCGGACAGGATGGGCTTCTGGGCCTTGCAGGTTGGACACCAGGGAGCCGTCACCTCGATCAGGATGGGCTTCCCGGCCGCCTGCGCGGCGGCGAAGGCCTTGGCATCGAATGCACCGGACTCGAAGGCGAAGACCGGCGGAGCGGCCAATGCGCCGATGCCCACCATCATCGCCTTCAGAACAAAGCGTCTTTCGACCATCGGATACTCCCTGACCGGCCGCCTGATGCGGAATGACGTCACTGACGGGTATTTCGGTCGTCGGAGGGGAAAAGTTACAGGCCGAGCGAGATTCTTTGCGGCGCCGCGCGACCGGCCGCCGGGCCGCCATGTCCGTGTAACTTTCTGCGGCCGCGTCGCGAATATCGGTGAATGACAATGCCGTTCGTCAATCCTCGCCTGGTGGCCCTCCTGCTCGCGGTCATAAGTGCGGCCGCCATGCTCTATGTCGGCCTGTACCAGAGCCGGGCCGTCAATCGCCTGTGGTGCCCGATCCTGGAGGGCAGCTGCCAAGCCGTGGCCGACGCTTCCTTCGCCCGCCCGTTCGGCATCCCCGACGGCTACATCGGCACGGCGCTCTACTTCCTGATCGGCCTCCTCCTTCTCGGGCCGGTCGAGTCGCTGTGGATCTGGATACCGCTCCTGGTCCTGTCGGCCCTGGCCGCGGTCGCGAACGCCCTGGGCGTGTTCGACATGATCAAGCTCGGCAGCTTCTGCGTCTACTGCCTCGCCACGACACTGGCCTCGCCTTTCCTCCTCTGGAGTGTCTGGAGCCTGAGGTCCTGACTCCACGCACCGAAAACGACAGGGAATTCCGTCATGACCGCCCTTCCGGCAAAGGCCACCACGCCTCCTGACCCGACCGACTCTCGTCGGCGCGACGCGGACTACATCTTCCACGAATTGACCCGCAGCATCTGTCCGAAATGCCGGAAGGTCATCGATGCGAAGATCCTGTTGCGCGACAACAAGGTCTACATGAGCAAGCGCTGTCCGGATTGTGGGCCGTTCATCGCGCTCGTCTATGGCGATGCGACGGCCTATACGGCGCTTGCCCGCTTCAACAAACCCGGCACGATCCCCCACACCCACGGCACGGCTGTCGACCGCGGCTGTCCGCACGACTGCGGCCTTTGCCCCGAGCACGAGCAGCACGCTTGCCTCGGCATCATCGAAGTGAACAGCACCTGCAACATGGATTGCCCGCTCTGCTTCGCCGATGCCCGGCCCGGCTTCAATCTCACTCTCGAGGAGGTCGAGCAGATGCTCGACGATTTCGTGAAGAGCGAGGGTGCCCCGGAAGTCGTGCAGTTCTCCGGCGGCGAACCGACCGTCCATCCGCAGATCATCGACTTCGTGCGCGCCGCGAAGAGCCGGAACATCCGGTTCGTGATGCTGAACACCAACGGGCGCCGCATCGCCAGGGACGACCGCTTCCTCGAGCAGCTGAACGAGGTCCGGCCCGCCTTCTACTTCCAGTTCGACGGGTTCGATCCGGAAACCTACCGGATCATCCGCGGCGAACCCGACATCCTGGAAGAAAAGCTGCGCGCGCTCGATCGCCTGGCCGCCATCGGCCTCAGCGTCACCCTCGTTCCGGCCATCGAGCGCGGCGTCAACGAGCACGAGGTCGGACGGATCGTCGACTTCGCCATCCGCCACCCGGCGGTGCGCGGAATCACGTTCCAGCCAGCCTTCCATGCCGGACGGCACATCGAACACGATCCGATGAACCGCATGACGATCCCCGACATCGTCCGCCTCATCGAGGAACAGACAAGCGGCAAGTTCGTCGCCTCCGACTTCGTTCCCGTCCCCTGCTGCTTCCCAACCTGCAACGCGGTGACCTATGCCTTCGTCGAAGGCGAAGTCGTGACTCCCCTGCCCCGGATCCTGAATGTCGAGGATTACCTCGACTACCTGACGAACCGGGTCGTTCCCGATTTCGACCTCGAGATCAAGCGGGCCCTCGAAGGGCTGTGGTCGTCCTCCTCGGTCGCCGGCTCGCCGAAGTCGGTCCAGGATCTCGCGCTCTCCTGCGAGGCCTGCGGCCTGGCACCCACGTCGACCATGGGGGAACTGGCGAACAATATGATCATGATCATGCTGCAGGACTTCATGGACCCCTGGACCATGAACCAGAAGAACCTCATGAAGTGCTGCAAGGAATTCCTGCTGCCGGGGGGCAGGCAGATTCCCTTCTGCGCCTACAACACGGTCGGCTATCGCGAACAGGCGCGCGCGCAGCTGGACGCCATGGAGCCGGAGCGCCGCCGCGCGCGGCGCGAAGGACGGCCGTATGAGCCGCGGCCCGTCGTGTTCGATTTCGGGACGCAGCGATGACTGGCGAAGCGCCGGCCCCGGCGGAGATCGATACTGCACGCGTGAAGCAGTGTTGCGCGCTCACATACGAGAGCGACCTCGCGAAGCTGCTGCTGGGCGACTGCTTCCATCCCGGAGGCCGGACGCTGACCGAACGGCTGGCGCAGCTGCTGGACCTGGGGCCGGCATCGCGGGTCCTGGACGTCGCCGCGGGCCGGGGGACGAGCGCTATACACCTGGCCGAGCGCTTCGGCTGCGAGGTGGTGGGCGTCGATTACAGCCGGCAGAACGTGGACGCCGCCAGCCGGCTCGCCGACCGGGCAGGCCTTGCCGGCCAGGTCCGGTTCCACGTCGCCGATGCGGAGAGGCTTCCGTTCGACGACGCCTCGTTCGACGCGGTCCTCTGCGAATGCGCATTCTGCACCTTTCCCGACAAGGCCGCGACTGCGCGCGAATTCGCCCGTGTCCTCGCGCCAGGCGGATGCGCCGGTCTCAGCGACCTCACCCGGACTGGACCTCTGCCGGCCTCGCTCGAGGGGCTGCTCTCGTGGATCGCCTGCGTCGCCGACTCGCTGCCGGCGGCGGCCTACGCGGACATTCTCATGGCTGCGGGCCTCGTAGTGCCGCAGATCGAGGAACACGACGATGCCTTGCGCGATCTCGTCGAGCAGATCCGCGGACGGCTGATCATCGCCGAAGTCATGGTCGGCCTGAAGAAGCTCTGCCTGCCGGGCTTCGACTTCGCCTCGGCAAAAGCGTTCGCCCGCGAGGCGCGGGCCGCGGTGGGCCGGAAGGAACTGGGTTATGCGATCGTGACCGCCAGGAAACCCGATCGGTCGTCGGCGGCCGCCGGCCGATGATGCCGCCCGCTCAGCGGCGGGGCGCGCGCAGCCTGTAGGAGACCGCGCCATACGTCGCCACGCAGTAGGGCACGGCGAACGTCAGCAGCAGTTTCGTGAAGTTGAGGTGCCCCTCGCCGAGAAGTGCGTCGCCCTGATTGATCAGGTTGAGGATGGTGCCGACGACCAGGGCCACCATCGACGAACGCAGGGGAATCCCATCGCTGACGCAGTAGCGGCAGAGGGTGGTGAGCCGGGGCACGTGCGGCCCGCTCAGTGCAGCGGCAGATGGCGCCAGCGGACCAGGTGCCGTCCGATCGCCGCACTCAAGACCGTCAGCAGAGCGACGGAACCGACCTGCCAGACGAGGACCATCAGACCGGCGTCCTGTGCGTGGAACAGGCGCAGCCCGAAGTCGGCCAGCGCCGCGGCCGCGAGGCCTCCGAGACCGACGGAGACGAAAGGCGCCAGCGGCGCCCCTTTGTGAAGCATGACCGCCATGGCGATGCCGGGCGCAGCGCCGACGAAGACGATCCCGGGCAGGCACGCCCAATCCGACTCGAACATCACGCCGCCGGGGCCGGGCCGGATCCAATCCTGCAGGCAACCGAAGCCGACGGCGCCGATCCAGACCACGACGGGGACGATCGGAACCACGCGTTCCCAGCGCGGACGGCCGGGCACGCCGGCGCAGAACGCGGCCAGCGCCGCCGCCACTGCAGTCACCAGAGCCGCCCCCTGCTCGACGATCCAGCGCGGGTCCTCGAACCTGGCGGTCAGGTCGGGCCGTACCCCCATGACGGTCACGACCACGGCGATCCACGGTAACGAGACCGCCAACCAGAAGAGGAGGCGGGCTGACGGCGGCGCAAGGCGTCGGACGGGACGCCCGGCGCCTGCGGCAAGCCTGCCGATGAGTTCTTCCGTCTCCATGGTCACTGCTTCGTCAGAATGGTTCGCAACGTCTTCATCGCCCGATGCATCGAGACCTTCAGCGCCGAAATCGACATGCCGCTGGCGGCCGACGCCTCCTTGAGCGACATCTCCTTGAACCGCAGCAATTCCACGGCACGTCTCTGCCCGGCCGGAAGTTCGGCCATGGCCTGCTCGAGAGCGTCGGAATACGCCAAGCGGTCCACCACATCCTTCGTTTCCTGGCCTGAAAAGGTTTCAGGAAGAATTTCGACGGCCACTTCCCCCTTCGCCCGGCGCGCCTGGCGACGCTGGACATCCGCCAGCCGGTTGCGCGCGATCGCCATCAGCCAGGGGATAAAGGGACGATCCGGATCGTAGGTGTGGCGGACCTGGTGCAGCGACAGCAGGACGTCCTGGACGACGTCGTCGGCCTCTTCGGAGCCGGTCCACCGGCGCGCAGCCATCCGCCGGACAATCGGGGCGACCGCCTTCAGCAACCGAGCATAGGCAGCCGGATCGCCCTGCTGCGTAGCCCGCATCAGTGCCGCCATCTCGGCTTCGTCGATCGGCTCGCCTGTCACGGCCTCTACATACCGCCGCTTGCCCTCCGAAAATAGCCCGGCCGCTTCCCGCCGATTGCGGGAACGGGCCGCAGCATCTCGAACCTACCGCATCCCCGTGATCGACGCGCTGACCGCGCGTGGGTCGCGCCTGGGCCAGCGGCCGGCTTCGACCTGGGCGACGAACTCGCCGACGATGCGGTTGAACTGTTCGGGGTCCTCGAGGTTGATGGTGTGGCCGCAGTTCGGCATCACCGACAGCGCCGCGCTCGGGATCTCGCGCTTCATCAGCAGCGCCGGCGCAAGACATGGCCAGTCTTCGTCGCCGGTCAGGATCAAGGTCGGCACGGCCAGCCCACGCATCTGCTCGACGAGGTCGTAGAGCGACGGGCGTTGCCCCTGGCAGCCAAGCTGGGTGTTCGCCGAGCCCAGCGCCGAGTGCTCCGCCAGCGCCTGCTTGAACTCGGTGAAGCCGCGCGGGTCCTTGTTCTCGAACTGCACGCGCGTCGGGCCGTAGGCATACTTCTCGGCGAAGGCCGCCATGCCCTCGCTCAGCAGCGACTTCGCCACCACCTCGACCTCGGCCTTGAAACGTTCCTGCTGCCCCTTCTCCGCGCCGTAGCCGACGCCGGCCACGACCAGCGACCGCGCCCGGGCCGGATGGCGGAAGCCGAAATGCAGGCTGGCGAATCCGCCCATCGACAGGCCGACGACATGGGCCCTGTCGATCCCGAGATGATCCAGCACCGCGAGGATATCGTCGGTGGCGCGGTTCTGCGAGTAGCTCTCCGGCTTCTCCGGCACGTCGGAGGGCGGATAGCCGCGGGCGCCGTAGGTGATGCAGCGATAGCGCTGGCCGAAATGGCGCATCTGCATTTCCCACGAGCGATGATCGGCGGCGAACTCGTGGACGAAGACGATCGGCGCGCCGGCGCCGGTCTCCTCGTAGTACAGCTTCACGCCATCGTCCGTGGTCGCGTACGGCATCTGTCTTCCTCTCCCAATTCCACTGTCGTCCTGAGCGGGGCGAAGGATCCCCGCCGCACCCGGGACGATGCCGGGCGCTACAGCGCGATGACTTTTCGTTGGATCAAGCCATCGCCCTGACGCAGGCGCTGCCATGCTACGAGCGTCAGGGCGATGGCCAAGGCAAAAGTCATCGCGCTTCAGTCGAAGTCGCGCTCGGCGCCGATCAGGCCACGCAGCTCGCGGGCAAGCGCCGTGAAGTCATCCGACTGCTGGGTGCGCGGCCGTGGCAGATCCACCTTGATGTCGGCCGCGATCTTACCCGGCCGCGGCGTGAACACCAGGATGCGGTCGGCGAGCAGCAGCGCCTCGTCGATCGAATGGGTGACGAACAGCACCGTGGTGCGCTGCGTTTCCCAGATCTGCAGCAGCTCGTCCTGAAGGCGGCCGCGTGTCTGGGCATCGAGGGCGCCGAACGGTTCGTCCATCAGCAGCGCCTTGGGATCGGTGGTCAGGGCGCGGGCGATGCCGACGCGCTGGCGCATACCGCCGGACAGCTCATGCGGATAGCGGTCGCCGAAGCCGGTCAGGCCGGTCATGTCGATGAACTTCCGCGCCCGGTCGCGGCGCTGGCCGGCCGGCACGCCACGCGCCTTCATGTTGAACTCGACATTCTTCTGCACCGTCATCCAGGGGAACAGGCCATGATCCTGGAACACGATCGCCGCTTCCGGCGACGGCCCGTCGAGTTCGCGCCCGGCGACCGCGATCTGGCCCGAGCTCGGCTTTTCGAGTCCGGCCATGAGCTGCAGCAACGTGGACTTGCCGCAACCCGAGCGGCCGAGCAGGCAGACGAAGCTGCCCGCCTCGCAGATGAAGTCGATGCCGCGCAGGGCCTCCACCGGGCCCGTCTTGCCCGGATAGATCTTCCCCACGCCAACGCATTCGATGAAGCGATTCATTCGTTGGTGGCCGTCAGGCCCTCCTGCCAGCGGCAGACGCGGCCGCGCGCGATCCGGACGAGCTGATCGGCCAGCAGGCCGATCGCACCGATGACGATGATGCCGGCGAAGATGAGGTCGGAGCGGAAGGTGAGCTGGGCATTGAGGATCATGTAGCCCAGCCCCGACTTCACCGCGATCATCTCGGCCGTGACGACCGTGAGCCAGCCCGCCCCCACCGCCAGCCGCAGCCCGGTGAAGATGGCCGGCAGCGAGGCCGGCAGGATGATGTCCTTCATCACCAGGAACTCGCCGGCGCGCGCCGCCCGCGCCACCTTGATCAGCGTCCGTTCGATCCCGCGGACGCCGAAGATCGTGTTGATCAGCAGCGGCCACAGGCCGGACAGGAAGATCAGCGCGATCGCCGGCTTGTCGCCGATACCCAGGAACAGGATAGCAAGCGGAATGAGCGAGATCGGCGGCACCGACCGGAAGATCTGGATCGACCAGTCGGTCAGCATGTCGAGCAGTCGGTAGCGCCCGATCATCAGTCCCAGCGGGACGGCGACGATGAACGACAGGCCGATCCCCACCAGCACGCGGGCGACGCTGGACAGGGCATGGTCCAGCACCGTCGCCGTATCGTTGACGAACACCAGGGCCACCTTCTCCGGCGCTGGCAGCAGCACCGGAGGGTACACCTTGAGCTGTACGGCGACTTCCCAGGCGATGAGAAGCAGCGCCAGGGGCATCAGCCCCAGCGCACGACGCAATTGCATCAGACGTAGCCGAGATTGAGGAAGCTGCCCCAATCGGGTTCCTTGTCCAGCATCTTGTCGTCGATCATCATCTTCGCCAGGGCCTTGAGGCCGCTGACGAAGGGAGCGCCCGAGTCGGCGGAGAAGAACAGGTTCTTGGTCGACAGCTCGGCCACTTCCTTGGTCATCTTGAACTGCTTGATCGTGGTCTCGATCGCGATCGAGGGATCGGACGCCATCTTCTTCGTCGCCTTGACGTGCGCCTGGACCATCTTCTTGGTGAGGTCCGGATCCGCCTTGGTGAACTTCTCCGAGGCGACGAAGCCCAGGTTGGTCTTGCCCATGGGAGAGTCGTACGGCACCCACAGCCGCTTGCCCCAGCCATTCAATTCCGCCAGGGCGGCATAGGGCTCGAAGCAGCAGATCGCCGCGACGTCGCCGCGCATCAAGGGCACCGGCTGGTCCTGGTTGTCCATGAAGGCCATGTCGACCTTGCCGAAGACGCCTTCCTGCTTGAGCTTCCAGTTCAGCGAGACGAGTCCGATCGAACCGTTCTGCACCGCAACCTTCTTGCCGATCAGATCCTTGAAGCTCTTGATCGAAGGCTGGGCGAGCACCATCCAGCCGCCGTCGCAGCCATTGGCAAGCACCTGCATGGGAAAACCCTTGGTCGCGACTTGCATAGTGGCTGAAAGGCCGCCGTTGCCGATGTCGACATCGCCCGAGGCGACCGCCTGCATGCGCTGCACCAGCGACGGGAACATCACGAGTTCGAGATCAATGCCTTCCGGCTTCAGCAGGTCCGGCATGAGAAACGCGGCATTGGTCGTGGTCGTGAAGGCAGTGCCCATCTTGACCTTGCGCAGGTTCTGGCCAAGTGAACTGCGCGAAACAATGGCGGGTGCCGCAAAAGAGGCAGCGGCGGTGGCAATCAAACGACGACGCAACATGCGATGTATCTCCCCAGGAGGCTCGGCGTCGATTGAATGCAAGGCGCACGCCAACCCTAGAAACCTTCATGCGCACCGCCTGCCGAATTTGGGATGGTGGTGCTAGGCTGACGGCCATGAGCGAGATCGGTACCGGACTTCAAAACGCCACGGGCATTCGCAATGCGCTGGCCCGCGCAGGCTATGCCTTCGTCGAAGCGTCAGACATGCGCGCGGCGCTGGGACGCTTCGGGACCCTGAGCGATTGGGCGGCCTTCGCCGAGAGCTGGAACGATCTCGGCCTCGACACCTACATGGGCGATGGCGGTCGCTACCGTCGCCGCCGCTTCGGAGTATTTTCGGCGCCGCGTCAGGGACCGATCGTGCGTAGTCCGCACCAGGCCCACTATCAGAGCGTCAACTACAACACGCTGAACGGCGGCATCGAACGCTGGTTCGAGCCGATCGCACCCGAGATCAGCGACGGGTCGAGTTTCCGCACCATCCTCGAGTACGGCCGCGCCCTCTTCAGCCGCCTCGCGCCCGAGGCGGCCGAATGGCACGTGGAAGCGCATCAGTTCCGCATCGAGGCGCGATCGGGCGAGCACGGCAAGCCGACGCCCGAAGGCATGCACCGCGACGGTGTCGACTACGTGATGGTGCTGCTGGTCACCCGCCGCAACATCGTGAGCGGCACGACCACCGTCCACGATCTCGACAAGCGCACGCTGGGCAGCTTCACTCTCACTGATCCGCTCGATGCGGCGCTGGTGGACGACTCGCGCTGCTATCACGGCGTGACGCCGGTCGTGCCGGAGAATCCGGCGCAACCGGCCTATCGCGACGTGCTGGTGGTGACGTTCAGGAAAAAGCCCGCCGGCGCCTAGATCAAGGTCTCTGGTCCGAGCCCCCCGGGGGGACCCGTCCGACCATCAACCGGACAGCGGGGCGTGACAGGGCTGAAGATTGGCCTCAGCCGGCACCGAGGCTCGCATAGATGGAGCGGGTATCTTCCGCCGAAACGTCGTGCGCCGGCTTGTCGACGACGATGCGGCCAGCCTGCATGCCGATTATTCGATCGGCCATTCGCAGGGCGTAGTCGACCTGATGCAGGCTGCACAGCACCGTGATCCCATAGTCGTGGGCAACACGCTTGAGGATCTGCATCACCTGCAGCGCCGATTCCGGATCCAGACTCGCGATTGGTTCGTCGGCGATGATGGTATGACTTTGCTGTGCCAGGGCACGGGCGATGGCGACGCGCTGCTGCTGGCCGCCGGAAAGCCCATCGACCCTCCGATAGGCGAACTCGAGCATGCCGACGGCATCGAGGCAGCCCAGCGCCAGCTGGCGATCGGCCGTGGAGAAGGATCGACAGGTCACGCGCCACAAGGGCGCGCGGGCAAGCCGCCCGGTGAGAACATTGTCGAGCACGGACAGACGCTTGATGAGATTGAATTGCTGAAAGACGAATCCGATGCGCGATCGAAGATGCGCGAGATCCCTGCGGTTGAGCGTGTTTACGCACAGGCCTTCGTAGTGAATCGTTCCCTCGGAGGGTTCCTCCAGCCTGGTGATGCATCGGAACAGCGTGGATTTTCCCGACCCGCTTGGTCCCAGGACGACGGCAAATTCTCCTTTGCCCACGTCGAAGGAGATTCGGCGCAGGATCTGTGTGCTGCCGTACGATTTTCCGACGTCGCGGAGGCTCAACAGGACTTCACGGTCGGCATCGAGCGCCACGGAAGCGGCAACAGCGTGATCAAACACGGCCCGTCTCCTTTTCGCGAACACGCACGGGAACACGCGCCGTGTCGGTCGCCCTGTCCTGAAGGGTGCGACGGCGCAGGAAGTCGCTGATCATGTCGATCGCGCCGACCATCAGCAGAATGACCGCGAGGACGGTCACCATCTTCGGGAAGTCGAGCAGGTCGATGGTGTTCTTGAGGGTCTGCCCGATCCCTCCCGCGCCGACGATTCCCAGCACCGTCGACGTGCGGACGCTGAACTCCCACATGTAGAGCGCAACGGCGATGAAGTTCGGCATGATGTCCGGAAGCAAGGCGTACCGCAGGACCTTGAGACGGCTGGCGCCGCTGAGGGCGGCGGCTTCCATCGGACCGGGGTCTGCCGGCTCGATGACATCGGCCAGCATCTTGCCAATCGCGCCGGTCATGTGGAAGGCGATGGCCAGCACGCCGGTGAAGGGACCGAACCCGATCGCCGCCGTGAAGATGAGCGCGAACACCAGGGTTTCGGTGCCACGACTGAGGTTGAGGATGCCGCGCGCGGCATAGTACAGGGCGGGATGCGGCGAGATGTTGCGTGCCGCGAGAAGCGAAAGCGGCACAGCGGCGACGAGGGCGAACAAGGTTCCTATCGTCGCCATCGCCAGGGTTTCGAAGGCTGCCGCGAGCACTTCCGGAAGACCGCGCGTGTCAGGCGGCAGCATTTGAACGAGCCAGCCGGCAACCCGCGGCACGCCCTGCGCCAGCTTGGCGAAATCCACATGGGATTCCCGCCAGAAGACGACGAACAGCGCCACGCAGCCAACGAGCAGAACGTTCCGGATGATCTTGGAACGCTCCAGGAGCCGGGGTCGCGGCTCCTCATACACCCAGGGAGAAATCATCACGCCGCCTGTTCCGTTGGCCACCGTGCGCACATGAGTCGTTCCGGATCGCCGGAAGCTAGATCAGCTTGACGATCCGTCCCGCTTCGACGATCGGCTCGTAGTCGTCGAAGGTCGACTTGACGAAGCCGTTGTAGCCGGCCCCCATCATCGACTGGGCTTTCTCCTCGGAGAGCGAGGTCAGGATTCGCTGTATCTTGCTCTTGAGTTCCGGATCGAAGCCCTTTGGAACGGTGATCGCGTCGTTCGGCAGCGGATTTGAGGTCCAGTAGACCTTGACCTTGCGCGGATCCATTTCGCCGGCCTGGATCATGCCGTATCGACCGCGATCCATGTCGGAGCCGAGATCGATCACGCCCTGCTGGATCATCGCCACGTTGTTGGCGAAGGTCGCCCCTTCCTTGTATTCGAAGAACTTGGCGGGATCGATTCCCTGGCTCACGAAGTAGGCCGTGGGAATCAGCCACCCCGAGGTATTGCCGCGATCGCTGAGGGACAACTTCATCCCCTTGGCGTCATCGGGCCACTTCTTGATCGGCAGTCCCGGGCGGCCCTCGATGATGGCGTGATAGATCGGCTTGCCCTGGTACTTTGCCGTGGCGATGACCTCGGCGCCGGATTTCTGGTGCGCCAGCACGTATCCCCAGGGCCCAAGCCAGCCCAGGTCGATGTGGCCGTTGGTCATGGCCACCGAAATCGCCGCCCAGCTTTCCGGAGAGACCAGTTCATAGGTCACGCCCAGTTCGCCGGCGAGATACTTGAACAACGGCTCGAACTCCTTGACCGTGATCTCGGGCGTGGGACGAACCGGCGCGATCGCGAACCGGAGATGCCGTCCGTTGGTCTGTGCCCGTGCCTGCGTCGCCAGAATGGCGGGCGCCGCAACCAGGCCTGTCGTGACAGCACGACGCAAAAGCTTCTTCATCGATCTCTCCCTTGCCGCCGGAAAACTCAGAAATGCTTGGCTCGAAGGCCGCGCTGGCTTTCGAAAATCTGCGCGCCGTAGCGCGACACCGGGAACGGCACCGTCAGGGGCAGTTCCTTCATCCTCGGAAACACGGTCGATTGACCGCAAACGATGGCATTCTCGTAAGCACGATAGTCGCCCACGCCGAGAAGCGGCCACGCATCGGCCGCCGCATAGGTGATCAGCAGGAAGCGCCGCGATGCATTCGACCGGTTGGGCGCCGAGCCATGCAGCGTGCGGCCGTGATGCAGGGTCAGGCTTCCCGCGCGACCGGAGAGAACCGCCGCTTCCGACAGGTCGATCGGATGGGCGTCCAGATCTATGGCGTGGACGAATTCTCCGCTTTGCGGGTTGCGATGGTCATAGACCGGGCCGAGATGCGATCTCGGCACGCACATCATCGCTCCGTTGGCCTCCGAGGTATCGTCGAGCAGGACGCCCACGCTGAGGAAGTCGTCGTTCGTATGGGGATAGAAGGCCCAATCCTGATGCCAGGCGACCGCGGCACCTGTGGGAGGCTTCAGATTGATCTTGCTGCCGTGGACACGGATGTCGGGGCCAAGGATCGACTTCAGGACGGAGAGAAGTCGTTCCGACCGCGCGAACGCGGAAACACCGCCGAAGAGAGTGTGAGGATCGTTGATCCGGCGGACCCGCGGCAGGTCGGGCGTATGCGTGTCCTCCAACTCGAAGATGTCGTTGGAGCCCGTCAATTTCTCGGCCGATCGGATGAGCCCGTCGACTTCCGCCGTAAGGGCGCCGAGTTCAACCGGACCCAGGAAATCCGGGACGACAATGAACCCGTCTCGCCGGTAGCGAGCGACCTGATCTTCATCGAGCATTTGACCTCTCTCACATCTCACATCGTTCTCTCTCCATTCGTTATCATTCATAGGTTTCAATTGTGTTATGAAATCAAATATCGTAAATATTGCCAGTCATACGATTGATTTTTCGCAATAATTGCAGAATCCAAATACTGAGTGGCTGCTACCGAGCGCGTTGGGAGCCGTCGGATGCTTGGATCGAGAGCAGGTCAGCAATGATGGATGAAGAGCTACTCAATCTGACGCAGGTGCGGGCGTTCCTTGCCGTCGTCGACCACGGCGGCTTTCGGGAGGCCGCCTCAGCTTTGGGATGTGCTCAGCCCACCGTTTCCCAATTGGTGAAGAAGCTGGAAGAAGCGCTGGGAGACCTTCTTGTCGTCCGCGGACATGCGCAATGTCTGCCGACGAAATCCGGGAGCCAGTTCCTGCCCTTTGCCAGAGCGCTTCTTCGCGTCGATCGCCGAGGCCGGGCCGCCGTCAAGACGGGCAAGCTCCTGGTCGGAGCGAGCAGCAACATCGGCATCTACATCCTGCCGGGACTGATAAAGAAGTTGAGCGAAGCCTGCGGCCAGCACATCGAACTGACGATCGGCTCCAATCCCGAGACAGCGGATCGACTGGACTCGGGCGAGATCGATGTGGGTCTGATGGAATGGTGGGACGAACGCCCTGGATTCGAGGTCAGGGCCTGGAACCGCCAATCGCTCGTCGTCATCGTGCCGACGGACCACCCTTGGGCCATACGCAAGACGGTATCGATCGAAGAATTGATCGGGAAGCCGCTGGTTGGCGGCGAGCCCGGCAGCGGCACCGCCACATTGCTCAGGAAGGCGCTGGGCGTGACTTCCTCCAAGCTCACGACGTCCTACCAGCTTGGAAGCACGGACGCGGTGAAGGCGGCCGTCAAGGCGGGACTGGGCATTTCACTGGTGATGGAAAGTTCGGTGCGCGAGGAAGTGCGGCACCGAACGCTCGCCGCCCTGCGGCTTGAAGATGTCGATCTGGCAAAGGAGCTTCAGTCGATCATCCCCGCCAACATGCCAGGTTCGTCGCCCTCCCGCGCATTCGTCTCGGCCCTGGGCAAGCTTTCGGAAGCGGGCTCCTGAAAGGCGCGACGGTCGCCAACGAGACTTCCGCGATCGTCTCTCATCAAGACGATCGCATGATTGTTCGCAAATCGGAGAGCGCCTCGAGCGCCGGCGTCAGCTTCCGATCGTCACGCCGGCATCGGCAACGATGGTCTGGCCGGTGATGAACGCCCCCGCCTTGCCAGCCAGCATCACCGCGATGCCGCCGATATCGTCTGGTTCGCCGATGCGGCGCAGCGGCGCGCTCTGCAGACGCTTGTCGAGATATTCGGGATTGTCCCACAACGCCTTGGCGAAGTCGGTCTTCACGAGGCCGGGCGCGATCGTGTTGATGCGGATGTTGTCCGGCCCGAGCTCGGTCGCGAGGTTGCGCGCGAGCTGCATGTCGGCGGCCTTGGAGATGCCGTAGGCGCCGATCACCGGCGTGCCGCGCAGGCCGCCGATCGACGAGACGATGATGATCGAGCCGTCCTTCTTGGCGCGCATGTCCGGCAGGCACCCGGTGATCAGCCAAATATTGCTGAGGATGTTGTTCTGCATGATCTTCATGAAGGCCTCGTCCGGCATCTTCTCGGTCGGCCCGTAATACGGGTTCGACGCCGCGTTGCAGACGAGGATGTCGATCGGCCCGAGCTGCTTGCGCGTCTCGGCGATCAGGTTCTGACACTGCGCCTTATCGGAAATGTTGCAGGGAATGACGGTGGCGTGGCCGCCTGCCTTGCGGATCTCCGCCGCCGCTTCCTCGCAGGCCGGCGCCTTACGGCTCGAGACAACGACCTTGGCACCCTGCAGCGCCAGGTGCAGCGCGATCGACTTGCCGATGCCCTTGCTCGATCCGGTGACGATGGCGACCTTCCCTGTCAGGTCGAAAAGCGGCGATGCCATGCGATATCCTCCAAGCTCGTCTGCAACTGTGTGACACAAACAACAGAAGCAACCAATGGCGCATTTATTGCAACATCGCTCGCAGTAAATCGTATTGAGTTGGGGTTCCGCGATGCAGCAAGAAGCGATCAAGTCCACGGGTTCGATCGCGGTGGCGCCGCCCATCATGATCGGCGGAGAGATTCCGCTGCTCGATGTTTCGGACTTCCTTGCCGGCAAGCCCGGGGCCGCGGAAGTGGCTGCCGCGCAGCTTCGCTATGCCTTCGAGAATGTCGGCTTCTACTATCTGGTCGGCCACGGCATCCCGCAGTCGCTGATCGACCGGACCTACGATGAGGCCGCCCGCTTTCATGCCCAGCCGATGGACGAGAAGCTCGCGGTCAAGGTCGACGAGCACACCATTGGCTACATGCCGATTCAGGACAAGGCACCGCCGAACGCGCTCGCGCAGAACAAGAAGCCGAGCCAGAACGAGGCCTACTTCCTGCGCCGCGAGCGCGCTGCCGACGATCCCGATGTGCTGGCGAACCGCCGCTTCCATGCCCCGAACAAGTGGCCGGCCAACCTGCCGGGCTTCCGCGAGAATGTGCTGGAATACATGCAGGCGGTCGAGGCGCTGTGCCGGAAGCTGGTGAAGCTCTATGCGCTGGCACTCGATCTGCCGGAGACATTCTTCGACTCCTCTTTCGCCAAGCCGCACATGATCCTGCGCATGTCGCGCTATCCTCGGATCGATGCCGGCGACGAGACGGTCGCCAGTCTGGTGCCGCATACCGATTCCGGCTTCATGACGCTGCTGCCGCCCAACAAGGTCCAGGGCCTGTCGATCCTGCTGCCCGACGGGCGGTGGATGGATGCGCCCTATGTCGAGGGCGCCTATGTCGTCAACGGCGGCGACATCCTGCATCGCTGGAGCAACGAACGGTTCCTGTCGACGCCGCACCGCGTCCGCAACGTCTCGGGCACGCTTCGCTACGCCATCCCGTTCTTCTGCGATCCCGACCACGACACGATGATCGAATGCCTGCCGAGCTGCCAGTCGGCGGACAAGCCGGCCAAGTATCCGCCCATCAAGTTCGGCGACTATGCGCTGTGGTTCGCGGCCCAGCGCTACAATCACATGGCCAAGGTGGCGGCGCCGGCCGACACCGAAATCACCCCCGGTGCCCGCGCAACGGCCCGCTGGAAGAGCTGATCCCCCACGAACGGACCCGACCGATGAAATTGCGTGTTATCGCGGCGGCGCTCGTCGCCGCGCTGCTGGCTGTTTGCCCGGCGCTCGCCCAGACGAAGACGATCCGGGCGGTGATGCATTCCGACATCAAGATCCTCGACCCGATCTGGACCACCGCCAACATCGTGCGCAACCACGGCTACATGGTGTGGGATACGCTGTTCGCGATGGACGAGAAGCTGCAGGTCCAGCCGCAGATGGTCGACCACTGGGAAATCAGCCCCGACCGGCTGGTCTATACCTTCACCCTGCGCGACGGGCTGAAGTGGCATGACGGCCTTCCGGTCACCAGCGAGGACTGCATCGCCTCGCTGAAGCGCTGGGGCGCCAAGGACTTCACCGGCCAGAAGCTCATGAGTTTCGTGAGCACAATGGAAGTCGTGAACGACAAGACCTTCCGAATGACCTTGAAGGAGCCCTATGGCCTCGTGCTCGATTCGCTGGCCAAGCCCGGATCGTCCGTACCCTTCATGATGCCCAAGCGGATCGCCCTGACTGCCCCGGGAACACAGATCACCGAGATCGTCGGATCGGGTCCGTTCATCTTCAAGAAGGACGAATGGAAGCCCGGCGAGAAGATCGTCTATGTGCGCAACCCGGACTACAAGCCGCGCGCCGAACCGGCCTCGGGACTGGCCGGCGGCAAGGTGCCGAAGGTCGATCGCGTCGAGTGGCTGGCCATCTCCGACCATATGACCGCGGTCAACGCGCTGCTGGCGGGCGAGATCGACTATATCGAGGCGCCGCCGCACGACCTGCTGCCGCTCCTCAAGTCCGACAAGAGCGTCACGGTCAAGGTCTACAACACGATCGGGGCGCAATACGACTTCCGCTGGAACTGGCTGCAGCCGCCGTTCGACAATCCCAAGATCCGGCGCGCCGCGATGTATGCCTTCACCTCGAAAGAGTTCCTGGAAGGCGTCGTTGGCGATCCTGCCTACTACCGCGTCTGCAAGGCGATGTTCGTGTGCGGCACGCCGCTGGAAGGCAGCGCCGGCACGGACGGGCTGCTCGATGCGAACTTCGCCAAGTCGAAGGAGTTGCTGAAGGAAGCTGGTTATGACGGCACGCCCGTCGTGCTGCTGCACACGACCGACATCAACGTTCTGACCAATGCCGGTCCGATCGCCAAGTCGCTGCTCGAACGGGGCGGTTTCAAGGTTGAGATGGTGCCGCTCGACTTCCAGTCCATCGTGTCGCGGCGGCTGCGCAAAGGTCCTCCGTCCGAAGGCGGCTGGAGCGGATTCATGACCGCCTGGCTATCGATCGACATGATGAATCCGCTCACGAACACGATGGTGAACGCCTCTTGCGACAAGGCGGCTTTCGGCTGGCCCTGCGACGAGAAGGTCGAGCAGCTGCGCGATGCCTTCGCCCGCGCTCCGGACCTGGACAGCCGCAAGAAGATCGCTGCCGAACTCCAGGCACGCGCCATGGAGGTCGGCACGCACGTCCCGCTGGGCCAATACACCCTGCCGACTGCGACGCGCGGCCTCACGGGCGTCGTCACCAGCCCAATCCCGGTGTTCTGGAACGTCGAGAAGCAATGAGCCGCAGCGGCGGCGCGTGCTTCTCCTAAAGCGCGCCGCCTTCCACGCTGCGGCCCTCGCCGCGCCAGCGCAGCATGCCGCCCGGCAGGTTGGCGACATCCGTGAAGCCGGCTTTCTGCAGGATCGCCGTGGCATGGGCCGAGCGGCTGCCGGCGCGGCAGACGGCGACGATCGGCTTGTCCTTGGGCAGCTCCTTGGCGCGCTGCGCAAGTTCGCCCAGCGGCACAAGCGTCGCGCCGCGGATGTGGCCCAGCGGCCCCGCGAACTCGTCCGGCTCGCGCACGTCGATCACGCGGACCTTGCCGAGATTCTCCTCGAGCCAGTGGGGTTCGACCTCCCACACGCCACTGAAGGTGAAGCGCAGCGGCGCCCAGGACGGCTCGGCGGCGGGCGCGGCGTCCGCCGCGACGGGCTGGCCACAGCGCAGATTCGCCGGCACCGCCTCGTCGATCTTCTTGGGATGCGGCAGGTCGAGGTTCTTCATGTAGCCGGCGAAATCGGCTTCGCCGATCTCCCCGCCCAGCCGCGGATTGTACTTCTTCTCCTCGCCGACGCTGGTGACGGTGAGGCCGCGATAGTCGTGGCCGGGATAGAGAAGACACGAATCGGGCAGCGAAAAGATGCGGGCGCGCACCGAGCGATAGAGGGCGCGCGCATCGCCCTGCTGGAAGTCGGTGCGGCCCGACCCGCGGATCAGTATGCAATCGCCGGTGAACGCCATGCTCTCGTCGTCGAGCACGTAGGTCAGGCAGCCGTTGGTGTGGCCGGGCGTGGCCCGCACCTCCAGCGAGCGCTTGCCGAAGGCAACGCGTTCGCCGTCCTGCAGGAAGCGGTCGGCGCCAGCGGCGCCGCTTGCGGCCGCGAGGGCGATATGGCTTCCCAGCCTCTGCTTCAGCAGCCAGGCGCCGGTGACGTGATCGGCATGGACATGGGTCTCGAGCGTCCACAGGAGCTTGAGCCCGAGCTCGGTAATCAGCGCGGCATCGCGGCGGACCTGTTCGAAGACCGGATCGATCAGCACCGCCTCGCCGGACACGCTGTCACCCAGCAGATAGGTGTAGGTCGAGGAGGTCGGATCGAAGAGCTGGCGGAATACGAGCATGGCGGTCGGTCGCTCCCTGGATTTCCCTGTTGGCGTCATCCTCTGCCGAGCCGAGGATGACGCCCTGTCCGCGATGCCCGCGCCTTATGGCGCGCTGGCCTTGTCGATGGCGGCGACGGACCCGGCATCAAGCTTGATGCC
>JAFEFG010000069.1 GCA_018240685.1 Pseudomonadota bacterium | reverse complement strand
GCCAGCGTCACGCCGGCGAGCGCCTCGTCCTGCAGCAGGTCGTTGCCGTCGTTGCAGGGGGCGGCGGCGATGCCGCGCATCAGCAGCTCGGCTGTGGCATCGGCGCTGGCACGGCCGGCGCAGAAGGCGGCGAGTTCCGGCTGTTCGCGGTCGGAGGTGACGGCGATCCAGCGCCCGTCGTTACAGAGATAGGTGTCCTGCTGCACGGTCCCTTCGGCCCGGTTGCCGCACCGTCTGCTGCTGCGCTGGGGATCCGCCGCGGCGGCCAGGATTTCCTCTCCGAGAGTGAAAGACGCGACCTCGCGCTGGGAGAAGTCTAGGAAGCAGCCCTCGCCGGTGCGGCGCGCCTCGATGATGGCCGCAATGACGATCCCGGTCGCGAACAGCGACACGATCTGGTCGGGATAGTTCACGTCCATGCCGGAGATGCGCGGCTCTTCGTCTTCATAGCCCGTAAGGGCGGCGATGCCCGAGGTGGCATCGAGCGTGCTGCCGAACGAGACGTTCATGCGTTCCGGGCCGGTGTCGCCCTGGCTCGATATGGCGGCGAAGACGATCTTCGGATTGACGGCACGCAGCGTCTTGTAGCCGAGGCCGGCGCGATCGAGCACGTCACGGCGGAAATTCTCGACCACCACATCGCATTGGGCCGCGAGGTCGCGGATCACGCGCTGGCCTTCTGGATCCTTGAGGTTCAAGGCCAGGCCGCGCTTGTTGCGGTTGGTAAAGCGGAATTGCGGCGAGCGGTTCCACCACCCGTCTTCGTCGTCGATCTTGCCGACGACCCGGAACGGGTCGAGATAGGCACCGGACTCGATCTTGAGCACGTCGGCGCCAAGATCGGCCAGCATGGCCGAGGTGTTGGCTCCGGCCGTCAGCAGCCCGAAATCGAGGACGCGGAGACCGGAAAGGGGGCGCTTCGTCATGTCGGCAGGTCCGGTGCCGGCTTCGGCGCGAAGGAACGACCATTCCATTGCACCGGCAGTTGCGGCAGGCGCAACTTGCCCAGCGTGGGATGGGCGATATCGGCGAAGAAGCCGCGCGCGACGTACTGTTCGCTGTCCAGGAGCTCCGCGGGTGAAAAGACCGGCCCGAACGGCACGCCCCGCGCCTGCGCCAGAGCCTGGATCTCGTGCCGCGTCTTGTCGGTGAACCACGGCCTGAGGATGTCGTAGAGCTCGGCCACATGCTGGCGCCGACCGGCACGCGTGGCGAACCTGGGATCGCCGAGCCGGGGATCGCCGATCAGGCCCCGCGTCGCCTGCCACTGCGTGACGGTGTAGACGATCGCGACATGACCGTCGCGACACGGCACGATCTGGAATTCCGATCGCTTGCCCTCGCGTCCAGGGGAAGCGCCCGACGCCGCGGCACCCGATGCCGCCTTCCAGTTCACCCACTGCACGGCCTCCGCCAGCGACACGCGGACCGACGGCGCGGTGCGGCCGGCGTCGCGCGCGGCGAGGGCGCCGGCAAGGCCGGTGAAGGCGGTAAGGCCCGCCGCATAGCTCGCCTGATGGCCGCCCAGCCGCAGCGGCTTGCGATCGGGCTCGCCCACCATGTGCAGCAGTCCACCGAGCGCGAGGATCGTGAACTCGCTCACGGGGCGGTGTGCGGCCTGCATCTCGACCGGGAAGGCCGCGATCTCGATCGCCGTCGCATGGGTGGCGCGTGCCATGGCGGCAATCGACGCCGGCTCCTCGAACAGCACGGCATCGGCCGTGTCGAGCAGCTTGTCGAGCGCGGCGCGGCCCACGTCGGTCGCAAGATCGAGGACCAGCGAACGCTTCGACGTGTTGAGAAACTGGAACAGCGCACTTCCGCCTTGCGGCAGAAGGGGCGGGGCGTGCCGCACGGGATCGCCGCTAGGCGGTTCGACCTTCAATACGGTCGCGCCGAGATCGGCGGCGATCTTGCCGGCAAGCGATGTCGCCAAACGCAAGCAGAGCGGGACGTCGCGGTCATTCACCTCGACGATCGTGAAGCGCTCCAGCGGCAAGCGATCCGGCATGCTCATGGCGGTCTTTTCGCCTATCGCGAGCGGCGCTCTCGGTCAATTGTGCTGGCCGTGCTAGCGTTATGCGAACGGAGGGACAGACATGGCGCAAACGGGCAATCACAAGGGGCTGACATTCGGCATTTTCCTCGCACCGTTCCATCGCGTGGGCGAGAACCCGACGCTGTCGATGGCGCGGGATATGGAGCTGATCGAATGGATCGACGAACTCGGCTTCGACGAGGCCTGGGTTGGCGAGCATCATTCGGCCGGGTGGGAGACCATCGCTTCGCCGGAGGTCTTCATGGCGGCTGCCATCGAGCGCACGCGCTACATCCGCCTCGGCTCAGGCGTGACCAGCCTGCCTTACCATCACCCGCTCATGGTCGCGAACCGGTTCGTGCAGCTCGACCATATGTCGCGCGGTCGTACGATGCTGGGCTGCGGTCCCGGCGCGCTGCCGTCGGATGCCTACATGATGGGCATCGAGCCCTCGACCCAGCGGCGGCGTATGGAGGAATCGCTCGACGCCATCATGCGGCTGCTGGAATGCAAGGAGCCGGTCACGATGAAGACCGACTGGTTCGAGCTGAGAGAGGCGCGTCTGCATCTGGCCCCCTACAGCTATCCCCACTTTCCGATCGCCTGCGCCAGCACCATCACGCCCTCGGGCATGATCGCCGCCGGCAAGCATGGCGTCGGCGTGCTGTCGATCGGCGCCGGCCTGCCGGGTGGGCCGGAGGCAATGGCCAAGCAATGGGCGATCTATGAGGAAACCGCCGCCAAGCATGGCAAGACGGCCGACCGCTCCAAGTGGCGCATCGTGGTGAACGCCCATATCGCCGAAGACGACGAGCAGGCGCTACGGGAGGTCCATGCTGGCGAGCGCCGCGAGACCATGACCTATTTCGAGGACACGCTGGGCCGCCCACCTGGCCGTGCTGACGATCCGCTGCGGGAGGGCGTGAAGATGGGCACGACGCTCGTCGGCACGCCGGACACGGTGGCGCAGGGCATCGAGCGGCTGCTTGGCTATTCCAACGGTGGCTTCGGCGGCATCCTCTTCAGAGCGCATGAATGGGCGAGCCGTGAGGCGACGATGCGCTCCTACGAGCTGTTCGCGCGCTACGTCATGCCGCGGTTCCAGGGCTCGCTCGACACGATCGTCGCTTCGAACGAGTGGGCGCGCTCGAACCGCAAGGGCATCTTCGGCCCCAACGTGGCGGCGGTGCAGAAGGCCTTCACCGACGCCGGCCGCGCCGTTCCGGACGAGTTTCGGGCCCGCACGCCGGGCGCGCGCGACGTCGCTGGCGACTGAGCGGGTGCGCCATCGTTAGGCGCAGGCGCTCAAAATTGGATCATCACGGGGCGCGTCGCCTGGGCGGCGCGCCCTTTTTCTTGCGACGACGGCTGTCTGGCGATGGCTTCGTCGTCTGCAAGGGAAGCGTGCACTTGCTTCCATGCTTCGCTTCATCGCGGTCGGGCACAGTTCTTGCGTTGCATTGTCAGGACTCAGCTTGTGTCGACATCGCTCGGGAGCTGGCAGAATGACCCGCAAAATTTCTGGAAATCATCGTCCTCTGAATCGCCGCAGGCTTCTCAAGGGAGCGGCGGCGGGTGGCGCGCTGGCGACCACAGAAGCCATCCTCGGATTTCCCACGGTGTGGGCGCAGAATACCAAGGACGTGACGCTGGTTCATGCCGGCGGGTCCTATGCGGCGATCAAGGAGATCGGCGAGCAGGCGACCAAGGATCTCGGATTCAAGATCGTGATGCAGGCCATCACGGACGATGTGCAGCTCAATCGATCGCTGACGCAGCCGAACACGATCGACATCAACAACATCGACAGCACGAAGCTGCCGTACCTGGCCGGCAAGGGCGTGCTGCAGCCGGTCCCGGTGGCGAAGTACAAGTACTGGTCGGAAACGGTGCCGCTCTTCACCAAGGGGGCCTATCCGAACGGGCAGATGGCCTCCACGCAGGGGCTCTCGCCGATCGAGGCGATGTTCTACACTGCCAAGGATGGAAAGAAGCTCGCGGACAAGCCGACCGAGTTCCTGACCATGATCCCGACGATCTACAACGCCGATACGCTTGGCATCCGGCCCGATCTGGTCGGCGGGCGTGACAAGGTGACGAGCTGGAAGGATCTTCTCGACCCCAAATACAAAGGGAAGGCCGCCCTGGTCGACTATGCGCCGGTCGGTGTCATGGATGCCGCGATGGCGATCGAGGCCCGCGGTGACTTCAAGTACCGCGACAAGGGCAACATGACCAAGGAGGAGATCGACAAGACCATCAAGATTCTGATCGATCTGAAGAAAGGTGGTCACTTCCGGTCGTTCTGGAGCACGTTCGACCAGTCGGTGAACCTGATGGCCTCGGGCGAGGTGGTGATCCAGTCGATGTGGTCGCCGGCCGTGACCGCCGTGCGCTCGCGCGGCATCGACTGCTACTTCGTGCCGCTCAAGGAAGGCTATCGCGGCTGGTTCGTAGGCCTGGCGCCGATGGCGCATCTGAGCGGCCTCAAGCTCGACTGCGCCTACGAATACATGAACTGGTTCAACTCGGGCTGGCAGGGCGGCTTCATCGCCAAGCAGGGTTATTATTCAGCTGTGCCGACGACGGCGAAGAAGTTCCTGACACCGGAGGAGTGGGACTACTGGTACGATGGCAAGCCAGCGGCCGTCGACATCAAGGATCCCTACGGCAATCTGATGGAGAAGAAGGGCGCGATGCGCGACGGCGGCGC
The DNA here is from genome assembly GCA_018240685.1 of Pseudomonadota bacterium. Classification (GTDB taxonomy): domain Bacteria; phylum Pseudomonadota; class Alphaproteobacteria; order Reyranellales; family Reyranellaceae; genus Reyranella. The sequence continues at coordinate 22,687 of JAFEFG010000069.1, read as the reverse complement.
CATCTGGGACCGCATGGGCCACATCGCCTGCTGGAATACGGTCATGGATGAGGACCGCTACCTGACGAGACGCTGGAACGAGTTCGTTTCCTCCTGAACCGGTCCGGGGCATGACGGTCATCGACCCGACGGCAGGCGATCTCGCGGCTTCCTCCGTATCCGTGCCGGATGCGGAGGTGGAGCATGCCGTCGATACCGGCGAGGTGGCGTCGTGGCTTCAGGTCACGCCACTCATGATCCTGCTGACGCTGTTCTTCGGTCTGCCGATGCTGGTGGTGCTGGCGGTCAGCTTCTTCGACTTCGACCGCACCGACATCATCCCGGCCTTCATCTTCGACAACTACATAGACCTGTTCCGGTCGGAAGTGACGCTGCGACTCTACCTGAGCTCGCTCAAGTTCGCGGCGATCGTGTGGGCAGTGACGCTGATCCTGGGCTTCAACATTGCCTATTTCCTGGTCTTCCACGTGCGCAGCCTGCTGTGGCAGATCGGGCTGTTCCTGGTTTGCACGGTGCCGTTCCTGACCTCGAACATCATCCGCATGATCTCGTGGATTCCCTTCTTGGGGCGCAACGGCATCTTCAACCAGGCGCTGGAACGGGCGGGCGTCATCAGCCATCCGCTCGAATTCCTGCTCTTCTCCGATTTCGCAGTTGTCGTGGCTTACGTGCACCTCTTCACGCTGTTCATGGTGGTGCCGATCTTCAATTCGATGGCGCGCATCGACAAGAGCCTGCTCGAGGCCGCACGCGACGCCGGTGCCGGCCGCTTCCGCGTCGTCGCCGAGATCGTGCTGCCGCTGTCCAAGACGGGCATCGCGCTGGGAACAATCTTCGTCGTCACGCTGGTCATGGGCGACTCCTTCGTGGTGCGCACCATGAGCGGCGGCCAGAGCGCCTCTGTCGTGTCGGCGCTGCAGAACGAGGTGGCGGCGCTTCAGTATCCGCCCGCCGCGGCCAGCGCCATCATCATGGTGATCATCGTCACCCTCATGGTCGCGGGCATCCTGCGGCTCGTCGACGTGCGCAAGGAACTGGCAGGCTGAGAGGGCGCCATGGAAGACAAGCGACCCTGGACCTTCTACGCCTTCGCCGCCTTCTTCACGCTCTTCGTGCTCTTCCTCTACGGGCCGATGATCGTCATCTACATTCTGTCGTTCCAGGGCCCCAATGGCGGCATGACCTTCCCGCTGAACGGTGTGTCGCTGCACTGGTTCGAGGCGCTCATCTCGCAGACCCGCGTCGGCGATATCGCCGGCGCCTTCCATCGCTCGATCGGGCTCGCAGTGCTTGTGGCGCTGATCACTGTCAGCGTCTCGGTGCTGGCCGGCCTCGGCTTCCGCCGGAGGTTCCGGGGATCGGCCTTTGCCTTCTATTTCGCGATCGCCAGCCTGATCATGCCGGGACTGTTCGTCGGGCTGGGGATCGCGCTCACCTTCCGGCTGCTGGGCCTGGAGACGAACTGGTACCTGTCCGGGCTGGGCGCCCAGCTGACCTGGACGCTGCCGTTCGGGCTGCTGATCATGTTCGCCGTGCTGGGCCGCTTCAACCGCTCCTATGAGGAAGCGGCGACGGACCTTGGCGCGACGAGCTGGCAGAGGGTGAAGGAAGTCACGCTTCCCATGTTGCTGCCGGGCATCATCGGTGTGGCCCTGTTCGGCTTCACGCTTTCCTATGACGAGCTCGCCCGTACAGCGCTTACGGCGGGCAGCGAAAACACACTGCCGCTCGAGATCTGGGCCATGACGACCAACGTGACCTCGCCGACGCTCTATGCGGTTGGCGCCGTGACCACGATCGTTTCCTTCCTGGTGATCTCGATCGCGCTGGGGTCCATCGCCTTCATCCAGCGGCGCCGGGCCCTCGGCATTCGGCAGGAATCCTTGGCAGCGACGGAGTAGATCCCATGGCCAATGCGGGTGGAAGCGGCGAGGTTTCGGTCGTTGGCGTCACCAAGCGCTACGGCGAGACCGTGGCAGTCAAGGACCTGAGCCTCACGATCCCGCACGGCGCCTATTGCTGTCTGCTGGGACCGAGCGGCTGCGGCAAGACGACGATCCTGCGCATGATCGCGGGGCACGAGACGCCGACCCGCGGCGACATCCGCATCGGCGGGACATCGGTGCTGGGACTGCCGCAGGTCCGGCGCGGGACGGCCATGATGTTCCAGAGCTATGCGCTGTTCCCGCACCGGTCGGTGCTCGACAATGTCGCCTTCGCGCTCAAGATGCGCGGCACCGGCCTGTCCGAGCGCCATGCCGCGGCGCGCGAGCTGCTGGCCAAGGTACAGCTCGAGAAGTTCGCCAATCGCCTGCCGCCCCAGCTCTCCGGCGGCCAGCAGCAGCGCGTGGCGCTGGCGCGGGCGCTGATCACCAACCCGCGTGTGCTGCTGCTCGACGAGCCGTTGTCGGCGCTCGACGAATATCTCCGATTGCGCATGCGCGGCGAGCTGCGCCGCGTGCAGAAGGAACTGGGCATCACCTTCATCCACGTGACCCATACCCAGCTCGAAGCCATCGCAGTCGCCGACATGGTAGTGGTGATGGCGAATGGCCATATCGAGCAAGCCGCGAGCGCGCGCGACATCTTCGTGGCACCGCGCAACGCCTACGTCACGCGCTTCGTCGGAGGCCAGAACGTGTTGTGCGGCAAGGTCGAGGGCGTGACTGATGGAACGGCGGTGCTGGTCTCCGAGCGCGGGGCACGTCTGGCCTTTCCCGTCAGCGGGCGGCAGCCGGCACGCGGCGCGGAACTGTACGGGTCGATCCGCCGGGACCGCATCGCTATCGAGAAGCTTCCCGCCGGCAGCCTGCCGCCCAACGAGCTCAACGCGATCGTGGGCGAGGTGCACACGATCGAGAACCAGGGCTCCTACGTAAAGGTCACGGTCGATTTTGCGGACGACGAGGAGTTCGTTGCCCATGTCCCCGACGACGAGTTCTTCCGCGATCCGCTTGATATCGGCGACCGCGTAGTGGCGCGCTGGTCGGCGTCCGACATCAATCTGCTGGATGATGGGCTGAACGTGCGGCCCGCGATGCCCATGGCGGCCGCGGCAAGCTAGGCATCGCCGCGACCAACTCGGCTCTGGCTAGAATTCCTTCACCTCGCCCGGTTGCCAGTCGTCGAGTACCTTGATCGACGTCTGGCCCAACGCGGCCTTGAACTCGGCCGGCGTTCCCTTGAGGAACGGGTTGGTGCCGTAATGCATCGGCAGCACCATCTTGGGCTTGATCCATTCCCTGGTCGCGAAGGCTGCATCGGCCGGGTTCATCACGAAGTGGCCGCCGATCGGGATCAGCAGCAGGTCGGGCTTGTACTTTTCGCCATACAGTTTCATGTCGCTGAACAGGGCCGTATCGCCCATGTGGTAGATGGTGAAGCCGTTGGCGAACTGCAGGATGAAGCCGACCGGCTCACCGGCGGGATAGCTGGTGTCCTTGCCGGTCGCGGGATCCTTCAGGATCATCTCGGACGAATGTTCGGCATGCACGGCCGTGACCTTGAGTCCCGGCACCGGCTCGATCGTGCCACCCTTGCCGAAGCGCGGCGCGAGGTTGGCAGGCAGCACGCCCAGCGTGGCCAGGAACTGATCCATGCCGGCCGGTCCCCACACTGGCGCGTTGTTCTTCTTTGCCAGCGGCACGGCGTCGCCAAGGTGATCGCCGTGTCCGTGTGTCACCAGGATAACATCGATCTTGCCGAGCTTGTCGAGATCCTTCCATTCCGGTGGCGTCTTCGGATTTCCAGTGAGCCATGGATCGATCATTACGACCTTGCCGCCGGGCGTCGTCAGCTTGAAGGCCGACTGCGCGAACCACTGCAGCTTGATCTTGTCCTGTGCGTTGGCGGCGCCGGCAATGGCCAAGCATGCCGCGACGATGAATCCCAGAAGTCTGAAGCGCATGTTTCTCTCCCTTCTCCTGTTGTTGCACGATCCTAGCAGGTTCCTCTGTACGGAAGATGTCGCTTTTCCGTGAGCAGCGAATCGCTCACGATGCGCCGCAACATGAAGCAAGGAGATCGTGCCCGATGAGCATCAAGGGCAAAGCCTATATCGCCGGCATCTGCGAGCATCCGACGCGGCTCGCGACGGACCTTTCGCTGGCGCAGATCCATGCCGAGGTCGCCAAGGGCGCGCTCGAGGACGCCGGCCTCACCAAGGACGATGTTGACGGCTATTTCTGCGCCGGCGACGCGCCGGGCCTGGGGCCGATGTCCATGGTCGAGTACATGGGATTGCGGCCGCGCCATGTGGATTCCACGGACACCGGCGGCTCGTCCTATATCCTCCATGTCGGTCATGCCGCTGAAGCAATCGCGGCAGGCAAGTGCAAGGTGGCGCTGATCACGCTGGCTGGCCGGCCGCGCGCCGAGGGCATGGCGACGGGCACGGTGCCGCGCAGCCGCGGCGGTACGCCGACGCCCGACGAGCCGTTCGAGTTCCCCTACGGTCCGACCGTGGTGAACATGTATGCCCAGTGCGCCATGCGCCACATGTACGAGTTCGGCACCACCTCCGAGCAGCTTGCCTGGATCAAGGTCGCCGCCTCGCACCACGCCCAGTACAACCCGCATGCGCTGCTCAAGAACGTGGTCACGGTCGAGGAAGTTGTGAACTCGCCGATGATCTCCGATCCGTTGCATCGCCTCGATTGCTGCGTCATCACCGACGGCGGCGGCGCCATCGTCGTCGTGGCACCGGAGATCGCGGCCAAGCTGAAGCGGCCGAAGGTCAAGGTCCTCGGCGCCTCGGAGTTCATCAAGACCCAGATGGGCGGCAAGGTGGATCTCACCTATTCCGGTGCGCGATTCACCGGCCCGGCCGCCTTCGCCGAGGCGGGCGTCAAGCCGTCCGACATCAAGTACGCTTCGATCTACGACAGCTTCACCATCACGGTGCTGATGCAACTCGAGGATCTCGGCTTCTGCGAGAAGGGCAAGGGCGGCCAGTTCGTGGCCGACGGCAACCTCATCTCGGGCGTCGGCAAGCTGCCCTTCAACACCGACGGTGGCGGCCTCTGCAGCAACCATCCCGCCAACCGCGGCGGCCTGACGAAGGTGCTCGAGGCGGTGCGTCAGCTGCGCGGCGAGGCGCATCCCAAGGTGCAGGTACCCAACTGCGATCTCGCTGTCGCGCACGGCACGGGCGGCTCGCTCGGCCTGCGCCACGGCAGCGCCACCGTCATTCTGGAGAGGGAGTAAGCCATGGCCGACGCCAAGGAACGCAAGCTGCCGGCCCCGGCGATCAGCCCCGAAACGCAGCCCTATTGGGATGCTGCCGCCAAAGGCAAGCTGCTGGTGCGCAAATGCACGAGCTGTGGCGAGGCGCACCACTATCCGCGCACGATCTGCCCGTTCTGCTTCAGCGACAAGACGGAATGGGTCGAGGCCTCGGGTAAGGGCACGATCTATTCCTACAGCGTCATGCGACGCGCCCCGGTGCCCTACGCCATCGCCTATGTGACGCTGGCGGAGGGGCCGCGCATGGTGACCAACATCGTCGATTGCGACTTCGACAAACTGAAGTGCGAGCAGGCGGTGAAGCTGGTCTTCAAGCCGACCGAGGACGGCCCGCCGCTGCCGATGTTCACGCCGGCCTAGGCGACGGCGAAGATGTAACGGTCGGGCCGCAGCAATGCGGCCCGAATGCCTCTCGCGGCGAGCCAGTCCGATCCGACGCCGGGCAGGTGCACGGCGTCGGGGCGTTCCGATGCAAGCAGAGACGGTTCGCCGACGATCGCGAAACGCTGGCCGATCACGTCGTCCATCAATCGGCCGTCGGCAAGGCGCGGCTGGGGAAAGATCGTTCCCACAGGCGGCGGCGCCTCCATGCGGAAGCCGGGACCGAGCTGCGGCTGCGGAAAGTCGAAGGTCTCAGGGCCCTGGGCGAAGCGGCGGTCGCGTTCGGCGACCAGGGCGGGATCGGTTGCCTGGATGACGGCGCCGAGTTTCACGGCCAGTTCGATGAAAGCGGCGGCATGCGGCCGCCGTTCGCTCTCGTAGGAATCCAGCAGAGCCTCCGGTGCCGAGCCCTCGACCACGGCCGCGAGCTTCCAGGCCAGATTGGCGGCATCGCGCATGCCGGCGCACATGCCCTGGCCGAGGAAGGGCGGGGTCTGATGGCAGGCGTCGCCTGCCAGGAGCAGGCGGCCCTTGCGCCATCCCTCCTGCACCAGCGAGTGGAAGGTGTACACGGCGGAGCGCTCGACGACAGCGTCCTGCGGCGTCAGCCATCGCGCCATCATGGGCCAGAAGAGATCCGGCTCGATGAGGTGCTCCGGCTCGTCGCCCGGCATGAGCATGATCTCCCATCGCCGTCTGCGGCCGCCGACATTGACGATGGTCATCGGCCGCGCGGGATCGCAGAACTGCACGGTGTATTCGGGCAGGGCCTGCACCCGAGGAGAACGGGGGTCGCAGAGAAGATCGACGACCAGCCAGGGCTGGTGCAGGCCGAGGTCGTGGGGGCGGCTGCCGATGGTGCGGCGTACCAGGGAGCGTGCGCCATCGCAGCCTACGACATAGCGTGCAGCGAGCTCGTCGACCGACCGAACCTCGTGGCCGAGGTGGAGTCTCACGTTGGGGAAACGCGACAGGCCGGCGCGCAGAATCTCCTCAAGCGAGGGCTGATGGAAGTACCAGTTGCCGGCCCAGCCCTGCGGCCCGGGCCCTTCGATGCCGCGCCGGATCATGAGTGTGCGGCCGGCGGCGTCGATGAAGTGCATCCCCTTGGCCGAGGTGCGGCTGATGGTGGCGATATCCTCGGCCAGTCCGGCGGACTGGAAGATGCGCATCACCTCGCCGTCGAAATGGACGGCGCGCGGCAAGGCGTGGATCCCGGCCTCCCGGTCGTAGACGTCGACCGAAAGGCCGGCCTGGCCAAGCAGATTCGCCAGCAGCGCGCCAACCGGCCCGCAGCCGACGATAGCGACGTCGCCGCCGCTCAGTTGTTCAGCGCCGCCCACACCTTCTCGGGCGTGCAGGGCATGTTGATGTGCCGGCCGCCCAGCGCATCGACGATGGCGTTCATCACCGAGGGCAGGGAGCCTGCACAGCCGGCCTCGCCGCAGCCCTTGGCGCCTAGCGCGTTGGTCTTGGCCGGCACGGAATGGAAACCGACCTCGAACGAGGGCACGTCCGATGCGCGCGGCAGGGCGTAGTCGGTGAAGCTGCCGGTCAGGAGCTGGCCGTCCTCGCTGTAGACCGTGTGCTCCATCACCGCCTGGCCGATGCCTTGCACCACGCCGCCGTGGCTCTGGCCCGCGACCAGCAGCGGATTGATGACCGTGCCGAAGTCGTTGACCATGGTGTACTTCACTACCTCGATCACGCCAGTTTCGGGATCGATCTCGACCTCGGCGACATGGGCGCCGTTGGGGAAGGCCGACGGGGCGGCTTTGTGCACGTGCGTGACGTCGAGCGTGGCGGGCACGCCCTCGGGCAGCTTGAGCCCGCCACGCAGCTTCTCCGCCAGCTCCATGATGCCGATGCCGCGGTCGGTGCCGACGATGTTGAAGCGGCCGGCCTTGAACTCGATGTCGGCGTCCGACGCTTCGAGCACGACGCCCGCGATCTGCTTGCCCTTCTCGATCACCTTGTCCGAGGCTTCGACGATCGCCGCCCCCGACGCCATGATCGACTTGGAACCGCCGGTGCCGCCGCCGGCGATCAGCAGGTCGCTGTCGCCCTGGATCAGCTTGATCTTGTGGAAGGGGATGCCGAGCTTTTCCGTCAGCACCTGCGCGAAGGGGGACCAGTGGCCCTGGCCGTAGTCGAGCGTGCCGGTGATGATGGTCACGTCGCCGTTGGGCTCGAAGCGCAGGCCGCCTTGCTCGTTCTGCGGCGGCGCCGTCACCTCGAGGTAGTTGCCGAGACCGCGGCCACGCAGCTTGCCGCGCGCCTTGCTGTCGGCCTTGCGCTTCTCGAAGCCATTCCAGTCCGAGGCCGCCAGCACCTTGTCGAGCAGGGTAGTGAACTCCCCCGAATCGTAAAGCGTGTCGCCGCCGGTCTTGTGGGGCATGGCTTCGGGCGGCACATGGTTCCTCTTGCGTAGCGCGACCGGGTCGATGCCCATCTCGCGTGCCGCCGTGTCGACCAGCCGCTCCATGAAGTAGTTGCCTTCAGGCCGGCCGGCGCCGCGATAGGCGCTGACCGGCGTGGTGTTGGTGAACACGCACTTCGTACTGACCTCGATCAGCGGCGTCTTGTATACGCCGGTCGAATTCTTGACGATGTTGAGCGTCCCCATCATCGGCGCCACGGTGGCGAGATAGGCGCCCATGTTGCCGTAGCCGGTAAAGCGCACCGCCAGGAAGTTGCCTTCCTTGTCGAGGGCGAGCTCGGCGTCGAACTCGTGGTCGCGGCCGTGCTGATCGCTGAGGAACGAGCCCGAGCGATCATCGGTCCATTTCACCGGGCGCCCCAACAGCTTGGCGGCGTGGAACAGGCCGGCATATTCGGGATAGGCCGACGCTTTCATGCCGAACGAGCCGCCCACATTGCCGGTGAGGACGCGCACCTTCTCGGGCGGCACCTTCAGGATGTCGTTGGCGAGCTGGTTCTTGAGGCCGAACACGCCCTGGCTGCAGGCATGCAGCGTATAGCGGCCCGAGGCGGGCTCGAACTCGGCGATCGCCGAGCGCGGTTCCATCGCCGCGACGACGACGCGGTTGTTCAGCAGGTGCAGCTTCGTGACATGGGCCGCCTTGGCGAAGGCGTCCGCGACCTTGGCTGCATCGCCGAAGTGATAGTCGAGGCAAACATTGTCCGACACGTCATCGTAGAGGGCCGGCGCACCGGGTTGGCAGGCGGCCTTCGCGTCAGTGACGGAAGGCAGCGACTCGATATCGACCATGACCGCTTCCGCCGCGTCCCGCGCCTGGGCCAGCGTCTCGGCGACGACGAATGCCACCGGATCGCCAACGAAGCGCACCTTGTCCGTCGGCAGGGACGGCCGGTCCGGCTTCTTCATCGGCGAGCCGTCGCGGTTCGGGAAGGGGATGATGCATTTCAGCAGCCCGAAGCCCGCGGCTGCGAGATCGGCGCCGGTCCAGATGCCCAGCACGCCGGGCATCTTGCTCGCCTCCTCGGCATCGATGCCCTTCAGGACACCGTGGGCGATCTGGCTGCGCACCATGACGGCATGGGCCTGATTGGGGAGGTTGATGTCGTCGGTGTACCGGCCCTGGCCCTTGAGCAGGGTCGGATCCTCCTGGCGCGGCACCGGCTGGCCGATGCCGAATTTCATCAAATTGAGATCGCTCGCATCCAGAGGCGCGTTCATGCCGTCCATCCGAAAAGGGGTGGGGAATTTCGGCACGGATCATAGCGCAGGTCGGCATGGGCTGTGCTACTGATTCCGCCATGTCCAATCTCGATCCCGTGACCCTGACGGTCATCCAGAACGGCCTGATCCAGGTCTGCAACGAAATGGACCTGGCGTTCGTGCGCTCGGCCTTTTCGCCGGTCATTTCGGAAGGCATGGACCGCTCGGACGGCATTTACGACGCAGCGGACGGGGCACTGATTGCGCAGGGCGAACTGGGCCTGCCGGTATTTGTCGGCACCATGCAATTCTCGACCCAGGCCGTCATCGAGCGGGTGAAAACCCACTATGCGGGCAGGGTCGATCCCGGGGATGTGTTCATCGTCAACGATCCCTATCTCGGCGGCACCCACCTGATGGATGTGCGGTTCGTGAAGCCGTTCTTCTACCGGGGCGAGCTTTTCGCGTGGCTGGCCAATACCGGACACTGGCCGGATGTGGGCGGCATGGTGCCGGGCGGGTTCTCGGCCAGCGCCACCGAAGTCGAGCAGGAAGGGCTGCGGCTGCCGCCGGTGAAGTTCTTCAAGAAAGGCGAGATGGACCAGGAGATCCTGTCGATCATCCTGAGCAACATCCGCATTGCCGACCAGCGCATCGGCGACATCAAGGCACAGGCGGCGGCGCTCGCCACCGGCGAGCAGCGCCTGACGGCCCTGATCGACCGCTACGGCGCCGATGTGGTGCGGCAGGCCATCGCCGAGATGCGGCACCGCGCCGAGCGGCAGATGCGGGCCAAGATCGCCGACATCCCCGACGGCGTGTACGAGGGCAGCTCGCAGGTCGACAGCGACGGCGTTGTCGACGAGCCGCTGACCATCCGGATGACGATCACCAAGAAGGGCGAGGACCTGACCTTCGATATGACGGGGTCGAGCCCGCCCTGCCGCGGGCCGATGAACAGCGTCATCGCCACCACCAAGTCGGCAATCTATCTCGCCATCAAGCACATCTTCCCCGACGTGCCGATCAACGCCGGCACCTTCGAGCCGCTGCACATCATCGAGCCGGAAGGGACGTTCCTCTACGCCCGGTACCCGCGGCCGGTGTCGGGCTGCGCGGCGGAGGTGAGCCAGCGCATTGCCGAGGCGGTATTCGCGGCGCTGACGCACGCGATCCCCGATCTCCTGTTCGCCGCGCCGGCCGGTACGTCGGGCAATCTCGGCGTCGGGGGCTACGACCCGGAGCGCAAGCGCAACTACATCATGTATCTCTTCACCGGCGGCGGTTACGGCGGCTTCCAGGGCGGCGATGGGCTCTCCAACGGCTGCTCGACGATCGGCATCTCCAAGATGCCGCCGGTCGAGGTGCTGGAGCAGTTCTATCCCGTGCTGTTCGAGGAGTTCTCGCTGCGTGAGGGATCGGGTGGCGCCGGCGAATATCGCGGCGGTTTCGGCATCAATTATGCCATCCGCCTGCGCCGCGGCGAGGCAAGGGTGTCGATGGTGATGGACCACGGTCGCACCGGTCCCCAGGGCGTGCTGGGCGGCAAGGATGGCGGCACGAACACGGTGCTCGTGACGCAAGGTGGCAAGAGCTACCGGCCGCCGCATCTGTCCAAGGACCAGGACATCGAGATCGGTGCCGGCGACGTGGTGCGCGTCTCGACGCCGGGCGGCGGCGGCTTCGGCGATGCGGCCAGACGCAAACCCGAACTCATCGCCCAGGACATCGCCCGCGGCTACTACACGCCGGAACAGGCGCGCGAGAAGTTCGGTTTCCGGCCTGCCGCGGAGTGAGGATGCGACGGTTCTGCCGCCGGGGGCTGCTGGCTGCCGCGCTGCCCGTGCTGTTCGCTCCCGGCGCCCGCGCCCAGAAGGTGCTCAAGCTGCCGGACAAGCTGCCCGACACCTGGTACGGCGTCGAGGTCGAGGACAATGTCTTCGTGGTGCAGATGCCGGGCGTACCGGATCATCGCATCGTCAGCGACGTCTCCGCCGGCGGAACCCGATTCCAGCTCCATTCCTACAGCCTCGAAGCAGGCGGCTTCTCCTATGTGGCGCAGAGTGCGCTCTATCCGGGCGACGTCAACACCAGCGATCCTCGCACCATCCTCCAGGCCGCGCTCGACGGCCGTGCCCGCGGCCTCGACGGCGGCAAGTGGAGCAAGGTGGAATGGCGTACGATCATGGGCGCAGCCGCCGTCGAGTCGATCGGCCCTGTGCGCGGCGGCAACGAATTGCGTGAGCTGACGATGCTGAAGGGCCGGCGTTTCGTGTCGCTCGCCTTCCTCGGCCCTGCCGGCTCCGCCAACAGCCCGCAGGCAGAACGTTTCTTTAGGTCCCTGAAGCTGCAATCATGAGCAAACCGCGTATCCATATCCTTGCCCTGGGCGGCACCATCGCCACCCGTCCCGATGCAACCGGCGCCATGCAGATGGGCCTGGGCGCCGACGATCTCGTCGGCGCAGTGCCCTTGCTGGCGACGATCGCCGATATCGAGGCGGAGACCGTGTCGCGTGTCGGCAGCCACTCGCTGGGCTTTGACCAGCTTCATGCCCTGGCGGCCAAGATCCGCAGCCTCAAGGCGGATGGCGTGGTGGTGACCCAGGGCACCGACACGCTCGAGGAGACGAGCTTCGTTCTCGACCTGTTGCTCGATCTCGACATTCCGGTGGTGATCACCGCCGCCATGCGCAACCCGGCGCTGACCTCCGCGGATGGTCCGGGCAATCTCCTCGCCGCGGTGCGCGTCGCGGCCGATCCCTGGGTGCGGGAGCACGCCAGAGCACTCGGCGTCATCGTGACGATGCTGGATGAGGTCTATGCCGCAGCCGACGTGCTGAAGGTGCATCCGACGCGCCTCAATGCCTTTGCCTCGACGCAGACCGGGCCGCTGGCTGCATTGGTCGAAGACCGGATCGTGCCGCTGGCGCTGCCAGTCCGTGATGCGATGAACGCTGTGCACCGCCGGCTGGACGCGCTGACGGGCGACGGGGCGGCGCCGGTCGCGCTGTTCTGGATGTCGATCGACGAGCCGGGCCGGCTGATCGAGGCGCTGCTCGCTGCACCCGACCGTCTCGGTTATCGTGGCGCCGTCATCGGCGCCATGGGCGGCGGCCATACGCCGGAACGGGCAACCGATATCCTGATCAAGCTTGCAGCGGCCGTGCCGACCGTGGTCTCTCCGCGCGCGGGCGGCGGCCCCTTGCTGGAGAAGACCTATGGAGGGCCCAGTTCGGAGATCGCCTTGCGCGGCGCCGGCCTGATCTGGGGCGGACGGCTGCATCCGCTGAAGGCCCGTGCGCTGCTGGAGACCTGCCTTCGGTTCGGCCTCGACAGGAAGGCGATCGCCGAACTCTTCGCCGGCTGGAACTAACGTCGCGCGAGCTTCGCTTCGGCGAAGCCGTGCATGCCCATTTGCCATTGCAGGGCGACGATCAGGCCTTTGACCGGCTGGAGCAGGCCGATACCGAGTGCGAGCACCAGCGGTAGCCATATGGCAGCGTGCAGCCAATAAGAGGGCTGGTAGGCGATCTCCACGATCATGGCCAGCGGCACGACGATGTGGCCGACCACGACGATCACGACATAGGCCGGGAAGTCGTCGGCGCGGTGGTGATGGAACGCTTCGCCGCAGGCCGGGCAATGGTCGGCGACCTTTGTGAAGGCTCGGAAGAGCCGGCCCGTACCACAGGCCGGGCAGCGACCGAGGAAACCGCGCAGCAGGCCGTTGCCGGTATTCGCCTTGGGTTTGGTCATTCTGCCCCTCCATCGTTGCGTCGATTGTATATCCATACAATTAGCCGTACATTCAACGACGGGAGAGCCGTATTGTATGGATTGGTGCCCTACACTGAGTGACCGTCGCGGGCCGGTCTATGAAGGCATCGTCGACGCGCTTGCGGCCGACATCGCCTCAGGCCGGCTACGCCGCGGTCAGCGGCTACCCACCCATCGGGCGCTTGCCCATGCCCTCGGGGTCGATCTCACGACCATCACGCGGGCCTATGGCGAGGCGCGGCGGCGCGGCCTCACGGAGGCCCGGGTGGGGCAGGGTACGTTCGTTGCCGAAAGCCGCCAGCGCCCGCCGCGCGCGGCGACAGCCGGCATCGAGTTCGACCTGTCGATGAACCTGCCGCCGGAGCCGATCGAGGCCGATCTCGAGGGCCGCATCCTGCGCGGGATCGAGGCCCTGCAGCGGGACTATGGCATCAGCGACTTCATGAGCTATCAGCATGCCGGCGGCAGCGAGCACGATCGCGGCGTAGCCGCGGCATGGCTGAAGCGCCGCATCTCGACGGCTGCGCCGGAGACGCTGCTGATCGTGCCCGGCACGCAGACCGCCCTGATGTGCCTGCTGCTGACGCTGACGAAGCCGGGCGATACCGTGCTCGCGGACCGGCTCACCTATCCGGGCTTCAAGGCGGCTGCGGCTGCGGCACGGGTGCGTCTGGTCGGCGTCGATGGCGACGAGGAAGGCATGTCGCCCGCGGCTCTGGAAGAGGCCTGCAGGAGCCATTCGGCGAAGGCCGTCTACCTCGTGCCCACCATTCACAACCCCACGACGGTCACCTTGAGCGCGGCGCGACGCGAGCAGCTCGCCGCGGTGATCCGCCGCCATGGCCTGCGCCTCTTCGAGGATGATGCTTACGGCAGTCTCGATCCAACGCTGGCGCCAATGGCGACGCTTATTCCCGAGTGCACTTATCTCGCGGCGAGCCTGTCTAAATGCATCGCACCCGGCTTGCGGGTCTCGTTCCTGCTCGCACCTGATCGCGCGGCATCCGCAAGCCTTGGCAATGCCGTGCGCGCGGTGGCACAGATGCCCGTGCCGCTCACCGTCGCGCTCGCCTTGCGCTGGCTCGCGGACGGCAGCGCCGATGCCATCATCGCCGCTATTGCCGACGAAGCCGCGGCGCGACAGAAGCTCGCGGCTCGCGCGCTCGCGGGGCTCGATTACCGGGCTCATCCGAGAGGACACCATATCTGGCTCGCGCTGCCTTCTGTCTGGAGCCGCATGGATTTCGCCGTCTATTTGCAGCGGCAGGGGCTGGCTGTCGTCACGAGTGAGAGTTTCAGCGTCGACGGCACGCCGGAACATGCGATCCGGATCGCCCTCGGAGCGGCGAGATCCCGGGCCGACCTGGCGGTCGCCCTCGATCTGCTTGCCCTCGCGTTGACGGCACCTGCGTCAGCGTCGCGCATCGTCTGAAGCCGCGGATGGGATTGAGATAAGGCCATGCTCGACGCTCTCGACGCAACGCTGCTGGCGAGGCTGCAGTTCGCCTTCACCGTCTCGTTCCATTTCATCTTTCCGTCGTTCTCGATCGGGCTCGCGAGCTATCTCGCAGTGCTCGAGGGGCTGTGGCTCGTGACGGGCCGAGAGGTCTATCTCAACCTCTTCAAGTACTGGGTGAAGATATTCTCGCTGGTCTTCGGCATGGGCGTGGTGTCGGGCATTGTCATGTCCTACCAGTTCGGCACCAACTGGTCGGCCTACGCGCAGAAAGTAGGCCCCGTGATTGGGCCGTTGATGGCCTACGAAGTGCTCACCGCCTTCTTCCTCGAAGCCGGATTCCTGGGGGTCATGCTGTTCGGCATGAATCGCGTCGGCCGCAGCCTGCATTTCACGGCCACGCTCGCCGTCGCAGTCGGGACGTTTCTGTCGGCCTTCTGGATCCTGGCGGCCAACAGCTGGATGCAGACGCCGGGTGGCTACACCATCGCCGCGAACGGTCAATTCGAACCGCAGGACTGGCTGGGCGTCATCTTCAATCCGTCGTTCCCTTATCGACTCGCCCACACGGTGACGGCCGCCTATCTCACCACGGCCCTGGCCGTGGGAGGCGTCGGTGCCTGGCATCTGCTGCGCGGTCGCAAGGGCGAGGGCGTACGGGTCATGTTCTCCATGGCCATGGGCATGGTGACGGCCACGGCACCGGTCCAGATCCTGCTTGGCGACCAGCACGGCCTGAACACGCTGCAGCATCAGCCGGTCAAGGTCATGGCGATGGAAGGGCACTTCGAGAGCTATGCCGATGGCGCGCCGCTGGTTCTTGTCGGTCTGCCCGACCAGGAAACCGCCACGGTGCGATACGAGATCTCCGTGCCGAAGCTGTCCTCGCTGATCCTCAAGCACGCGCTCGACGCGCCGCTCGCCGGCCTCAATACGGTGCCGCGCAACGAGTGGCCGCCGGTGGCGATCGTGTTCTGGGCTTTCCGTGTCATGGTCGGACTCGGGATGCTGATGCTGTTGCTCGGCGCATCGAGTCTGCTCGCGCGGCTGTGGCGCGGATTGTATGACTGGCCATGGCTGCATCGCCTGGCATTGGCCATGGGGCCGGCCGGATTCGTCGCCGTCATCGCGGGATGGGTGACGACCGAGGTCGGCCGCCAGCCCTATACGGTCTATGGCTTGCTGCGTACGGCCGTGTCGGCCTCGCCGTTGGAGGCACCCGCCGTCGGCTCGTCGCTGCTTGCCTTCATCACGGTCTACTTCATCGTGTTCGGTGCCGGCATCTCCTACGTGCTGAAGCTGATGGGGCAGCCGCCGCGTGAAGGCGAGCCTGGGCCCGCCGAATTGCCGGCACGGGCGGCCGGCATCACGCCCGGTCCCGCAGTCGTCACCGGAAGGAAGGCCTGATCATGCCGATCGCATTCGACCTGCCGACCATCTGGGCCTTCATCATCACCTTCGCGATCTTTGCCTATGTCGTGATGGACGGGTTCGATCTCGGCATCGGTATCCTGTTCCCGCTGTTTGCGCCGGGGAGTGAGCGCGATCGGGCGATGAACTCGATCGCCCCGGTCTGGGACGGCAACGAGACGTGGCTGGTGCTGGGCGGTGGTGGCTTGATGGCGGCCTTTCCGATCGCCTATGGCGTCATCCTGTCCGCGCTGTACACGCCCATCATCGCCATGCTCCTGGCGCTCATCTTCCGTGGCGTCGCGTTCGAGTTTCGCTGGCGCGACGCCGGCCATCGCAAGTACTGGGATTTTGCCTTCGCGCTGGGATCGTTCGTGGCGGCGCTTGCGCAAGGCATCACGCTTGGCGGCCTGTTGCAGGGCATCGCCGTGCATGAACGCGTCTATGCGGGTGGCTGGTGGGACTGGGTGTCGCCGTTCAGCATCCTCGTCGGCGTCAGCCTCGTCTGCGGCTACGCTCTGCTGGGCGCCACCTGGCTGATCATGAAGAGCGACGGCGATCTGCAGGCGCACAGCCAGCGACTTGCGCTCCGCTTCGGCCTGGCGACCATCGCCGGCATGGCTGCGGTCAGTGCCGCCACGCCGTTCCTCAGCAACGACTACGCGACGCGCTGGTTCGCCTGGCCGCAAGTCCTGTTCACGGCCCAGGTACCGCTCCTCGTTGCCATCGCCTCCGTCGCGTTCTTCTTCGCGTTGCGCCACAGGCGTGACTACTGGCCGTTCCTGCTCTCGCTCGCGCTGTTCGCGCTGGGCCTGATCGGCCTCGGCATCAGCCTCTATCCCTATGTCGTGCCGCGTGCGCTCACGATCTGGGATGCGGCGTCACCCTCGGCGAGCCTGGGATTCATGCTGGTCGGCGCCGTGATCATGGTGCCGATCATCCTTGCCTATACCGGCTACGCCTACTGGGTGTTCCGCGGCAAGACCGGGCATGAGGGATATCACTGAGGAGGCATGCCGATGCCGACACCGCGCCAATGGCTGTGGTTCGTCGGCCTGTGGGCCGCGGGCGTCGGCGTCACCGCGCTCGTCGGCTATGGCATCCGGCTATGGCTCAGGTAGATGTCGTCCGGCGTATGGGACGACAGTTGAAGGCGAGCGGCCGGTTGGCGCCGAAATTCTCACGCAGCGCGGCAAGGTCGTCGTGGCCCGTCCACTGTACCGACGCATCGCTGTAGCGGAATCCATCGGCGGTTGCCTGGTATTCGGTGCGCCATGTTTTGTTCCCGAACGTCACAGTGGCGCGGTTCTTGGCGTAGACGACGGTCACTTCCTTTTGATTCTCGCAGGCGTAGGCAATGCCGCGCGGGACCAGGTCGTCGGGCGCCGGCCGCGCGATCAGCGCCGGGGCCGTGGTTGCCGGACCGTTTTGCGTGCAGGCGCCAAGCGGGGCCAACAGTGCAATGGCGGCAATCGGCAGGTGGCGCATCGTGCGTTTTCCTCAGCTTCGTTCCGGGAGGCGAGAGCTTAGCCGTCTCGTCATCGAGGGCAACGCTTTCAAGCCTCGCGGTCTGTGCGCATACTGCCGCGCTGGTTCGAGGTTTGGCGACGGAAGGGGAAAGGGATGCCGCTGTTCAAGCTGCAGGACGGAGCGGAGCTCTACTACGAGAAATCAGGCGATGGACCACCGCTCTTCCTCGTTCCGGGGCTGGGTGGTGACGGCCGCTTCTGGGGTGACAATGTTGCCGAGCTGGCGAAGCGCTTCACTGTCGTCGTGCACGATCATCGCGGCACGGCCCGCAGCACGCTCTCGCGCATCAACTACAGCGTCGCGCAGATGGCCGATGATGCGCGCCAGCTGATCGAGGGGCTGGGCTTCGACAAGGTCCATTGGTGCGGCCATTCCACGGGCGGCGCCATGGGACAGGTGCTGGCAATCGAGCATCCCGAGCGTATCAACCGGCTGGTACTGAGCTCGACCTGGGCCAAGACCGACGCCTTCTTCCGGCGCCTGTTCGAAGTGCGTTCCATGATGCTGCGCGAACTGGGCCCGGCGGCCTACCTCAAGGCGAGTGCGCTCGCCTTGAACATGCCGGCCTGGGTGCGTGACCACGACGCCGACCTCAACGCGGCCGAAGCCAGGGCCAAGGAGACCATTCCCGTTCCGGAGATCGTCCTGTCGCGTATTGCGGCCATCGTCGCCCATGACCGGCGTGAGCAGCTGCAGAGGGTCCGAGCCCGGACACTGGCGATCTGCGCACGCGACGATACCGTCACGCCGCTCTATTTCACCGAAGAATTGGTGCGACTGATCCCGGACGCCCATGCCTACGTCCTGCCGGACGGCGGCCATGCATATCCGGGCGTGCACGGCGCGGAGTTTCGTCGTGTAATGATGTCTTTCCTGCTGGAGTCCTGAATGTCCGCCAAGATCGAGCCCAAGATTGCCGCCGCCGCCGCCGAGCTGACCGCCATCCGCCGCGACATCCATGCCCATCCCGAGCTCGGCTTCGAAGAGGAGCGGACGTCGAAGATCGTGGCAAGCAAGCTCAAGGAGTGGGGCTGCGAGGTCACGACGGGGATCGGCAAGACCGGCGTGGTCGGGACCATCCGCGTCGGCAACAACCCGCGCGCCATCGGCCTCAGGGCCGACATGGACGCCCTGCCGATGGACGAGCACAACACCTTCGACCACCGCAGCCAGCATCATGGCCGCATGCATGCCTGCGGCCATGACGGCCACACCACAATGCTGCTGGGCGCGGCCAAGTACCTCTCCGCCACGCGCAACTTCGACGGTACGGTGCATTTCATCTTCCAGCCCGCCGAAGAGGGACGCGGCGGCGCCGAGGCGATGGTGAAGGATGGGTTGTTCGAGAAGTTCCCCTGCGAACAGATCTTCGGCATGCATAACCGGCCCAAGCTCGATGTCGGCAAGTTCGCGATCCGCTCCGGACCGCAGATGGCCGGCGGCGGCCTGTTCGACATCAAGATCACCGGCAAGGGGGCGCACGGCGCGCGGCCCGAGACCGGCATCGATCCGGTGATCATTGCCACCCAGATCATCTCGGCGCTGCAGAGTGTCGTCTCGCGCAACGTGGCGCCGCTCGATTCGGCGGTGATCTCCGTGACGCAGATGCATTCCGGCGACGCCTACAACGTCATCCCGCAGGAGGCGGTGCTGCGCGGCACCATCCGGGCCTTCCGCAAGGAGACGATGGCGTTGATCAAGGAACGCATCGAGACCATCTCTCGCGGCATCGCCGAGACGCTGGGAGGCAAGGCCGAACCGGATGTTCGCATCGCCTTCCCCCCGCTGGTCAACGACAAGGACTCGGTGAAGTTCATTGCCGATGTTGCCGCCTCGATCGTCGGCGAGGAGAACATGAACCGCGAAGGCCCGTTCGTCATGGCCTCCGAGGATTTTTCCTACATGCTGGAGAAGGTGCCGGGCGCCTTCATCAACATCGGCAACGGCGGCGGCGAAGGCGGCTGCGAAGTCCACAACCCGGGCTACGATTTCAACGACGAAATCCTGACGCTGGGCGCCACGCTGTGGTCGCGCGTCGTCGAGACGAAGCTCGCCAAGGACGCGCGGTGAGCACCGACAACAGGCACTGGCTGCTGCGTGACCTCCCGTACGTGGCCATGCTGGTGCTTGCGGTGGGCGGCATCGTGCTCACCGGCTTCCGCGGGCCGGCGACCTATTCCTATTGGATGGCGCTGGCGCCGGTGTACGGGCTTGCCTGTGTGCTCTCCGGCTGGCGGTCGGGCGAGGGCGGGGCGGAGCATCTGCGGCTGATCGTGACCCAGGCGCTGCATTGGCTCGCGTTCCTGGCGGCGATGTGGCTGATGTTCATGCCCCAGGTGCGCGGCGTCGAGAACGACAACGCAACCAGCCTGTCGCTGCTGATCCTGCTGGCGCTCGGCACCTTCGTCGCCGGTGTTCATGCCCGGGCCTGGCGGATCTGCGTCGTCGGTGTCTTCCTCGCGGTGGCTGTTCCGGTGGTCGCCTGGATCCAGGACTCCGCGATGCTGCTGCTGGTCGGCACGCTGATGGTGATTGTCGTCGGCGCGCTGTTCTGGTGGCTGTGGCGGCGCGAGACGGCGAGGGTGTAGAGCGGGAAAAACACTCTACCCCAACGATCCGACCGGTTCCGTTGACGCCCCGCGGGGGCTGCAACGGAGAAGAGAAGCGCGTGTTACTCGGCGGCGACGACGGGCGTGTCGGCCTTGGTCGGCCGAACGACGCGGTGAGTGACCATGCGATGATGCAGGGTCCGAACCGTGTCGCTACCGCGTGTCAGGAACAGCCAGGGGAAAAGCCCGTGTATGAAGCAGGCCAGGCTGCCCAGGAACATGTTCCCGCCGAAGCTGAAGGCCATGCCCATGTGCTGGAGATAGGTCTCGTTGACCGAGGCCGGATGATCAGTGAAACGCCGTAACATGAGGCGGAATTTTAGCGACATTGCCTGAAAACGGCTTGCGAGCTTTGCGTGTCCTCCGGCAATGTTGAGAAACGTATTCCCGGGAACTGCTTGTGGCCGCGAAAATATCGCTCGATTCCTTCGACCGTAAGATTCTCGATTGTCTCCAGGACGACGTGGACATGCCGCTGGCGGAGGTCGCGCGCCGCGTCGGACTTTCGACCACACCCTGCTGGCGGCGCATCAACCGGTTGCAGGAGCAGGGTGTCATCCGGGCCCGCGTGGCGTTGCTCGACCGTAAGGCGGTGAATGCCGGGGTCACGGTTTTCGTCGCGGTGCGTACGGCCCAGCACAACGCGCAGTGGCTGGCGCGCTTCGCCAGGGCGATCGCCTCGTTCCCGGAGGTGATGGATTGCTATCGCATGAGCGGCGAGATCGACTACCTCATCCGGCTCGCCCTGCCCGATATCGATGCCTACGACGCTTTCTACAAGCGCCTGATCGCCAAGATCGAACTCTCGGATGTGACCTCGATGTTCGCGATGGAGGAAATCAAGTCCACCACGCGATTGCCGCTCACCTACCTCCCCTAGCATCCGGCTCGCACGGGTTCTAGGATCGCAGCCGTTGTTTGAAAGATCGCAGGGGAAACGATGTCCACGGGCTCGAATGGCGGCAAGAACCGCAAGAAAGTGCTGATCGTCGGCCGCATGCCGCAGGCCGGCCTCGATGCGCTGAAGAAGCGCGACGATGTCGACTACGAGATCCTCACCGACGATACGGTGCCGTCGCTGCATCCCAAGCTCAAGGATGCCAACGCCGTGACCCTGGGCGCGACGCCCTTCCGGCAGGCCGAGCTCGACGCGGCGCCGGGCATGATGGTGGTGGCCCGCCTGGGCGTCGGCTTCGACGCCGTCGAGATCCCCGCCCTCAACAAGCGCAAGATCCCGCTGATGACGACCGGCATCGCCAACTCCGTCTCGGTCGCAGAGCACGCAATGTACATGATGCTGGCGGCGGCGCGCCTTGTGAAGAAGTATGACCGCTTCGTGCGCGAGGGCGGCTGGGGCCAGCGGCTCTCGGACCTGCCGGCCGACCTCTCTGGCAAGGCCGTCCTGGTGGTCGGCATGGGCCGCATCGGCTCGCGCACCGTGAAGCGCTGCGTCGCCTTCGAGATGGACACCTACGTTCTCGATCCCAATATCCCGGAAGCCGAGATCAGGAAGGCGGGCGCGACGAAGGTGACCGATCTCAGGGCCATCCTGCCCAAGGTCGACTTCGTCTCGATCCATTGCCCGAAGTCGCCGGAGACGGTGAACATGTTCAACACCGAGACGCTGGCGCTGATGAAGCCCGATGCGTTCCTGGTGAACACTGCGCGCGGCGGCATCGTCAATGAGGACGCGCTCTACACGGCCCTCAGCACCGGCAAGCTGCGCGGCGCAGGCCTCGATGTCCTCGACAAGGAGCCGCCGGATCCGGCCAACAAGCTCTTCACGCTCGAGAACGTGATCTTCAGCCCGCATATGGCCGGTGTCACGCAGGAGGCCAGCGACCGCATGGCCGTCACCGCCATCGAGAACATCCTCTCGGTGTTCGACGGGCGCCCTAACGCGGCGAATGTCGTGAACAAGGAAGTACTGGGCTAGGGTACCCCACTGTCGTTCTGGGCGTTGCCGACACGGAAGTCTTCGGGACGCTCAGGACGGCAGAAGCGTGTCGACCTCATCATCGGTCGGGAAGCGGCCGGTCTTGCTGCGGGTGTATTTGAGCGTGCCGTCGACTGAGACGTCGAACTGGCCGGATCTGCCGAGGCGCATCTCGATGTCGGTTGCGCCCAGCTTTTCGAGGCGTTCCCTCACACGGAGGGCCTGCGGCTTGTAGCCTCAAGCGCCGCAATATTCGATCAGGACCTTCATCGATCGAAGGTGGGGCCTTAAGGTCCCGCCAGCAAGGGGGATCTCGATGAAATACGGACCGCTGGGCCGCTCCGGCCTGATCGTCAGCCGCATCTGCCTGGGCGGCAACTCGTGGGGCGCCAAAGGCCGCCGCGGCTGGGGCAAGTTCGACGAGGCCGAGGCGCCGGTGTACTTCCGCCGCGCGCTCGACGTCGGCATCACCTTCTTCGACACGGCCGATACCTACAACTTCGGCCGGTCCGAGGAGATCATGGGAGCAACGCTCCTGAAGATGGTGAAGCGCGAGGAGATCGTGCTCTCCACCAAGGTCGGCATCCGCATGAGCCCGGTCGCCAACGACCAGGGTACCGGCCGCAAGCACCTCATGGCCTCGGTCGACCAGCAGCTGAAGCGCCTGCAGACGGACTACATCGACGTCTATCAGGTTCA
>JAFEFG010000068.1 GCA_018240685.1 Pseudomonadota bacterium | reverse complement strand
GATACGGGCCAGCACCGCCCGGCGTGGCCCGTTGCGATCAAGGTATTTGCGCCGCCCTGCAGCCTTGATTTCGCCATCGGCACGCACGGCGAAACCGCGGCCGCTCCCGACGCGCCGCAAAACCCCAGCGACGAAATGGCTGCCTCGCCGTGGAAAATCCTGCTATGCCCGCCGCCTTCTTTGGCACGAGGACGAGATGGACACGCTGACCTACTGGAACGGTACCTGGCACGAGGGCAACCCGGCGATCCTGGGCCCCCGCGACCATGCCTTCTGGCTGGGGTCGATGGTGTTCGACGGCGGCCGCGCCTTCGAGGGCTGCGGCCCCGATCTCGACCTCCATGCGGAACGCGTGGTCCGCTCGGCGCGCGCGCTAGGGCTCAAGCCCACCAGGACGCCGCAGGAGATCCTGACGCTCATGCATGACGGTGTACGGCGCTTCGGCCCCAAGGCCGAGCTCTATGTGCGCCCCATGTTCTGGGCCACCAAGGGCGGTTCCGGACCGATCTCGGTCGACCCTGAGTCGACGCAGTTCCTGCTCTGCATCTACGTCTCGCCGATGCGCGCCGGCACGCCGCTGACGCTCGGCCTGTGCCGGTCGATCCGCCGGCCGACACCCGAGACCGCGCCGACCGACGCCAAGGCGAGCTGCCTCTATCCCAATTCCTCGCGCGGCGTGGCGGAGATGCTGAAGCGCGGCTTCAACAACGGCGTGGTGCTGGACGCGATCGGCAACGTCGCCGAGACCTGCAGCTCCAACATCTTCATCGCCAAGGACGGCGTGGTGGCGACGCCGGTGCCCAACGGCAGCTTCCTCGCCGGCATCACGCGCAATCGCACCATCACCCTGCTGCGCAATGCCGGCGTGCGCGTCGACGAACGCACGGTGACCACTGCCGATCTCGAGCAGGCCGACGAGATCTTCACGACCGGCAACGCCGGCAAGGTCCAGCCCGTCAGCCGCTACGAAGGCCGCGACCTGCAGCCCGGTCCGCTCGCGCGCAAGGCGCACGAACTCTACATGGGCTTCTCCCGCACGCAACGCATCCTGTAGCGGAACGCCGGCGTCGATCGCCTCCGATCCCGCCACCCGCAAGAACTGTCCCCGCCGGTCACAACTCTGTCACCACCCGACGCCCGGTTTCGGCCCTAATTCCCCTCGTATCTAGCAGTGGAGGCCATCGATGCGGCCTTCACTTCGATAACGGGGGTATGTTGATGCGTCACTACATCGTTCTCGCCGCCATTCTTCTCAGCGCGACGGCCTGCGGCGACACCTGGGGTCAGCGCGCGGTGACGGGCGGCGCCATCGGTGCCGGATCGGGCGCGGTGATCGGCGGCGTAACCGGCCTCGGCGTGCTGCCGGGCGCCCTGATCGGCGGCGCGGTCGGTGCTGGCACTGGCGCGGCGACAACGCCGCGGCGCTACTGACGACGCGGCCGCCGCAGGCGGCCTGCGCCAGCAGGACGATCCCGAACGCCGCGGCCAGGGCCGCGGCGTTTTCGCGTGCACGGTCCGGCCGGCGCGCTCACCAGGTCTCCTTCCAGGGCCGCAGATCCATCTCGAAGGTCCAGGCGGAGCGCGGCTGGCGGTGCAGCTGCCAGTAAGCCTCTGCGATGTCGTCCGGGTTGAGCACGACGTCCGGCCCGCCCTCGTAGCGCTGCGGGAAGTTGGTCCGGATCCATTCGGTGTCGATGGCGCCGTCGATGACGACATGGGCAACGTGGATGTTCTGCGGCCCGAGCTCGCGCGCCATCGACTGCGCGAGGGCCCGCACCGCATGCTTGCCGCCGGCAAAGGCGGAGAAGCCGCGGCCGCCGCGCAGGCTCGCCGTCGCTCCGGTGAACAGCATCGTGCCGCGACCGCGCGGCACCATCACCTTTGCGGCTTCTCGAGCGGTCAGGAAGCCGGCGAAGGCTGTCATCTCCCACACCTTGCGGTAGACGCGGCTCGTCGTGTCGCGGATGTCGAAGCGGACGTTGCCGCCGATATTGAAGACGAAGACCTCGACCTCGCCGATTTCTGTCTCGACCCGGCGGAACAGCTCGACCACCTGGTCCTCGTCGCGCGCGTCGGAACCGAACGGATGGACCTTGCCACCCTCCTCCGCGATCTGCGCCACGAGCGGCGTCAGCTTGTCGGCGTTGCGGCGCGTGACGACGGCAGTGTAGCCCTCGCGCGCGAAACGACGGGCGATGGCACCGCCCGTCGCGTCTCCTGCGCCGATCACGACGCAGACCTTGTCCTTGCCCATCCCGGTCTCCTTCGGGCGCCAGTCTGTCGACGCGACAGCGGGCGCTCAAAGGAGATTAAGTCATGACACCCCGAGCGCCGCCGCCTTGGCCTCGACCGCCCGCGCCCGCAGCTCGGCCGTGGTCAGGCCCTGGCCGTCCGGGCGCCAGCCCGGCGCGCCGAACAGGTAACCCCAGACCTCGCCGAGGGAGCGGGCGCCCAGCAGGTCCTTCGCGAGGCCGATCCACGGCTGCAGATTGATGAGCACGGGATTGTAGGTGGTCACCCGCGTGACCAGGCCGTACTCGCAGGGCAGGTCCTTCCGCTCTTCGATGTAGGTGCCGAACAGGCGATCGAACACGATCAGCACGCCGCCATAGTTGGCATCGAGATATTCCGGATTGCGCGCGTGATGGACACGATGCGCCGACGGCGTGTTGAGGACGTATTCCAGCCACCCCAGCTTCGGGATCCAGTCGGCATGGATCCAGAACTGGTACAGCAGGTTCAGGAATAGCGCCGCCAGCACCGTGTAGGGCTCGAAGCCCAGGAGCGAGAGCGGCGTGAAGAAGATGGTGGCGCCGGTGAACTTGCCGAGCCAGCCCAGGCGGTAGGCGGCCGCCAGGTTGAACCGGTTGGGCGAATGATGGACCGAATGCGAGTTCCAGAACCAGCGCACCGTATGGCTGGCGCGATGATACCAGTAGTAGAAGAATTCGAGGCTGATGAAGAGCAGCAGCACCGATCCCACGTTGTCGATATGGAACGTGAACAGCCGGTGCTCGTACGCCCAGGCGAAGACCGGCGTCGCGAGGCTGAACGGCACGAGGAAGAGCAGCCGGCGCACCGCAAGGTCGGCGACCGAGGTGCCCCAGGCCTTCCAGTCGTAACCCTCGCGTCGGGTGCGCGACAGCCACAGCCCCTCGACCACCGCGGCGCCCAGCACCACCGGCAGCAGGATCATGTAGAGCTTGGCAAGCGTTCCCATGGAAATGGTCCTTTCCTTTCGATGACCCCCAATATATGAGTGTCTCTCATATTTGATACTCGCCTTCGGAGGGTCGCGAGGGAACATGGCCAGGACCACCCAACCCCTTGAAACGACGAGAAGAAAGCCGCAGCAGGCGCGTGCGGAGGAAACGGTGGCCGCGATCCTCGAGGCGGCGGCTCAGATTCTCGAGGCGGGCGGCCTTGCCGCCTTCACGACCAATGCCGTGGCCGAGCGCGCGGGCGTGAGCATCGGCACGCTCTATCAATACTTCGCCGACAAGAACGCCGTGCTGTGCGCGCTGGCCGAGCGCGAAATGAACGCCGTGTTCCTGCGCGTCGCCGAGGCATTGCGCGGCGACGTCGGGCTTGCCGCCGACGGACGGGTGCGGGCCATGATCCGCGCCATCGTCGGCGCCTTTCGCGGCCGCCAGCGCGCCCGCAAGGCGGTGCTGCAGGCGATCCTGTCGCAAGGCCAGGGTGGGGAGATGATGGCGCCCATCGCCGCCTTCATCACCCGCGCAGGCGAAAGCGTCGGCCGGGCCCCGGCGCCCGTCTTCGCCGCGCTTTCCCCCGAGCAGATCTTCGTCGTCTCGCGCGCGCTGATGGGAGCGATCCGCAGCGCGGTGCTGGAGGAGCAGGCGTTCTTCAAGAGCCGCAGCTTCGAGGACGAACTGGTGCGGCTGGTGCTGGCCTATCTCGGGGCGGTGACCGACGGCCCCTGACGGCCTCCTCCGGCAGGCGCCCGGGCGTCAAACAACTTGAACGAATCTGTCACCGTGCGATCACGGCCGGCGAGGAAGGTCCATGAAACGGAGACCTTCCCATGCTGCTTTCTCGACGTCGCGCCCTCGCCCTTGCCGGCACCGCCGCCCTGCCCTGCCCGGCCATTGCCCAGGCCGACAATCGCCCCGCCATCACGGTCGCGGTGCAGAAGATCTCCACCTCCAACACGCTCGAGCCGATGCGCGAGCAGTCGAATGTCGGCCAGCGCGTCTTCTACACCTTCGCCGAGACGCTGACGGATCACGCCTGGACCGGCGACCTGTCGCTGCAGCCGGGCCTCGCCGAAAGCTTCCGGCGCGTCGATGAGCGCACGCTCGAACTGAAGCTGCGCCAGAACGTGCGCTTCCACAACGGCGATGCCATGACCGCCGAGGACGTCGCCTTCAGCTTCGGGCCGCAGCGCATGTGGACCGGCAGCGCCGTCGACACGCGCGGCATGTGGGTCTCGACCACGCCGGGCGCCAGCAGCAAGGTGCCGCCGCCCGAAGCGCCCAAGATCGCCATGGCCGCCTATCCCGGCTTCGAGCGCATGGAGATCGTCGACAAGTACACAGTGCGCTTCGTCAACCGCGTGCCCGATGCGACGATCGAGGGTCGCCTGACCCGCAACACCGGCTCGATCTTCTCGCAGCGCGCCTTCGCCGAGGCGCCGAGCTGGCTCGACTGGGCGCACAAGCCGGTCGGCACCGGCCCCTACCGCATCGTCGAGTACAAGCCCGATTCCGAGCTCGTGATGGAGGCGTTCGACGCCTATTGGGGCGGCCGGCCGCCGATCAGGCGGCTGCGCTTCGTCGAGGTGCCGGAAGTGGCGGCGCGCGTGAACGGCCTGCGTGCGGGCGATTTCGACTTCGCCTGCGACATGCCGCCGGACCAGATCGCCACCATCGAGTCCGATCCCAAGCTCGAGGTCGTGGGCGGACCGATCATGAACATCCGCCTCACCATCTTCGACAAGCATCATCCGACACTGAAGGACCCGCGCGTGCGGCAGGCGATGACCCATGCCGTCGACCGCCAGGCGATCGTCGACGCGTTGTGGGCCGGCCGCACCAAAGTGCCGAAGGGTCTGCAATGGGACTTCTTCGGCCCGATGCTGCTCACCGACTGGGCCGCGCCCGCCTACGATCCCGCCGAGGCCAAGCGGCTTCTGAAGGAGGCGCGCTACGACGGTGCGCCGATCCCCTATCAGATGCTGAACAACTACTACACCAACCAGGTGCAGACGGCGCAGATCATGGTCGAGCAATGGCGCGCGGTCGGCCTCAACGTCGCGATCGAGATGAAGGAGAACTGGGGCCAGATCCTGGGCCGCTTCCCCGGCCGCGGCATCTGCGAGAACTCCAACTCCTCGTGGTTCAACGATCCCGTCGCCTCGCTCGCAGCCTATGCGCCGGGCGGGCAGACCTGGGAGGCCGGCCAGTGGGAGAACGAGGAGGCCGCGGCCCGCATCAAGGCGCTGCAGAGCGGCACCGACCTCCAGCAGCGCCGCGCCGACTTCCGCCGCATCCTCACGATCCTGGAACGCGAGGATCCCTGCTACAACGTGATCCACCAGAACGCGACCTTCACCGCCAAGCGCCGCGTCTACAAGTGGCGGCCGGCGCAATCCTTCGTGGTCGACTTCAGGGCCTCGAACTGGGGATAAGCAAAGGTCGGCACGGTAGGCTACGCCGCCTGGCCGAGATCCTCGCCGGCCAGGGCGCGCTCGATCAGCTTCACGACGTTGTCGCGGCCGTAGAGCTTGATGAAGGCGCCCATGCGCGGACCCTGCTCGCTGCCCAGCAGCACCTCGTAGAGCGTCTTGAACCACTGGCGCAGCTCTTCCTTGGCGAAGTGCCGCTTGCCCGCCTCGTAGACCTCGTTCTGGATGAACTCCGCGCTCTCGTTCTCGGGGATCTTGCGCAGCGTGTCGGCGAGATCCTGAAGCGCCCCGCGCTCCTTCTCACTCGGCAGCCGGAACTTCTTCGTGCTCTTCACGAAGTCCTGGTAATAGGCCACCGCGCCCTGCAGCAGGCGATCGAGATAGGGCGCATTCTCCGGCGTGGCGCCCGGCACGTACCGGCGCAGGTACTGCCACAGCACGTCCTTGTCGTCGGTGTGCGCTACGCTGGCGAGATTGAGCAGCATGGCGAAGCTGACGCCCGCGGCGTGATGATCCACCGACTTGCCGTTGTGGATGTGCCAGGCCGGGTTGTCAGGCGCCTTCGCTGGCTCGTCGTTCGGCATCTTCTCGACGAAAGCGAGATAGTCATCGATGGCGCGCGGGATCACGTCGAAATAGAGCCGCTTGGCGCGCCGCGGCGCCTGGAACATGTAGAGCGCCAGCGATTCGGGCGGCGCATAGCGCAGCCATTCCTCGACCGAGAGGCCGTTGCCCTTCGACTTGGAGATCTTCTTGCCTTCCTCGTCGAGGAAGAGCTCGTAGTTGAAGCCCTCGGGCGGCTTGCCGCCGAGGATGCGCACGATCCTGGCGCTAAGCTCGGCGGACGGGATCAGGTCCTTGCCGTACATCTCGTAGTCGACATCGAGCGCGAACCAGCGCCCGGCCCAATCCGCCTTCCATTGCAGCTTGACGTTGCCGCCGGTCACCGGCGTCTCGACCAGCGTGCCGTCCTCGTCGCGATAGACGATCGTACCGGCATCGGCATCGGTCTTGATGACCGGCACCTGCAGCACGCGGCCCGTCCGGGGCGAGATCGGCAGGAAGATCGAATAGGTCGCACGCCGCTCCTCGCCCAGCGTCGGCAGCATCACCGCCTGCACCTCTTCGTAGTGGCGCAGCATGGTGAGCAGCATCTTGTCGAAGCGCCCCGACTTGTACCACTCGGTGGCCGACTGGAACTCGTACTCGAAGCCGAACGAATCGAGGAAGGCGCGCAGGCGCGCGTTGTTGGCGGCGCCGAAGCTGCCGTGCTCGCTGCCGAACGGATCCGGCACGGCGGTCAGCGGCTTGCCGAGATGCTGCGCCAGCATCTCCTTGTTCGGCACGTTGTCGGGCACCTTGCGCAGCCCGTCCATGTCGTCGGAGAAGCAGAACAGCCGCGTCGGCACGTCGGAGAGGCGCTGGAACGCCTGGCGCACCATGGTCGTGCGGACCACCTCGCCGAAGGTGCCGATGTGCGGCAGGCCCGACGGCCCGTAACCGGTCTCGAACAGCACGAAGCCTTTGGCCGGCGCACGCTCGATTTCCGGGCCGCCGATGCGGGCGACGAGCTTGCGGGCTTCCTCGAATGGCCACGCGCGCGCGGCCTCGGCGATGGTGCGGTCGATCTGTGACATGGAGCGGCGAAACTAGGTGCCGGGGACAATTGCGTCAATCGAGGCGACGGCCCAAAGTGCGCGCCCCGGAGAAAGGGTGGCATGACGAAATCGCCCGCGACGCTTGCCTTCGGTGGCCTTCTGGCGATGGCCGCCGGCATCGGGATCGGCCGTTTCGTCTACACGCCGATCCTGCCGCCCATGGTCGAGGCATTGGGCCTCACCAAGAGCCAGGCCGGCCTGATCGCCTCGGCGAACTTCGTCGGTTACCTCGCCGGCGCACTGGCCGCCGCGCTGCGGCTGCCCGGCACGCGCCGCGCCTGGCTGATGGCGGCACTGGCCGTGAACATTGCCTGTCTCGCCGCGATGGGCCTCACCGTCTCGCTGCCGCTGTTCCTGCTGCTGCGGCTGGCGGCGGGCTTCGCGTCGGCCTTCATCCTGATCTTCGCGTCGGCGCTGGTACTCGACCGGCTGGCCGCGGCGGGCCGCAGCGGCCTGTCCGCCGTCCACTTCGCCGGCGTCGGCAGCGGCATTGCCGCCTCCGCGGCGCTGGTCGCGACGCTCGGCGACTGGCGCACGATGTGGTTCGCCAGCGCCGCCCTGGCGCTCGCGGCCAGCGCCGCGGTCGTGAAGATGGTGCCGCCCGATCCGGCCCGCGCTGCCGGCGCCGCGCCGCAGGGACGATCACGCCTCAGCGCACGTTTCCTCGTGCTGGCAGGTGCGTACGGCCTGTTCGGCTTCGGCTACATCATCACCGCGACCTTCATCGTCGCCATGGTGCGCGGCACGAGCACGATCGCCGGCCTCGAACCCTATATCTGGGTGATGTTCGGGCTGAGCGCCGCGCCGTCGGTAGCGCTGTGGACCCGCCTCGGCGCCCGCTGGGGCATCCTCGCCACCTTCTCCATCGCGGCGCTGGTCGAGGCGGTCGGCGTGGCCGCTGCGGCGCTCTGGGTCAACGCCGCCACGGTGATCGTCTCCTCGCTGTTCGTCGGCGGCACCTTCATGGGGCTGACGGCGCTCGGCCTGATCGCCGCCCGCGAAGGCGACGGCGACCCGCGCGGCCGCATCGCGCTCATGACCGCTTCCTTCAGCGCCGGCCAGATCCTGGGGCCGGCCTTCGCGGGC
Source organism: Pseudomonadota bacterium (assembly GCA_018240685.1). Lineage (GTDB taxonomy): Bacteria > Pseudomonadota > Alphaproteobacteria > Reyranellales > Reyranellaceae > Reyranella. Next base: position 19,307 of record JAFEFG010000068.1, on the reverse strand, counting down.
TATGTCTACGACCTCACCGGCAGCCTCGCCGTGCCGTCGTGGTGCGCGGCCGCGGCGCTGGTGCTGGCCGCCCTGCTCTGCGCCGCGATCGTGCGTCAGCGCCGGCCCAGCACCGCCAGCGCCTCGTTGGCCGCGCGCAGGCCGGAGGCATAGGCGCCCTCGAGCGTCCCCGCGTCGGTCGCCTCGCCGGCGAAGAAGATGCGGCCCTGGTGCGGCTGCGCCAGCACAAAGCGGTCGCGCTCGCCCTCGCGACCGGGCCGCACCACCGACCAGGCGCCGCGCGCATAGCGGTCGTCGCTCCAGCGCGTCGCGCGCGCGCCGGCGAAGGCCGAGCGCAGCTCCTTGCCGAACACGTCGGCCAGCGACGTCATGGCCCAGGCGCCGGCCGCCGTCGGGCCGAGCCCCTCGACCTCGTGCGCCTCGTCGCCCTCGGCCATCACGATCGCGCCCTCATGGCCGCCCGGCCGCAGCACGGCCTGCACGACCCGGCCCGTGCGCGTGAGCGCCGTGACGCGCGCATCGGCCGGCGCCTTCAGCGCCTCGCGCGAGAAACCGACCGCGACCTTGTCGTAGCGCGCCATCCGCATCGCGGCGGCGGCGGCGCGCTTGTCCGGCCTGAGCGGCGGCGCGAAGCTCGGTTCCCCCGCCGCCAGCACGCCCACCGGCACGGTGACGATGGCCGCCCGCGCCGCCACCTCGAGGGCCGGGGCGACGACCCGCACCAGCGATCCGGTCGAATCGAGGCGCACGACCCGCATGCCGGTCTTCACCGGCACCTTGGCGGCCCAGCGCGCGACCAGCAGTCCCACGCCTTCCGGCACGTCCTGCTCGCCCTCGAACGGCGTGCGGCGCGCCAGTTCGGCCAGGGCGATCTGCTCCAGCGCCTCCCGGGGCGTGAACACCTGGCGCGGATCGGCGCCGGGCAGCGCCTTGCGCACCTGGTCGAAGGTCTTGCCGAGCTCGGCCGCGACCTTCTCGTAGCGCGCATAATCCTCGGGGCTGAGTTCCTTGCCGTTCAGCACGATCGCCGCCGCGAGCGATGGGGCGGCCAGCCGGGCGCCCAGCGCCCGTGCCAGCGCACCGCCCGGTGCCAGCCCCGCCGCGCCGAGGTCGAAGGCGAATCCCAGCCCCGTATCGGTGATGGTGCGCCCGCCGATGCGGTCGCGCGCCTCCAGCACCTGCACGCTCTTGCCCGCCGCCATCAGGGCCTTGGCCGCCGCGAGGCCCGCCACGCCCGCTCCCACGATCGCGACGTCGAAGTCGGCCGCCCGCGCGGGTGACGCCAAGCTCGCACCCGTGGCCGCGACGGCGGCGGAGAGAAGGGAGCGACGAGCGAGCCTCATTGTCACCGCATTGTATGCTATCGGGCTGTTGATGGACGGCCGCATATCATCCCTTGCGCCAACTGACCTCATGCCTCCTGTCGCGAAAACAGCGAAGGCACCATGAGGGCGAGCGCCATGCCTGCCCTGATCGCAACCGCCCGCGGCGCGCTGTGGCTCTCGGCCGACGGCGAGATCGAGCGCATCGGCGGGCCGGACGCGGGCCTGCGCGCCGCCGCCAGCTTTCCCCTCGTCTGCCACGGACCGGCGACGGCGGCGCGGCTGGGCCTCGACTCGCTGGCCGCACGCGACCTGCTGGAACTCTACGCCTTCGTCCATCCGGCCACCTTCTGCCTGCCGACGGTGCGCGGCCTGTGCGAGGCGCTCGACCTGCCGCCCCCGGCCACGCCGGAGGACGAGCTGGCGCGCCTGCCCGACGCGGCGAAAGCCCTGCTCGACGCGCTGGAGGACATGGCGGCATTCGCCTCGCCCGATCTCAAGGACACGGCACTGGTGATGGCACGTGGCGACTGGCCCTGGGGCCGGCAGGTGCTCGACGCGCTGGGCCTCGACCTCGACCCGGCGAAGAGGCTGCGGCTCGGCGCTGGCCTCGATGTCTGGAAGAGCCTGCCCGCCTGGGAGGAGCCGCCGCCGGCGCCGCCGCCCGGCTCGCAGCCTGTCGAGCCGCGCGAGGCGCGCCTGCGGCTGGCGCAACTCATCGCCGCCGGCCCCAACATGGCCGAGGCACGGCCGACACAGAGCGACTATGCCTCCGCCGCGTCGCAGGCCTTCGCGCCGCGCGAGGAGGAGGACAAGCCCAAGGTCGTGCTGGTCGAGGCCGGCACCGGCGTCGGCAAGACGCTGGGCTATGTCGCACCGGCCTCTCTGTGGGCGGAGAAGAACGGCGCGCCGGTCTGGATCGCGACCTACACGCGCAACCTGCAGCGCCAGATCGACAGCGAGCTCGACCGCCTGCATCGCGACAGCGCGGAGAAGCGTCGCCGCGTCGTGATCCGCAAGGGCCGCGAGAACTATCTCTGCCTGCTGAACTTCCAGGAAGCGGTGCTGCGCACCGGGCTGGTGCCCGAGAACGCCGTCGGCCTCGGCCTGCTGGCGCGCTGGGCATTGGCCTCGCGCGACGGCGACATGATCGGCGGCGACCTGCCGGCCTGGCTGCTGGACCTGCTCGGCCGCAACCGCATCACCCGGCTCGCCGACCGGCGCGGCGAGTGCATCTATTCCGCCTGCGAGCATTACCGGAAATGCTTCGTCGAGCGCACCATCCGCCGCGCCCGCCAGGCCGACATCGTGATCGCCAACCATGCGCTGGTCATGGTGCAGGCGGCCATGGGCGGGCTCGACGACGGCACGCGGCCGCTGCGCTACGTCTTCGACGAAGGCCATCACCTGTTCGACGCCGCCGACGGTGCCTTCGGCGCGCATCTGAGCGGCGTCGAGGGCTCCGACCTGCGGCGCTGGATCCTGGGGGCGGAGGGCCGCCGCGGCAGCCGGGCGCGCGGACTGGAACGGCGCGTCCAGGATCTGCTGGGCGAGGACGACGACGCGCAGGGCGCGCTGCGCCGCCTGCTCGATCTCGCCCGCCGCCTGCCGGCGCCCAACTGGCAGACGCGGCTGGCCGATGGCACGGTGCTGGGGCCGGCCGAGGAGTTCCTGGCGCTGGTGCGCGTCCAGGTGCGCGCGCGCGCGGCGGGCGAGGACCAGGGCTTCGGCATGGAATGCGACATCCGCCCACTCAATCCCGGCCTGATCGAGGCGGCCGACGCGCTGGCCGAGCTGTTCGAGCAGATGCTGGTCCCGGTGCGCAAGCTGCGCGCCGCCCTGCGTGCCAAGCTCGAGGCCAAGGCCGACGAACTCGACTCCGGCCAACGCGGCCGCATCGAGGGCGTCGCGCGCTCGCTCGCCAACCGCTGCGAACTCACGCTGGAGGCCTGGCGGTCGATGCTGCGCGGCCTGCACGACGACGCCGATCCCGCTTTCGTCGACTGGTTCGCGGTCGAGCGCAGCCAGAGCCGCGAGACCGATGTCGGCATGTACCGCCACTATCTCGATCCCACCGAGCCGTTCGTAAACGCGGTGCTGAAGCCCGCGCACGGCGCCGTCATCACCTCGGCGACGCTGCGCGATTCGCTCGGCGTGCCGGCCGCGGCAAACGATGACTCGGCGGAGCGCGCCACTAAAGCGCGGGAAACCATCCCGCGCGAAGTGGCGCTCGGAAGCATGAGCGCAACTGAAGTTGCGCGCTCCCATGTAGCGCCGGCTGACTGGTTCGCAGCCGAGGCGCGCACCGGCGCGCGTCACCTGCTGGCGCCGGCAATGCGCGCGGCAATGGCCTCGCCGTTCGACTACGCGCAGGCCACGCGCGTGCTGATCGTTAAGGACGTGAAGCGCGACGATACCGAGCAGGTGGCCGCCGCCTACCGCGCTCTGTTCCTGGCCAGCGGCGGCGGCGCGCTGGGACTCTTCACCGCCATTGGCCGCCTGCGCGCCGTGCATCAGCGTATCGCGCCCGCACTCGAGGAGGCGGGCCTGCCGCTCTACGCCCAGCATGTCGGCGGCATGGATGCGGCGACGCTGGTCGACATCTTCCGCGCCGAGGAGCATTCGTGCCTGCTCGGCACCGACGCGGTGCGCGACGGTGTCGACGTGCCGGGCCGTTCGCTGCGCCTCATTGTGTTCGACCGCGTGCCCTGGCCGCGTCCTGACATCCTCCACCGCGCGCGCAAGGCGGCGTGGAAGGCGGCCGGCGCGGGCGCCAACGCCTATGACGACATGCTGGCGCGGCTGCGGCTCAAGCAAGCCTACGGCCGCCTGATCCGCCGCGCCGACGATCGCGGCGTGTTCGTCATGCTCGACTCCCGCCTGCCCTCGCGCCTGCTGACCGCCTTCCCGGCCGGCGTGCAGGTCGATCGCGTCGGCCTGGCCGAAGCAGTGACCGCCGTCGGCGCATTCCTCCAAGTGCCGTAGGCTTGTCCGCTCCGGCGCCGCGAGGAGCGGCGATTCCATTAAATAAATGGAAAAATAATGGAACCGGCGGGAGCGGACAGGCCATGGCCGCTACTTTACGCTGGCACTGCGCGCGCCCCTATTACGGTCGCCAATGCCCTCAACCGGCGCGGCATGCCATCTCCCGGACTCCGATAGCACAAGGACTGAATTTCCTTTCCCTGGCAGAAACGCCTGGCACCTTCCGGTAACGCTGGCGCACGGTCGGCAGCGCGCCCTATCCTTGTTTCCGTGCGGGGAAGAGACGGCGCAATTCTGTGTCTGATGTTGGGGGCGATGGCCGCTGCCACGGGCGCGCGCGCCGAGGAACCATGGCAGGAATCCTGGCAGGAAGCCGCGCAGAAGCCCGGACGCTGGGCGGCGCCGTTCGGCGGCACCTTCAACGCCAACATCACCGTCGCCTCGGATTACTCCTATGCCGGCATTTCCAACTCAGCACTTGGGCCTGCTCTCCAGCTGGGCCTCGATTACCGCACGCCGAACCTGATCGAGCGCTTCCCGTTCTGGCTCTATCTTTCCGGCTGGGGCTCCAACACCACCCAGCCTGCCGGCCAGGGCGTGGAGATCGACGTGACGGCAGGCATGAAGGCGCTGCTGCTCGATCGCCGGCTCAAGCTCGATCTCGGCTACGTCCGCGTGAACTATCCCGGCTTTCCGGGCGCCCTTGGCTACGACTACGGCGACATCAGCATCAACGTCGACTACGACCTGGGCTGGGCGACGGCGAGCGGCCGCCTGCGCTTCAGCCCCAACTCCTTTGGCAATTCGGGCTGGGCCTGGAACAAGCGCGGCATGTTCCGCGCACCGCTGCCGTTCCTGCAGTTCGACGAGCGCTTCTCCTTCACGGGCTACGCATCGCTCGGCAACCTCTGGGTCGACAACTACGTGGCCTATGGCATCCCCAGCAACGACTACTGGTACTGGCAGGTCGGGCTCGTCACCTCGGCCTTCGGCCTCGACCTGACGCTCGCCTATACGGGTACCAACATCAGTGCCGAGGGCTGCGGCCACACCAACGACTGCGCCAGCCGCGTGTTCGTTTCGCTGACGAAGGTGTTCTAGGGCGCGATGACTTCTGCTTCGGCGGTCGCCCCGGGCACTACCACTGCCCGTCGACGGCCTGCTTCACGGCCTCGTAGAGCAGGCGGTTGCCAGCCGCGGTGAAGTGGACGTCGCCGCGGATGAAGTACTTCTGCATCGTCTCCGTGGCAGGCAGGTCGAAGAAAGGCGCGAAGCCGTCGACGAAGCGCACACCCTCGCGCGCCGCCCAGTCGCGCCAGTAGGTGACCTGGATGCCGTCGCGGTCGCGCGCGACGATGCTGTCGGGCCAAGGATAGACGACCAGCGTGACGCGGCAGTGCCAGTCACGGCAGGTCTGCACCAGCTTGTCGAGATTCCGCGCCGCGCTCGCCAGGCCGCGCTCGCCCCAGGCCTTCATCAGGTCGGGATCCAGGCTCCAGCGGGCGCGCTCGCGGCCGTACGACATCTTCTCGCCGAAGGAGGAGACCAGGAAGAGGTCGTAGACGAAGCGTATCGACGCGAAGTTGTCGAGCACGAAGCGGGTGAAATTGAAGGGCGGCCCGGTATAGACCGGGCCGTTGCCACCGCCGCCGTCGGCGCCGTCCCTCGCGGCCTCGACATGGGCGGGAAGAGGTTCGGAGGCGAAGTGGACGGTACCGTCCGGCCACTCCCGATAAACGTTGGCCTCGTCGTCGATGTCGGAAAGGTCGAGGAAGACGAAGACCTCCTGCGGCCTCAGCCCGAGCTTCTTCGCGGCGCCGCGGACCTTGCGGTAGTAGATGATCGGACTGTAGGAGGCGACGCCGAGGTTCCATACCGCCTTGCCCTGGCTCGCCGCATCGCAGGCCATCAGGCCGGTGAAGCTCTCCTCGTAGCTCACGCCCAGCGCCTCGACGAAGGAATCGCCGATGACGAAGATCGCCGGGTGGTCCTTCTCCGCCTCGCCCGCCGCGCAGCGGCCGGTGCGGAAGCCGTATTTGTCGGTCCGCCACGGAAAGCGGATGCGGCCCCAGGTGCGCATCGACTTGCGGTTGGGCATCAGATCGTGATGCCACGGCGCCCAGATGTAGGTGTCGAGGTTGGCCGCGTCGGCCGCGATCCAGGTGCGCTTCAGCCCCGAGAAGACGGTGGCCGTGAGGACGTAGTCCAGTGCCAGGGTGATGGCGAGGATGAGCACGACCCGGCCCCCGACCCGCAGGATCTTCTTCATTGGATGTTCGTCTGCATGGACCGTCGGCGCCGCGCACTCCCCCTGCAGGCTCTGATAGCAGGATTTGCCTGTGGAGAAGGTCGCCGTCCTGGGACCGCTACATAAGATACAGCTCGCCTGAAGAAACAGCGCGCGACGGCGGCTACGATGGCTTCGACCACGGCGGCTATCGGCCGCCGGCTTCGGGGGAACTCACCGCGCCATGCGCCCGCTCTGGATCGCTCTCGCAGCGGCCTTCACGCTGTCCGCCGTCTGGATGAGCCTGGTGCCGGGCTACATCTACCGCCAGCAGGTCTCGGTCGCGACCAGCACCGCCGACAACGCCCTGGCCTCGTGCCGCGCGTCGCACGTGCAGGAGACGGCAGGGCTCGACTGCAAGCGTGTCAGCGCCGTCGCCTTCGACGCCGCGCTCGACCCGATCGTGCGGATGTGGCCCGCATGGGGACCGATCCTCTACGCGGTCGTGGCGCTGATACTGGTCTGGGCCGTCGCGGCCGGTGTCGCACTCACCATCGACTGGCTACGGCGCGGCTTCGCGCTCTGGCGCTCGGCCTGACGGGCGCTAGACCATCGTCACGACGGCGCCGTAGTGCAGGCCGGCAGCCACCAGCACGAAGGCGTGCCAGATGGCGTTGTGATAGGGCAGGCGCTGCCACAGGAAGAAGGCCACCCCCGCGGTGTAGACGACGCCGCCCGCGGCCAGGAGCGCGAGCGTCGTCGTCGCCAGCCCGTCGAGGAACGGGCCGATCGCCACCACGCCGATCCAGCCCAGCGCCAGATAGAGGCCGACCGAGACCGGCTCGATCCAGCGCGGCTGCAGGAGCTTGGCGACGATGCCCAGCCCCGCGACCGACCAGATGACGCCGGTCAGCACCGCCGACCAGACGCTTTCCAGCCGCAGCACGGTGAAGGGCGTGTAGGTGCCGCCGATCATGGCGAAGATGGCGGCATGGTCGAAGCGCCGCAGCCAGCCGCGCAGCCGGCTCCGGCGCAGCACGTTGTAGGCGGCCGAGCAGACGAACATCGCGCACAGGCCGGCCGCGTAGATGGCGATCGGCGCGAGTTGATGGCCGTGGCGAAAGGCGGTCCACGCCACCAGCACGATCGCGGCCGGCAAGCCGAGGCCCACGCCCAAGGCATGCACGACGCCGTCGGCCACCAGTTCCCGCGGCGTCGGCGGACGCTTCGTCTCCGTCATTGCGTCTCCCGGTTGGTCATGACTGTCCTACGTCGCGGGGCCGCCCGGCATCCCGTGCGGCCTGCCGTTGCGGTGGATCAAAGCGCATTGGCGCGCCACCGCTAAGCTGCCGCAATGTCGCGTCTTGCCGGCTCGCGCCCGTTCCCCCGCAGGTCGTTGCTGGCGGCCCTGCCGGCCGCCTTCCTGCTTTCTTCCGTCCCGGGCCGGGCGGCCGAGCCACCAGCCGGTCCGCGCGCGGACGGCGCGCTCCGCGTTCCCATCCTGCTCTATCACCGCTTCGGTCCGGTGCTGACTGACGAGATGACGGTAACGACACCGGTGTTCGAGGGCCAGCTCGGCGTGATGCGCGAGCGCGGATACGGCGTCGCGCCGCTGCGCACCCTGCTGGCCGCCCTGGGCGGTACGCCCGACGGGACAGGCGGCGAGGCGCTGCAGCGTTCCGTGGTCCTGACCGTCGATGACGGCCACCGCACGGTCTACAGCGATCTGTTCCCGCTGCTGCTGCGCTATCGCCTGCCGGCGACGCTGTTCATCTATCCGACGGCGATCTCGAACGCCGACTATGCCATGACCTGGGCGCAGCTCGCCGAGATGAAGGCCTCGGGCCTCGTCGACGTGCAGTCCCACACCTTCTGGCATCCCAACTTCAACGTCGAGCGCAAGCGGCTCTCCCCGGCGGCCTACCGACAGTTCGTGCACGACCAGCTCGCGAAGTCGAAGAGCATCCTCGAGCAGCGGCTGGGCGGGACGGTCGACCTGCTGGCCTGGCCGTTCGGCATCTACGACGAGGAGCTGATGCAGGCCGCGCGCGACGCGGGCTACACGGCCGCCTTCTCGATCGAGCGCCGTCCGGTGACGGCGAAGGACAATGTCATGGCGCTGCCGCGCTATATCGTGGTCGATGCCGACCGCGGCAACCGTTTCGAAGCCCTGATGGCAGGCCAACGATGAAATCCCCTCTCCGCCCCCTTCTCTTCCTCCCCCTCTTCCTTCTGGTCGCGGCGACGCTGCCGTCTGGCCCGCTGCGGGCCGAGGACTGGCGGGGCACTGTCGTCGAGGCCGTGACCGGCAAGCCCATCGCCGGCGCCACCGTCACGGTGGACGCCCAGACCACGACCACCGACGCGCAGGGCCAGTACCGGCTCTCGGGCACGGCGCCGCCGAAAGTGCGCGCGCCCGGCTATGCCCGCCTGCAGCTCACGGCCGGTCAGGACGCGCAGCACATCACGCTCACGCCGCTCCTGCCCAAGGCGCTCTATCTCACCGTCTACGGCATCGGGGCGCCGTTCCTGCGCGATCCGGCGCTGGACGTGATCGAGCGCACCGGCCTCAACGCGCTGGTCATCGATCTCAAGGGCGATCGCGGCCTCATCCCCTATCCCAGCAGCCTGCCGCTCGCCGCGAAGAGCGGGGCCCAGAAGCTACGCACCATTCCGGATCTCAAGGCGCTGGTGGCCGACCTCAAGGGACGCGGTATCTACCTCATCGCCCGCATCGTGGTGTTCAAGGACGATCCACTGGTGAGCGCGCGGCCGGACTGGGCGATACGCAATGCCGGCGGCGGCATCTGGAAGGATCGCGAGGGCCTGGCCTGGATCGATCCGTTCCGCAAGGACGCCTGGGACTATACGCTGGGCGTGGCGGAGGAAGCCGCGGCCGCGGGGTTCGACGAGATCCAGTTCGACTATGTCCGCTTCCCCGACGCGGTCGGGCTGGTCTTCAGCCAGCCCTCGACAGAGGCGTCGCGAGTGGAGGCGATCACGGGCTTCCTGCGCGAGGCCAAGCGCCGGCTCGCGCCCTACAACGTGTTCGTGGCCATCGATATCTTCGGCTATGTGTGCTGGAATCGCGACGATACCGGCATCGGCCAGCGGCTGGAGGATCTCGCCACCGTGGTGGATTACATCTCGCCCATGCTCTATCCGTCGAGCTTCCAGTTCGGCATTCCGGGCTATCGCAACCCGGTCGCCAACCCCTACGAGATCGTCCACCTGTCGCTGATGGAAGCCAACAAGCGCACCGCCGGCGCGCCGGCACGCTACCGGCCGTGGCTGCAGGCCTTTACCGACTATGCCTTCGGCGGCCAGGCCTTCGGCGGCGAGGAGATCGCCAAGCAGGTCCGCGCCGCACGCGATGCGGGCACTGTCGGCTGGATGCTGTGGAACCCGCGCAACGTCTATTCGACCAATGACATCAAGCCCGAGATCTCGCAGCGCTAGGGCGCTGGCCTTTCTGCTCGCGGGCCTGGCGTGCCAGGTCCTGATCTCCTGCACGACTCCGGCTGCGCCCGTCGCCGCCGCGCCCGCCCCCGGCGCGAGCGCCGGCCCCCAGGAAATCTCCGACATCGTGCGCGAGGAGATCGCCGCCGGCCACCTGCCCGGCGCGGTGGTGGTCGTGGGCGTGCACGACAAGATCGTGCTGCGTCAGGCCTACGGCGAACGCGCCGTGACGCCGGAGCGCCGGCCGGCAACCGTCGATACGATCTACGATGCCGCCTCGCTCACCAAGGTGATGGCAACGGCCATCGCCATCCAGCAGCTCGTCGAGCGCGGCAAGATCAACATCGACTCACCGGCCGCCGCCTACTGGCCGGCCTTCGGCGCCAACGGCAAGGCGGGCATCACCGTGCGCCAGCTCCTGACCCACTATGCCGACCTGCCGGCGGGCCTGTCGCCGCGCGGCTGGTCGGATCGCGCAGGCGCGCTGGAGGCGGCGGCGGCGGTGAAGCCGGCGGCACCGCCGGGTTCGCGCTTCCTCTACAGCGATGTCGATTTCATCGTGCTGGGCGAGATCGTGCAACGCGTGTCGGGCCAGCCGCTAGAGACCTACAGCGAGGAGCACATCTTCCGGCCGCTCGGCATGAGCCATACGGGCTTCCTGCCCTCGGCGGCGCTGCGCGACAGCATAGCGCCCGCCGACATCGAGAACGGCGTGCTGCGCTGGGGCCAGGTGCAGGATCCGACCGCCTTCCGCATGGGCGGCGTGGCGGGCCATGCCGGCGTCTTCACCACCGCCGACGATCTCACGAAGTTCGCGCGCATGATGATGGGCGACCCATCGATGCGCCGCCAGGCGGTGCTGCGCCCCGAGTCGATCGCCGCCATGACGCGCCCGCAGAGCCCGCCCGGGCAGCCGGCGCTGCGCGGCCTGGGCTGGGACATCGACTCGCCCTATTCGGACCGTTTCTCGCCCTTCTTCTCCACGCACTCCTTCGGCCATACCGGCTACACCGGCACGGCGATCTGGATCGACCCCGAGACGCAGAGCTTCCTGATCTTCCTCAGCAACCGCCTGCACCCCGACGCCCGCGGCAACATCCTGCCCATGCTGCGGCGCATCTCCCGCGTCGTGGGCGCCATGGCGACGGCGGGCGAGCGGCCGCAGACGCAGTCGGGCATCGACGTGATCGAGGCCTATGGCTTCCGCCAGCTCGCGGGCCGGCGCGTCGGCCTCATCAGCAACGGCGCCGCCCGCGACTCCGCCGGCCGGCGCACCGCCGACGTGCTGCGCCAGGGAAATGGCATGAATCTCGTCGCGCTGTTCAGTCCCGAGCACGGCTTCGACGCCTCGGCGGAGGGGAGAATCGCCTCGGGCATCGACCGCGGCACCGGCCTTCCGGTCCACAGCCTCTATGGCGAGACGCGGCGGCCGACCGACGCCATGCTGGCAGGCCTCGATGCGCTCGTCTTCGACATGCAGGACGTCGGCACGCGCTACTACACCTACGCCACCACCATGGCCTACGCGATGGAGGCGGCGGCCGAGCGCAAGATGGACTTCTACGTGCTCGACCGGCCCGATCCCATCACCGCCAGCACCGTGCAGGGACCGGTGCTCGATCCCGATCTCACCTCGTTCGTGAGCTACATGCCGCTGCCGACCCGGCACGGCATGACGATGGGCGAGCTGGCGCGGCTCTTCAACGCCGAGAAGAAGCTCGGCACGCGTCTGCACCTGATCAGCATGCGCCGCTACAACCGCCGCGCATGGTTCGACCAGACCGGCTTCGCCTGGGTGCCGCCCTCGCCCAACCTGCGGCGGCTCGACGAGGCCGTGCTCTATCCCGGCGTGGCGATGGCCGAGGGCGCCAATGTCAGCGTCGGCCGCGGCACCGACTCGCCGTTCGAGCTGCTGGGCGCGCCCTGGATCGACGGCAAGGCGCTCGCCGCCGATCTCACCGCGCGCAACATCCCCGGCGTGCGCTTCGAGGCGACCTCCTTCACGCCGACGGAGTCGGCCTTCGCCGGCCAGGCGTGCCACGGCGTGCGTCTGCACATCACCGACCGCAACCGGCTCGACACGCCGCTGCTCGGCATCGAGCTGATGTCCGCGCTGCGCCGCCTCTACGGCGATCGCTTCGCCATCGACCGCACGCTGGGCCTGCTGGGCTCGCGCCAGTCGCTCGATGCGCTGAAGGCGAACACCGATCCGCGCGAGATCGCGCAATCCTGGCGGCCGGCCCTCGACGGCTTCCGACTGCGGCGCGAAACGTACCTGATCTACTGACGCCGGCCGCGATTGCGGCGCGGCGCGGCCCCCGGCATCGTTGCCGGCATGAGTGCTTCCGGTCTCGACATCGCCGTTATCGGCGCCGGCATGGGCGGACTTGCCGCCGCCGCCGCGCTGCGCCAGGCCGGCCTCGAGGTCACGGTCTACGAGCAGGCGCGCCGCTTCACGCGGCTCGGCGCCGGCATCCAGATCGGCTGCAACGCCATGCACGTGCTGCGCGGGCTGGGCCTCGAGGCGGCCTTGCGCGCCGAGACCTTCTATCCACGCTCGTGGAACAACCGCGAGGCACGGACCGGCGCGGTGCTGTTCGACATGCTGTTCGGCGCCGAGGCGGAGGCGAAGCACGGCGCTCCCTATCTGCTGGCACATCGCGGCGACCTGCATGCCGCGCTCGCAAGCGCCGTTCCGCCTGAGGTCGTCAGGCTCGACCACCGGCTCGCGGGACTCGAACCCATGGCCGATGGACGGATCCGCCTCGTCTTCGCCAACGGCGTCGTCGCGACCGCCGACGCCGTCATCGGCGCGGACGGCGTGCATTCGGTCGTGCGCACGGCGCTGTTCGGCGATGACGAGCCGCGCTTCACCGGCCGCATCGCCTACCGCACGGTCTATCCGGCGGCGCGCCTCGACGGCTACGAGATCGCCAACTGCACCAAGTGGTGGGGCGAGGACCGGCACATCGTCATCTATCCGGTGAAGCCGGACCGGTCCGAGATCTACTTCGTCACCAGCCAGCCCGAACCCGGCTTCGAGATCGAATCCTGGTCGGCGACGGGCGACGTGAAGGTCCTGCGCGCAGCCTTCGAGGGATTTCATTCCGAGGTGCAGCGCGTGCTGGCGGCCGCGCCCGAGGTCCACAAGCGCCCGCTGGTCGACCGCGACCCGCTCGACCGCTGGACCGAGGGCAACATCGCCCTGCTGGGCGATGCCTGCCACCCCATGACGCCCTACATGGCGCAGGGCGCGGCGATGGCGATCGAGGATGCCGCCATCCTGTCGCGCTGCCTCGCCGGCGCGGCGCGCGAGGAAATCGCGGCAGCCCTGCGACGCTACGAGAGAACGCGACTCGATCGCACCGCGCGCGTGCAACTGACCTCGCGACAGAATCGTTGGGGCAGAGGCGTGACCGACGTCGACTGGGTCTACGGCTACAACGCCTGGACGGCGCCCTTGGCTGCAGCCTGACCGGAAAAGACGAAAGACGGCGGCCGGAACCTCACTGTCCATGCAACCACGACGGGAGATCGCCGTTTAGTTCACGGTCACACGGAAGAACGTCGCGCCATGCAGGCCAACGCTGCTCAGACGATCGACGAGCCCATGACGGAACCGACGCCCAAGGCCGCGACACGTGCCGACGACCGGGCGGTCTTCGCGCATCGCTTCGAGGCCGAGTTGCAGCGCCTCGAGGAGATCGGGCCAACGCTCGACGTGCGGGAGGGCGAAACCCTGCTGAGCGCCCTGGGCGCCGCCCTTCTCGGCGAGTACGAACTCGCTTCGGCCTTCCTCCGCATGGCACGCGCCGCGCCCTCCGCGTCCCAGCCCGCCCGGAACGTCGGACGCCGGCAGATGCCGGTTGCAACCCTGCGATGGCGCTTCGAACACCTTTCCGGGTTCAGTGCGCCGATGCCCCGGGCACCCTGACCGGAGACGGGCCGGGTTAGGGACGGGTCAGGCCGGGGACGGCTCAGGTCGGGAACGGGGCGGGATTGGCCATCGGCTGCCGGGCGGGATAGGGTCGGCCATGCCGCTCACACGAAAGATCCTGCTCATCCTGGGCGTCCTCGCCGCCTTCACGGGTGTCGTCTGGATGGGCCAGGGCAGCGGCTACTTCCCATATCCCAAGAGCAGCTTCATGATCGATCAGCGACCCTGGATCTGGAACGGCCTGCTGCTGGCCGTCGCCGGGATCGCGGCAATCGTGATCTCACGACGTTTGCGGTGATCATGCCTCCTTTCGACTTTCGCCGCGTGCGGCCCGACGACTTCGCCTATTGCTGGCCGCTCTATCGCGACGCCCTGCAGCCGCTGAGCGCCGGCCTCTTCGTCTGGGACGATCAGGCGCATCAGCGCCGCGTGCGCGAAGCGCTCGCCGACGAGGGCGCCTCGGTGTTGCGGACGCAGGATCGCGATGCGGGCTGGCTGCACTGCAGCGAGACGCGCTTCACCATCCATCTCGGCCATCTCTACCTCGCGCCCGAGATGCGCAATCGCGGACTGGGATCGAGCTTCCTCACCTGGATGAGCGATCGCGCGCGGCGCAAGGGCAAGGACTTCACGCTCGACGTGATGGAGAACAATCCGGCATTGGCGCTCTACGGACGCCTGGGCTTCACCCCCGTCCAGAGCCGTTCCCATATCGTCACCCTGCGGCTGTAGGAAGCGCCGCAGCCGGACGCATTCCATGCCAGTCGAACGATCGACGACGACACCGACCGCCGGCGCACGGCGCAGCAAGGCGCAACGGTTGCTGCGCGATGCCCTGGCCGGCCTCACGCTCGCGGCCATCACCATTCCCGAGCAGATGGCAACGGCCAAGCTGGGCGGCTTCGAGCCGCAGATCGGCTTCTTCGCCTTCATCGGCGCCACCGTGGGCTTCGCACTGGCGGGCACGAACCGCATCCTCACCACCGGCGCCGACTCGACGATCACGCCGATCTTCGCCGGCAGCCTCGCGCTGCTTGCGGCCTCCGGTCCCGACACGCTCGTCGCCTCCGCCGTCGCGCTTGCGCTGCTCGTCTCCGTGGCCCTGATCGTCGCGGGCTTGCTGCGGCTCGGCTGGATCGCCGACCTGCTCTCCACGCCGATCGTCACCGGCTTCCTCGCCGGCATCGCGTTTCATATCGTCGCTTCGCAGCTTCCCGATGCGCTCGGCATCCCCCTGCAGTCCAGCAGCACCTTCGACCGCCTGTCCGGCGTCTATGTCCATGTCCGGGATGCCAATCCCTGGTCGATCGCGATCGCCGCCGGTGTGCTCGCGCTGACGCTGGCCACGGAAAAGATCAATCCGCGCCTGCCGGGCGCACTCGTCGCCGTGGCGCTGGCGACGCTCGCGGTCCTTCTCTTCTCGCTCGAGGACAAGGGCGTCGCCGTGCTCGGCACGCTGCCGAGCGGACTGCCGAGGCCTGTCGTCCCGGCCTGGGACATCGACACCTTGCGGCAGCTCGTGCCGCTGGCGCTGATCCTCGCGCTCGTCGTCATGATGCAGACGGCAGCCGTCAGCCGCTCGTTCTCCGACCCCAGCCGCCTCTCCACCGACGTCAATCGCGACTTCATCGGCGTCGGCGTCGCCAACCTGGGCGCGGCATTGCTCGGTTCCTTCCCCGTCAATGCCAGCCCGCCGCGCACGGCGGTCGTGCACGCGGCAGGCGGCACGTCGCAGATCGGTGTGCTGATCTCGGCCGCCATCGTGGCTGCACTGGCGATCGGTGGCGGCGACACGCTCAAGCACGTGCCGCAGGCCGCCCTCGCCGGCGTGCTGCTGTTCGTGGCGGTCAGGATCGTGCGCATACGGATCATCGACGCCGTCGCCCGCCAGGCGCCGGGGGAATTCGCCCTCATCCTGCTGACGGCGGGCGCGGTCATCGTGCTGCCGATCCCGACCGGTGTGGCGATCGGCATCAGCCTGTCGCTGCTGCACGGCGTCTGGATCACCACCCAGACGCGCGTCAGCGAATTCACCAACGTGCCCGGCACGACGATCTGGTGGCCGTCCAACGGCACGCCGGGCGAAAGCCGTCCCAACGTCCTGGTGGTCGGCTTCCAGGCACCGCTCCTCTTCGCCAACGCCGACACGTTCAGGCGCGGCATGCGCGCAATCATCGCCGCGCGCCAGCCGCTCTCCCTGGTCGTCCTCGAAGGCGGCGGCATCGCCGACATCGACTTTACGGCGGCCGAGGCCCTGCGCGACGTGATCGCCGAATGCCGCGCCCAGCACATCGAGTTCGCCATCGCCCGGCTGGTGTCCGTGCGCGCCCTGGCGGCGCTCGAACAGTTCGGCATCCTGTCCGAGCTCGGCGCCGGTCATGTCTTCCATAGCGTTGCCGAGGCCATAGCCGCGGCCATGCCGGACGACGCGAAGGGAAAGGCGTAGACGAAGGGCGTCGCTGCCCTACTTCGGCGCGGCGAGGGTGGCCCGGTACATGGCATCGAAGTCCGCCAGTTCCACCGCGAGCGGGCCCGGTATCTGCGGCCGCGCCTCGAATTGCAGCTGGAGCCTGGTTCCCGACCGCAGCTCGGCGAGAAGCCGTTCGGCCGGAGGTCCCTTCAGGAGGCACATGCCGGCGAGGCAGCGGTCGAAGACATAGGCGGCATGACTGTCGACCTGGACCCGCGCGCCGGACAGCGGCACTGAGCCGCGGGCGAAGAACATCCGACTGTCGCGCACGTAGTGGAATTCGACCGCATAGGGCGGCTTGTCGCTCTTGAATGTGGTGCTCACCTCGCACCACTTCTCGCCGGTCTGCGGCTCGGCCGAGCAGTCGACGCTCCATGGCCCCTTGCTGGCGATATGGATGTTGGGCGTGGGCTGCGCGAAAGCGGGCCACGAGAACGCCAGGACAAGAAGCAACGATGCGAGAAGACGGAACATGCCGGACCGATAGATGTTGTTTCGGCGCCAGAATGGTCGAAGCGTCAGGGGGGATTCAACATCGATGATGCCGAACCGTCTCACAGGGGCGCCGCAGGCCCGCTCAGGCGGCAGGACGCAAAAAGAAACGGGCCCGACCGACGACGCTGAGACCGTCGGCCGGGCCCGCACGCCCCCTCGGCAATTCCTCTATTTCAGTGAGCTCAACGCGTTGGTCAGACCCTTGAGGTTGTCCTGCGTCTGTCGCGCCAGGTCCGCGACCTGCGCGTTGCGATCGACCCATTGACGCGCCGACTCGGGCACCTTGTAGCCCAGCACCGTCTCCGGCAGCTTCACCGAACCAGTGCTCAACGCCACGTACAGAAGCCCCGCAATCGACAGCTTGATGGACCAACCAAGGATCGTACGCATCGAAATCTCCGAACGACGCGACGAGGATAGTTTCAGCGACGCGCTACATACAGCGCCAGATCGTATCAATTGTTGTGAACTTACTTTCGGGCCCCGGAGAAGGCCGTCCGTACGTGTTCGGCGAGGATCCGCGCGGCGGGAGTGAGACCCGGCGGCGCGTAGAGGTTGATGCGGAACTCGGGCAGCGTCGGCAGCTTCGCGTCGCGTCCCAGGATTTCGAAGCGCTCCGGCACCGACGAGCGCAGCAGCGGCGCCACCGCGAGCCCCGCTTCCAGAACCGCATAAACCGGCTCCAGCCGGCTCACCTCGCATACCGCGCGCCAGTCGCGGCGCGCCTTGCCCAGGGCCTCGATCGCGACGGGCCGGAAGACGCATGTCGACGCCCCGAGCGACACCGGCAACGGATCCTTGAGATGCGCGTCCCCTCCAGGAACCCCCACCCACACGAGCCGGTCGGTGCGCAGCGTCTCGCCATGCCGCCCGCAGTCGATCTCGGTCGTGAGCGCCAGGTCGACGCCGCCGCGATCGCCGGACCGGCGCAACGCTTCACGCACGACATGCGAATCCTCGCATACGAGGCTCACGCGCACGCGCGGCTGCGCCTTGGCGAATCCGCGCAGGATCGGCGGCACGACGCTCGCGATGATGTCGTAGGGCACGCCGAGCCGCACCTCGCCCTCGAACGGCGGCGTGCGCATGGCGGCCAGCAGTTCGTCGTTCTGCGCGACCAGGCGACGTGCCTGCGCCAGCAGCCTCTCGCCCGCCGGCGCCAGGACGAGGCGCCGCCCTTCGCGCTCGAACAGATGACAATCGAGCGCCTCCTCCAGCCGCTTGAGCTGCTGGGAAACGGCGGCCTGACTCACGGCCAGAACGCCGGCGGCACGCGTCACGCCGCCCGCCTCGACGACGGTGGTGAAGGCTCGCAACAGAGCAATGTCGAGATTGCGGATCATCATTTCATTATAAGTGATTTTGAACAGTTACATCATAAACATTCGATATTCTTATCTATGACGTCGGCCTATCCTTACGATCATGAGCACAAGGATTTCAGGCCTCTGGGTTCCGCTGGTGACGCCGTTCAAGGATGGCGCCGTCGACTACGCGAGCTACGACCGCCTCGTGGCGCACTTCATCGCCTGCGGCGCCGACGGGCTGTTCCCGCTCGGCACGACGGGCGAATCGCCGACACTGGACGAAGACGAGGCCGAGCGGCTGATCGAGCGCACGCTCGAAGTCGCCGACGGCCGCGTGCCGGTGTTCGCAGGCGTCAGCGGCAATGCCACCGCCAAGGTCACGAAATCCCTGAAGCGCCTGGCACGCCTGCCCTTCGCGGGAATCGTCTCGGTATGCCCCTACTACAACCGGCCAAGCCAGGACGGACTGGTCGCCCATTTCCGCGCGGTCGCGGATGCCGCCGGACGCGACATGCTGATCTACAACATCCCCTACCGGACCGCGGTCAACCTCTCCAACGAATCGCTGCTGGAGCTTGCCGAGGTGCCGAACATCGTCGGCGTCAAGGACAGCTCCGGCAGCATCGCGCAATCGCTCGACCTGCTGGCGCGCAAGCCCGACGGCTTCTCCGTGCTGACCGGAGAGGACGCGCTTTATTTCACGATGATGGCCAACGGTGCCGACGGCGGCATCCTGGCGGCGAGCCATCTCATGACCGGTCGCTTCGTCGAGGTCGGCCGGCGCTTCGCCGCCAACGACGTGGACGGTGCGCGCCGGGCCTGGACGCCGCTCGCGCGGTTCGTGCCGCTGCTCTTTGCCGAAGCCAATCCGATGCCGATCAAATACTGCCTGTGGCGGCAGGGCCTGATCGCCTCGCCGGAGTGCCGCCTGCCGCTCACGCGCATCTCTGACGCGCTGGCGCGACAGCTCGACGGGCTGCTGCTCGATCGACAGGCGGCATGACGCCGACTCTCGAGCGCGTCCTCGCGCTGAACAATGCGCACGCCACGGAGCTTTCGTGGCTCGATCCGGACCGGCTGGAGAACCTGGTGGCGCGCGCCTTCC
>JAFEFG010000067.1 GCA_018240685.1 Pseudomonadota bacterium | reverse complement strand
CTCTACACCTCGGGCTCGACCGGCAAGCCCAAGGGCGTGCTGCATACGAGCGGCGGCTATCTCGTCTTCGCCTCGATGACGCACCACTACGTCTTCGACTACCACGACGGCGACATCTACTGGTGCACCGCCGACGTCGGCTGGGTCACCGGCCACAGCTACATCCTCTACGGCCCGCTCGCCAACGGAGCGACGACGCTGATGTTCGAGGGCGTGCCGAACTATCCCGATTCGAGCCGCTTCTGGAACGTGATCGACAAGCACCAGGTCAACATCTTCTACACCGCGCCCACCGCCATCCGCGCCCTGATGCGCGAGGGCGAGGGTCCGGTGAAGAAGGCGAGCCGCAAGAGCCTGCGCCTGCTGGGCTCGGTCGGCGAGCCGATCAATCCCGAAGCCTGGCTCTGGTACCATCGCGTGGTGGGCGACAGCCGCTGCCCGATCGTCGACACCTGGTGGCAGACCGAGACCGGCGGCATCCTGATCACGCCGCTGCCCGGCGCGACCAAGCTCAAGCCCGGCTCGGCGACGCGGCCCTTCTTCGGCGTCACGCCGGTCATGGTCGATGCCGACGGCAACGAGCTGCAAGGCCCCTGCACGGGCAATCTCTGCCTGATCAATTCCTGGCCCGGCCAGATGCGCACGGTCTATGGCGACCACCAGCGCTTCATCGACACCTACTTCCGCACCTATCCCGGCAAGTACTTCACCGGCGACGGCGCGCGCCGCGACGAGGACGGCTACTACTGGATCACCGGCCGCGTCGACGACGTGATCAACGTCTCGGGCCACCGCATCGGCACCGCCGAGGTCGAGAGCGCGCTGGTCGCCCACGCCAAGGTGGCCGAGGCGGCGGTGGTCGGCTTCCCGCACGACATCAAGGGCCAGGGCATCTACGCCTATGTCACGCTCAATGCCGGCGAGCCCTACAGCGAGGAGCTGCGCAAGGAACTCGTCGCCTGGGTGCGCAAGGAGATCGGCCCCATCGCCTCTCCCGACATCATCCAGTGGGCGCCGGGCCTGCCCAAGACCCGCTCCGGCAAGATCATGCGCCGTATCCTGCGCAAGATCGCCGAGAACGACTTCAGCAACCTCGGCGACACCTCGACCCTCGCCGATCCCGGCGTGGTCGACGACCTGGTGAAGAGCCGCGCGAAATAAGGAAGGGGCACGATGGCCAACCCGACGATTCAACAGCTCGCCGCGGACCTGGCCGCCGGCCGCACCACCTCCCGCGCCCTCACCGAACAGGCGCTGGCCCGCATCGAGGACCCCAAGGGCGAGGGCCGGCGCGCCTTCATCAAGGTCTACAAGACGCAGGCGCTGGCTGCCGCCGATGCCAGCGACGCGCTGCGCAAGGCCGGGCTGGTGCCGTCGCCGCTCGCCGGCCTGCCGGTCTCGATCAAGAATCTCTGCGACGTCGCGGGCGAAACGACGCTCGCAGGCTCGAGGGCGCTCGACGATGCGCCGCCGGCCAAACAGGACGCGCCCGTGCTGGCGCGCCTGCGCGCGGCCGGTGCGGTGATCGTCGGCAGCACCAACATGAGCGAGTTCGCCTTCTCGGGCGTGGGCTTCAACCCGCATTACGGCACGCCGGGCAATCCGGCCGACCGCGCCCGCGTGCCGGGCGGCTCGTCCTCGGGCGCCGCCGTCTCGGTGGCCGACGGCATGGCGGTCGCGGCCCTCGGCACCGACACCGGCGGCTCGGTCCGCATCCCGTCGGCCGTCTGCGGCCTGGTCGGCTTCAAGCCGACGGCGCGGCGCGTGCCCATCGACGGCGTGGTGCCGCTCTCGACGTCGCTCGACTCCATCGGGCCGCTCGCCCAGTCGGTCGAGTGCTGCGCCATCGTCGACGCCGTCTTCGCCGCCGAGCCGATCGTCATTCCCGACGCGGCGCCGCTTGCGGGCCTGCGCTTCGGCGTGCCCAAGCACTTCGTCCTCGACGATCTCGACGCCACCGTCGCCAAGGCCTTCGAGCGCGCCTGCGCCGCGCTTTCCGCCAAGGGCGTGCGCGTCGAATCTTTCGACCTGCCGCAGCTCAACGAACTGCCGTCCATCAACGCCAAGGGCGGCTTCGCGGCCGCCGAGGCCTACGCCTGGCACCAGAAGCTGATCGCCCGCCGGGGCGCCGACTACGACCAGTTCGTCCATCCCCGCATCATGCGTGGCCGGGAGATGGGCGCGGCGGACTATATCGATCTCCTGCAGGCGCGCGCCAACCTGCAGAAGCGCGTATCGGCGGTCACGTCCAACTACGACGCGGTGATCATGCCGACCTGCGCCATCGTCGCGCCGACACTGGAAGAGGTCTCGACGCCCGAGGGCTTCACCCGCAGGAACCTGGCGCTGTTGCGCAACACCTCGGTCGGCAACTTCCTCGACCGCTGCGCCATCAGCCTGCCCTGCCATGCCGCCGGCGAGCTGCCGGTCGGCTTCATGCTGATGGGCGAGACGATGGCCGACACGCGCCTGCTCGGCATCGCCCGCAGCGTTGCGCCGGTCGTGAAAGGCTGAACCGGCATCCCGCACACCTGACCGCTCCTGGACGACCGGGCCGGGAGCGGTCGACGCGGCCTTGGTTACGGAAAGTAACGCTTTTAAAAAGGGAAATAAAAGGGAACCGCCCCCACGAAGGGCCCCGTGACGCGCCTCGCGACGGGCGTCGCACGGATGCACGGCCGACGGGGTGGTTACCGGAAGTGACGCTTTAAATAACGGCGAATCAATTGCCGCCGCCCGTGCGGCGACGGGTGTCCGGAACTCGCTGTCGAGAAAGCGCCTCATGCGACAACGATAAGCGTGCCGCGTGGGGCGACCTAATCCGGTCACCTATGGCGGTGCATGTCGCGCGGTGCAGGCGGGCGCCTGGCGCGATGGGGCGTCACTGATATCGCGGGTCGTCGGGCCGGCGCATCTTCCAGACATTGTCGGTCGTGCTGTATTCGCTGTAGCCAAGGCGCGCGACCGGCTTGAAGGCCAGGATGTCGACGCGGCCATCCTTCAGGATGCTGTCGTCGATATGCACGCCGACCACGCGGCCGAACACCACCGAGCCGCGCTGCGCCTCGTGGCCTTCCTCGACCGGCAGCTCGACCGTCTTCCAGTACTTGCACTCCAGCGCCACCGGCGATTCCTTCACCCGCGGCGGCTTCACGTAGCGGCAGGGCGCAGGCGTAAGGCCGGCGAGCTTCATCTCGTCGACGCCGTAGGGCACCATCGCGGTGGTGACGTTCATCTTCTCGGCCAGCTCCGCCGAGACCATGTTGACCACGAACTCGCCGGTCTCCTCCGCATTCATGCGGCTGTGCTTGGTCGGCGTGTCGCCGTAGGTGCCGGTGATGGCGAAATAGACCATCGGCGGGAATTCGCTGACGCCGTTGTAGAAACTGTAGGGCGCGAGATTGACGCGGCCCTGGCCGTCGACGGTCGAGATCCAGCCGATCGGCCGCGGCACGATCAGCGCCTTGAACGGATCCACGGCGAGGCCGTGATCGCGCTTGGCGGCATCGTAGAACATTCGCTTGTCTCCCCTTTCAGGCGCCGAACCGGGCCTTCGCCTGCGCATAAGCCGCATCGAAGGCGGCATCGAGCGCGGCATTCAGCCCGCGGCAGGAGCGCACCACCTGTTCGGCCCAATCGACATAGTCGGCGAGCCGCGTCTCTGTCCATCCCGTCGGCGGGCTAGTCATGAGGCCGCGCAGGTTGGAGGTCTTGTCGGCGATCTTGAGCAGCTTCGCCCGCCGCGACTTGCCGGGTGCCGTCTCGACCTGACGGCGCTTGCGCTCGTCCCGGGGCAGGCCCTTGTCGTCGGTCACCTCCGCCACCAGCGCCGCCACCTCGGGGCCGAACCGCTCCAGCAGGTCCTCGAACGTGGCGTCGGTGTCCTCGATCGTGTCGTGCAGCAGCCCGCCCATCAGGAGGACGACATCGCCGCCGCCGGTGGCCTCGGCCAGCAGGGCCGTCACCTCGATCAGGTGATTGACGTAGGGCTCGCCGCGGTCGCCCTTGCGGCGCTGCGCGACATGCTGGCGCGCGGCATAGTCAGCGGCGCGGGCGAGCTGCACCAGTTCGATGCTCATCTCTTCGTCTCCCTTGCCGGCATGCGACGAGCGGTCCGGCTTGCCGAGCCTTTCCTGCCGCATCATGTTCGGCGCCATGTCACGTACCATGAAAGCGCTGCTGGGCGTCTGGATCCTGGTTCTCGTGGGCGCCGCCGGCTGGATCGGCTGGGACGCCTGGAAGGGCAACCAACCCACCATCGGCGGCCCTTTCTCGCTGACCGACCAGGACGGCCGGACCGTGACGGACGCCGACTTGAGGGGCAAGCCGACGCTGATCTATTTCGGCTACACCTACTGTCCCGATGTCTGCCCGACTTCCCTGCTGCTGATGGAGACGGCGGCGGAGAAGCTCGGCCCGGACGGGCCGAACAAGGTCAACCTGGTGTTCATCACCATCGACCCGGAACGCGACACGCCGAAGCTGATGAAGGGCTACGTCACCAATTTCGGCCCGACCATCAAGGGCCTGACCGGCACGCCGGAGCAGATCGCCGCCGTGGCCCGCGCCTACCGCGTCTACTACCAGAAGGTCCCGGGCAAGGATGGCGGGCCCTACCTGATGGACCATTCCTCGATCGTCTACCTGCTCGACAGCAAGGGCCACTTCGTGACCCACTTCACGCATGAGACGACGGCGGAGACGATTGCCGCAGCCATGGGACGCCTTCTCTAAGCCATTGATCGGTCACAATTTGTGCGCCGCAATATCTCCGTGACAAGCCGCGAGTGTGGCGTACAATCCGCGCCCCCATGCTCTACTACGCCTACGAACTGCATCGCCATCTCGCCCAGCCGGTGCGCCTCTGGGCCAACGCCGTCGAGCGCGTCTACTCGAGTCCCTACAACCCGCTGACCGACACCTGGCTCGGCAAGTCGATGGCGGCGAGCGCAGAGATCGTGTCGCGGCTGACGCAGAGCTACGGCAAGCCAGTCTTCGGGCTCGGGACCACGCAGGTCGACGGCGAGACCGTCGCGGTCAACGAAGAGATCCTGCTGCGCAAGCCGTTCTGCAATCTCGTGCGCTTCCGGCGCGACACGACCCAGCGCCACCCGAGGGTATTGCTGGTGGCGCCGATGAGCGGCCACTTCGCAACCCTGCTGCGCGGCACGGTCGAGGCACTGCTGCCCGAGCACGACGTGCACATCACGGACTGGGTCGATGCGCGCGAGGTGCCACTGTCGCGCGGCAACTTCGATCTCGACGACTATGTCGACTACGTCATCGACTTCTGCCGCTATCTCGGACCGGACGTGCACGTGATGGCGGTGTGCCAGCCGTCGGTGCCGGTGCTGGCGGCGGCGGCGCTGATGGCGCAGGCCAACGATCCGCGCCAGCCGCGCTCGCTCACGCTCATGGGCGGGCCGATCGACACCCGCATCAGCCCGACCGTGCCGAACGACCTGGCGATGCGCAATTCGATGATGTGGTTCCGCCAGAACGTGATCTCGACGGTGCCGTTCAACTATCCCGGCGCGATGCGCCGCGTCTATCCGGGCTTCGTGCAGCTCACGAGCTTCATCTCGATGAATCTCGACCGGCACATCAACGCCCACATGCGGCAGTTCGAGCATCTCATCAAGGGCGACGACGACAACGCCGAGGCGCACCGCACCTTCTACGAC
This sequence comes from Pseudomonadota bacterium, assembly GCA_018240685.1. Taxonomy (GTDB): domain Bacteria; phylum Pseudomonadota; class Alphaproteobacteria; order Reyranellales; family Reyranellaceae; genus Reyranella. The sequence continues at coordinate 22,033 of JAFEFG010000067.1, read as the reverse complement.
GAATATCTCGCCGTGATGGACCTCACCGCCGAGTTCTACCTGCAGACCATCCAGGTCGTGTTCAAGGAGCACCAGCTGCCGCGCGGCGCCTGGATCAGCCGCGGCCGGCAGATCGACCCGTCGGCGATCGAGACGGCGCTGATGACGGTCGAGGGCGAGCTCGACGACATCTCGGGCATCGGCCAGACCAAGGCCGCCCACGCCCTCACGCCCAACATCCCTGGTGCGCGCCACGTGCACTGGGAGCAGCCGCGCGTCGGCCACTACGGCATCTTCAACGGCCGCAAGTGGCGCGAGCAGATCATGCCGCGCGTGCGCGACTTCATCCGCGCCAACGACACCGCCGCCTAGGTCAGCGCGCGAAGTTCTCCACCACGTCCAGGAAGGCGGCGCCGTAGCGCTCGAGCTTGCTGTCGCCGACGCCGTGGATCTCGCGCATCGCCGTCGCGCTCCTGGGGCGATGGACGGCGAGCTCGATCAGGGTGCGGTCCGAGAAGACGACGTAGGCCGGCACCTTCTGCGCCTGCGCGAGCCTGGAGCGCAGTGACTTGAGCGCCGCCAGCAGCGCCTCGTCCGCGTCCTGCGCCACTGGCGGCGGCGGACGGCGGTCGCGACGCGCGCCCCTGGCGGCGACGGCGGCATCCTTGCGCAGCTCGATGCGCTCCTGGCCCTTCAGCACCCGCCATCCCGCGTCCGTCACCGACCAGCGGCCGTGTTCCATCAGGTCCTGCGAGATGAGGCCGAGCGCCGACAGCTGGCGGAAGGTCGAGCGCCATTCGACGTTGCGCCGGCCGGCGCCGACACCGAAGGTCGGCAGCCGGTCGTGCTCGAACCTCAGCACGTTCTCCGTGCGCTCGCCGAGCAGGATCGCGATCAGGTGCTCCATGCCGAAGCGTTCGCCGGTGCGCACGATCGCCGACATCGCCTTCTGTGCCTCGATCGTGCCGTCGTAGCGCTCCACGCCTTCCTGGCAGAGGTCGCAGTTGCCGCACGGCTCCGACGACTCGCCGAAATAGGCAAGCAGCGTCTGGCGGCGGCAGCGCGGCGCCTCGGCAAGCGCGAGCAGCGCGTTGAGCCGCTGGCGCTCGATCCGCTTGCGCTCGTCGGACGAATCCGACTGCTCGATCTGCAGCCGGCGCAGGCGCATGTCGTCGAGGCCGTAGAGCGTGAGCGTGTCCGCAGCCAGCCCGTCGCGGCCGGCGCGGCCGATCTCCTGGTAGTAGGCCTCCACGTTCGCCGGCAAGTCGGCATGGCAGACGAAACGCACGTCCGGCTTGTCGATGCCCATGCCGAAGGCGACGGTCGCGGTCATCACCACGCCGTCCTGCTGCTGGAAGGCGTCCTGGTGCGCGTCACGCACCGCCTTGTCGAGGCCGGCATGGTAGGGCAGCGCATTCACGCCGGCCGCCTTCAGCGTCTCCGCCAGCGCCTCGACCTTGCGGCGCGACGCGCAGTAGACGATGCCGCTGTCGCCCTCATGCTCGCGCACGAAAGCCAGCACCTGACGCGACGAACGCTCCTTGGGCTTGAAGGCAAGCCGCAGGTTGGGGCGGTCGAAGCTGCGCACGAAGATGCGCGGCGGCGCGGCGAACAGCTTCTCGACGATGTCGCCGCGCGTAGGCGCGTCGGCCGTGGCGGTCAGCGCGATGGTCTGCAGCCGTCCGCCGATCTGCCGTGCGAGGCTGCCGAGCGTGAGATATTCTGGGCGGAAGTCGTGGCCCCATTGCGAGACGCAATGCGCCTCGTCGATCGCCATCAGCGCGACGTTCATCCCGGCCAGCATCTCGACCGTGTCGGGACGCGCCAGCCGCTCCGGCGCGACATAGAGCAGCTTGAGCTCGCGACGGCGCAGCAGATCGACCACGCGCGCATTCTCGGCCGGCTCGTTGCTCGAATTGAGGCTGCCGGCCGACACGCCGACGGCGGCAAGCGCGCGCACCTGGTCGCGCATCAGGGCGATCAGCGGCGAGATCACGAGTGTGAGACCGGGCCGCGCGATCGCCGGCAACTGATAGCAGAGCGACTTGCCCGAACCCGTCGGCATCACCGCCAGCACGTCCTCTCCCGCGAGCACGGCGCGCACGATTTCTTCCTGGCCCGGGCGGAAAGACTCGAAACCGAAGACGGAATGCAGCAGGGCCCGTGCAGTCGAGAGCAGATCGGACATCGTTGGGCGCGCAGACTATCGTCGCCTCCGCTCATCCGCACTGTGGATGAAGCGTGAGCGTGTTTTCGCCGCAATGGATTCACGGTCGGTTCGCGTTCCGCGCACCCGACTGATGCAGCGACGTCACAGCCGACGGCCGCCTTCTCGCGTCCGCGCCGATGCCGCGCGAGCGCCGCTTTTCGGCGGCTGACTCCACCCACCCACCGACGACTATCCCTCTCAATTGTCGAATGGAGTGCGTCATGTCTCTCAAAAAGAAAACGATCGGCATCGCGGCAGCAGCGGCCGCCATCATCGCCACGCCATTGATGGCCCAGGCTCAGACGCCGGCCAATCCCTACTGGCAGGGCGCCTATGGCGGCGTGAACCTGGGCGGGCTCTGGAACAGCACCAACACCTCGATCGGCGAGAACAACACCGGCGGCGGCTTCACCGGGAGCAGCGGCGGCTTCATCGGCGGCGCGCAGATCGGATACAACTACCTCCTCGGCCCCGTGATGGTCGGCCCCGAAATCGACTTCCAGGGCTCGACGCTCCAGACCAACGTCGCCGGCGGCGCCGGCCCCTCGACGATCGCGGCGCAGTATTCGGTGCCCTGGTTCTCCACCTTCCGCGCGCGGGCGGGCTATCCGGTGGGCTCGGTGATGCCCTATGTCACCGGCGGCGCCGTGTGGGGCCGTCAGACCCTCAACGGCTACGACACCGCAGGCGGCGGCTACTTCAACGCGTCCAACAACTTCTGGACCTGGACCATCGGCGGCGGCGTGGAAGGCCACATCACCGACAAGTGGAGCGCCAAGCTCGAGTATCTCTACATCGGCACGCCCGACTCGCCGCTCTCGACGCCCTACACGACCAGCGTCACGGGCAGCCCCGTCGGCAACGTCCTCCGCGTCGGCCTGAACTACAAATTCTACTAAAGCGCGATGACTTTTGCCTCGCCCGTCGTCCCGGCGCTCGTCGCGTGAGCCGCGCATGCGCCGGGACGACGGCATGAGTTGACGAAAAGTCATCGCGCTGTAGACCGGCCCGCCGCGAAAGCGGCGGAAGCCGCAAGGAACCCGCGTGCTCGCCCGCCGTTCCCAAGGGAAACGACAACGGGAGAGCACGCGGCCATCCTGCCGCTCCTCGGCTCCGGCAGAGGCCGGAGGGGCGACGATCGGCCCGTGTCCTGCTATCGATGGAGCGGAGCCCACCAAGGAAGAGCCAACATGCATCGCTTCGCCATCCGCCTGCTTCGGTCCCGCACGGCCATCTCCGCGATCCTCGCCGCTGCCGTGCTCGCGCCGGGCGGCGCCGCCCTGGCGCTGGATTGCCCTGCGCCGCAGCCGCTGACAAAGCCCGGCATCCTCAAGGAGAGCCCGGCCCAGGTCGCGGCGGTGGGCAAGCTGCTGACGAGCGGCGACACCTACAACGCCATCGCCGCCGTGACCGCCGACCTGCGCGCCCGTTACCCCGGCGTCGAGCGCGCCGAACTGGTGAACTACCTGATGACCGCCTACTGCCCCGCCGTCGCGGCCAACCCCAGGCTCAGCGAGATGCAGAAGCGCGACGCCGTCCAGAGCTTCTCCAGCGAGGTCATGTATCAGGTCTACTGACCGGCACATGCCCGGGACGGATCGGATCAGTGGCGGGCGGCCTGCCCGCCATCCAGGGTCATGACGACGCCGCTGATGTAGCTCGCCCGGTCCGAGGCGAGGAAGACGGCAAGATCCGCCACCTCGTCAGGCTCGGCAGGACGGCCGAAAGGCATGTGTGCCGTAAGCTCGCGCCAGCGCTCGGGATCGCCGAATTTCTGTTCGGCCTGGCCGCGCAGCAGCGTCAGCATGCGGTCGGTACGCGTCGCCGGCGGGTTGATGGCGACCACCCGCACCCCGTGGTCGACGCTCCTGGAGCCGACGGCGCGCGTGAAGGCCATCAGGCCGGCATTCGCCATCGTGCCGGCAACATAGTCGTAGTTGTAGGCTTCGCCGGCCAGCCCGATCACGTTCACCACGGCGCCTTTCCGGCGGGCGTACATCTTCTCCAGCATGGCACGCGTGGCATTGATGTAGCCGAACACCTTGAGCTCCCAGGCCTCGCGCCATCTGGACTCGGTCATGCCGAAGATATCGCCGCGGGGAATGGCGCCGGCATTGTTGACCAGGATGTCGGCATGGCCCACGGCGTCGACGACGGCGCGCACCGTGTCGCCCCTGGAGAAGTCGGCCGGATGGATCTCGACCGGAACGTTGTGGCGCGCGCGTATCGCCTCCCGCGCCTTTTCGAGCGACTCCTGCGACCGCGAGGCGATATGGACCGTGCAGCCTTCGGCCGCGAAGGCCATCGCACAGGCAAAACCGATCCCCCGGCTGCCGCCGGTGATCAGGACGGTGCGGCCGCTGAGCTTCAGATCCATGATCCTGGTCCTCCCCCTGCTGGATGGCTCATCCTACATGAGCGGCCATTCGGGATTACACTGGCGCCGGCCCATGCGTTCCTCTCCGCGAGCACACCATCCCCTTCAACGCGACCCGGCACGGGTGCGGACGGGCTGGCGTCGCTTCGTGACATGGCTGCCGGCCCTGATCGTCCTGCCGGGCCTCGTTGCCGTGGTGCTCCACTACAGCAGCCTGGAGAAGTTCGCGCAGCTGGCGCGAAACGCCCAGCCCGAATGGCTCCTGCCTGCCCTGGGCGCACAGGTCGGAACCTACGTCTTCGCGGCCCTGTCGTGGCGGCAGGTGCTGCACCGCGCGGGCGAGCGGCGACCCTTCCGCACGCTGTTCCGGCTGAGCGTGGCCAAGCTCTACACCGACCAGGCCATCCCCACCGGCGGCGTGAGCGGCTCCATCCTGGTCATGAAGGCGCTCAACCGCCGCGGTCTTTCGAATGGCGTCGGCATGGCGGCGTTGCTCGTCAGCATGGTGGCGCACTACGCCGCGGACGTCGTGGCAGCGCTGGGCGCGCTCAGCCTCCTGTGGCTCCACCACGACGCCGACGTCGTTGCGCTCGCCCTGGTGAGCGTCTTCGTCGTGGTGGAGGTGGCGATCCCGGTCGCGGTCCTGTGGGGCAGGAGCCGCGTCAGCAACGGCGGCCTGCCGGCATGGATCGACCGCCTGCCCCTCACCCGGGACGTGATCGCGGCGGTCGCCGAAGCGCCCGACGACCTGCTTCGCGATCCCCGGCTCATCGTCGAGACCTTCGGCTGCCAGCTCGCGATCATCCTGCTCGATTCGCTGACGCTGTGGCTCGTCTGTCGCGCCATCGGCACGCCCACCGACTTCTGGATCGCCTTCTGCGGCTATACGATCGGCGACGTGGTGGCGATGGTGGCGCCGAGCCCGCTCGGTCTCGGCACCTTCGAGGCCGGGACCACCGGGACGCTCGCCCTGCTCGGCCTGCCGGTCGAGGCCGCCCTGTCCGCGACCATCCTGCTGCGTGGGCTTACCTTCTGGCTGCCCATGTTGCCGGGACTCTGGATCGCCCGGCACGAAGTCAGCCGCCTCTAGAGGCGGTAGACGCTGTCGATCGCGGCGCGGCCGTCCTCGGTCTTCACGCGGCCGTCCTTCACCATCTGCACGAGATGGGCGAGCATCGAGCGGCCAGCAGCCGCATGAAGATGGACCGGCGTGTCGGCGTAGTTCTTCGCCACCATCTGCGGGATCGTCTGCGGCCCTTCCTTCAGGCGGGCGAGGATCTGCGCCTCGCGCCCCAACCGATGCTCGATATAGGCCTCGACGAAGGGGTGCGGATTGCGGATCTCGGCGCCATGCGTGGGGATGTAGAGCGTCTCCTCGCGCGGCAGGAGCTTGCGCAGGCTCGCAAAATAATCGGCCATGTTGCCGTCGGGCGGCGAGATCACCGCCGTCGACCAGCCCATGACGTGGTCGCCCGACAGCAGGGCATTGTCCTCGCGCACGGCGAAGCAGAGATGGTTGGAGATGTGGCCCGGCGTGTGGATCGCCTCGACGTTCCAACCCGCGCCCTGCACGACGTCGCCGTCGGCGAGCCTGACGTCCGGCGCGAAGGACAGGTCGCCCGGCTCCTCGGCATGAGGGCCTTCCGGCGGCTTGGGATGGGGGCCGTAGGAATAGACCTTGGCGCCGGTGGCCCTGGCGATGGCAGGCGTGGCCGGCACGTGGTCGATATGGGTGTGGGTGACGAAGATGTGGGTCACCGTCTCGCCACGCACCGCACGCAGCACGGCGTCGATATGCTCGGGCTGGTCGGGCCCGGGATCGACGATGGCGACCTTGCCGTGGCCGATGATGTAGGTGCCGGTGCCGCGAAAGGTGAAGGGGCCCGGATTGTTGGCGACGACGCGCCGGATCAGCGGCGTCACCTCCATGGCCGTGCCGTAGTCGAACTTGAAATCCTTGATGAAGGGAATACCGGCCATCAGCGCGCGCCTTCGGCAGTGGGGGGTGTCAGCTTGTAGAGCGCATTGCGCACATCCGAGCTCACATAGATGGTACCGGACTTGGCGACCGCAACGCCCGTCGTCACCAGCGCCGGCGGGCCGCCCGGATAGGTCGGCAGTCCGATATCGAGGTTGGAGGCGATCACCGTCTTGGCGCCGGTCGCGGGATCGATCGCAACCACGCGCTTCTGCCCCACTTCGGCGACATAAAGCTTGTTGTCCGGCCCGACATCGATGCCCTCCGGCGCCGACAGCCCGTCAGCCACCACCTTGCGGGCGCCCGACGCGACGTCGATCTGCGTCACGGCGCCGGCGGCGATCTCGGTGACGTAGACCACGTTGTTCGGCCCCTGCGCCATCGCCACGGGAGCACGCAGCTCCTTGGCCACCGTCGTGCGCGTCTTGCCGTCGGGGCTCACCTTGACGAGGTTGCCGGTGCCGAGCTCCGCGACGTAGATCGTGCCGTCGTGGCCCTCGACCGCGTCGACGGGCAGCGAGAAGTCGCCGAGCGTCGCCACCAGCTTGCCGGTCTTGCGGTCCACCTTCTGCACGGTGTTGGAGAACCAGCTCGACAGCAGCACGTTCTTCGGCCCGATCGAAAGGCCGGTCGGGTAGGAATGCGTGTCGCCGTGCACGCGCAGCACGTCGCTGACCGCGCCGGTCGTCCCGTCGACGGTGCGGTAGCTGAAGACGTCGGCCACGTGCACCGTCTCCTTGTTCCCCTCCGTGACCACCGCGAGGTCCGAGGGGATCGCGAGCTTGCCCTCGACGATCGCCTTCGCCGCACCGGTCTGCTTGTCGACCAGATAGATCGCATTGTCGGTCATCGAAGTGACGAACAGCCGGCCGCGGGAATCGAACGCGAGATTGTCGAGGCCGGATTTCAGGGTCGCGACCAGCTTCTTCGCCTTGCTGGTGAGGCTGACGCTCCAGATGTTGCCGTTGGCCGTGTCGACGACGAACAGATTGTCGCGATTCTGCGGATCGAGGTTGGCGGCGGCCGGCGTCACGAAGCCCGATGCGATCACCTCGACGGCGCCGGTCTCCAGGTTGATCTTCACCGCCTCGCCCTTGAACCACAGCGGGCCGTAGAGGAAGCCGTCGTCGCGATGGATCTCGAAGCCGTTCAGGCCGCCCAGCTTGTCGGCGATCTTGCGCAGGTCCTTCTTGGCGAACGGCTTGAAGTCCGGCTTGTCGACGTTCTTGAGGTCGATCTCGTAGAGCGCGTCGCCCAGGAACACCTCGGAAACGAACAGCCGGCCATCCTTGCTGAACGCCAGGCTGTTGGGTCCGGAAAGGCCGTTGGCCACTTCGATGATCTTGTTGCCCTTGCGAATATAGACCTTGCCCATCAGGAACGCGGTCCAGGCCATGGTGCCGTCATCGGCAAAGGCGATGTCGTCGGCCATGCCGACGGGCGGCTCGATCACGCGATCGACTTCGCCCGAGTCCACCTGGACGTGATAGATCGTCTGGCCGATCACGGAACCGGCGAAGAGCTGGTCGTCCTTGTTGAAGGCGATGCCGTGCACGCCATGGAACGACGAGCCGGGCACCAGGAATTGCTGGCTATACTCCTTGCTGGCCGCCGCCGCGGCAGCGGGCGCCGTACCGGGCGTCGCCGCGGATTGCGCCAGCGCCGGGCCCGCCATGGCGAGTGCAACTGCAGCTGACGTCAACAACCGGCCCAGACTCATGCGGCTCCTCCAAGCTCTTCAGGCGCCGCGGACTTTAGACCGCGGCGGCCTTATCGGCTACCGTGGCGCGGCATGCGACCTCTCGCCATTTTTTGCGTCCTCGTTTTGGCCATGATCTCCACCGCCGCAATCGCTGAAGAGAAGGTTCGCTTCCCATCACTGGACGGCAGGAACGGCGAGCCGCCCACGGAACTCGACGGGTACCTGTTCCGCCCCGAACGTGCCGATGGCCCGTTCCCGACGGTCGTCTTCCAGCACGGCTGCGGCGGACTGATCTCGACCAGAAGCCACAGGATCATGTCGCGCGAACGTGACTGGGCGGCCAGGCTCAACGCGCACGGCATCGGCGTGCTGATGGTCGACAGCTTCAGCCCCCGCGACTCCGGCGAGATGTGCTCGCCCAGGACCTTCAAGGACTGGCTGTATCGGCGCCGCCCTGCGGATGCCTATGGCGCGCTGGTCTATCTGCAGAAGCAGTCTTTCGTCATTCCGGACCGGATCGGACTGATGGGCTGGTCGAACGGCGGCGGATCGGTCCTGTACGCAGTCGGTCGTCGCAGTCTCGGTCGCCCGGCCGACTTTGCCGGACCCGATTTCCGCGCCGCCGTCGCCTTCTATCCCGGCTCCTGCAGCGAGCGGCGCCTGGGGGCCGATTGGGCGACGACGATTCCGCTCCTGATCCTGGTGGGCGAGTCCGACGTGTGGACGCCGGCCGCGCCGTGCCAGCAGGTCGCCGACCAAGCCACCGCGCACGGCGCGCCGGTAGAGTTCCACGGCTACCCCGGCGCCTACCACGATTTCGACTGGCCCGGCCTCAAGCGCCGTGAGCTCACCAGCTACACCACGCGCGACGGCGTGGTGCCCATCACTGGCGAGGACCCGGCCGCGCACGCCGACGCCATCCAGCGCGTCGAGGCGTTCTTCTCGCGCCACCTCCTGCATTGACTCGGCCGCGCCGGGCAACGAAAGCTGTCTCCAAACAGCGGTTCGATATTTCGCAGGAGGAAAGTCATGGCGGGTCCGCTCTCGGGACTGACGATCGTTGAACTGGCCGGCATCGGGCCCGGCCCGATGTGCTCCATGATGCTGGGCGACATGGGCGCCGACGTGATCCGCATCGACCGCACCAAGAGCCACGTGATGGACCGGCTCGCCGATCCGAAGTTCGCCGTTCACAATCGCAGCCGGCGCTCGGTGTCGGTCGATCTCCAGAAGAAGGAAGGCATCGAGGTGGCCTTGCGCCTGATCGACAAGGCCGACGGCGTCACCGAGCCGTTCCGGCCCGGCGTCGCCGAGCGGCTGGGCGTGGGCCCCGAGATCTGTCTCAAGCGCAACCCGAAGCTCGTCTATGGCCGCATGACCGGCTGGGGCCAGGAGGGTCCGCTCGCCAAGGCCGCCGGCCACGACATCAACTACATCGCCCTCACCGGCGCGCTGCATGCGATCGGCCCCAAGGAAAAGCCGGTGCCGCCGCTCAACCTGGTCGGCGATTTCGGCGGCGGCGGCATGCTGCTCGCCTTCGGCATGGTGTGCGGTCTGCTCGAGGCGCAGCGCTCGGGCAAGGGCCAGGTCGTCGATGCGGCGATGGTCGATGGCGCCGCCCTGCTGCTGGGCGGCATCTATGGCATGGCCGGCGCGGGCTTGTGGAACGAAAGCGGGCGCGAAGCCAACATGCTGGACGGCGGCGCGCACTTCTACGGCACCTACGAGACCAAGGACGGCAAGTTCGTCTCCATCGGCTCCATCGAGCCGCAATTCTACGAGCTGCTGCTCGAGAAGACCGGACTGAAGGGCGAATCGCTGCCCGCACAGATGGACCGCAAAGCCTGGGCGCAGCTCAAGAGCCGGCTGACGCAGATCTTCAAGACCAGGACACGCGACGAATGGTGCGCCGTCATGGAGGGCACCGACATCTGCTTCGCGCCCGTGCTGACCATGAAGGAGGCGTCTCAGCATCCGCACGCCAAGGCGCGCAACGCCTATGTCGACGTCTCGGGCTTCCCGCAGCCGGCGGCGGCGCCGCGCTTCTCGCGCACCAAGGAAGGCGTGCAGGGACCGGCGGCCAAGCGCGGCGAGCACACCGACGAGGTGCTGAGCGAGCGCGGCTTCTCGGCCAAGGAGATCGGCGAGCTCAGGGCGGCGGGGATCGTCGGCCCGCAATGATCGTGCTATCCCGGACGGCATGATCCGCGCCTTCGAGCTTGCCGTCCGTCAGCTGGGTGACCCGCGACTGCGCAATGTCATCTGGCAGTCGCTGCTGCTGTCCGTGGTGCTGCAGGCCGCCATCGTCGGCCTGGCCTGGTGGGCGCTGCAGTCCTTCGCCAGCTTCCAGTGGGAATGGGCCAACAGCGCCGTGCACTGGCTGGGCGGTGCGGCGGTCCTGGTGGTGGCGCTGATGCTGTTCCCGGCCAGTTTCGGCCTCGTCATCTCCATCTTCCTGGAACGCATCGCCGACATCGTCGAAAGCACCCACTACCCGCAGCTCGGCAAGGCGCGCGGCATCCCGGTCTGGACGGCGATCTGGACCGGCCTCGTCTTCGCCGTTGCAGTGGTGGTGCTGAACCTCCTCATGCTGCCCTTCTACCTGCTGGCCCTGTTCGTGGCCGGGCTGGGCGCCCTGCTGTTCTACGGCCTGAACGGCTGGCTGACGGCGCGGCTCTATTACGAGCAGGTGGCGCTGCGGCGCATGAGCCCCGCCGAGGTCAAGGCCTGGCGGCGGGCCAATGCCGGCATGCTGTGGGCGACCGGCATGGTGATCGTCCTGCTGGGCACCATCCCGATCGTCAATCTGATCGTCCCCGTGGTGGGCACGGCGGCCATGGTGCATGTGGCACAGATGCTTTCCCCACCATCCCCGCGCGCCCGCCCCTTTAATCCACCGGCCGGGCAGCGCTAAAAAGAGGGCGCTATGAAACCGGTGCTCTGGCCGCTCGTCGCGGCCCCTCTCCTTCTCGGCGGCTGCGTCTCGGAGTCCGATCCGCACTATTCCCTCTCCGGCGGCGAGCAGGGCATTTTCCGCTCCGCCAATGCCGGGCGGCCCATCCCGGTCAGCGAGATCAAGGGCATGAGCGAAGCGCAGCTACGCGCCCGGTTCGGCGTGCCGATGCTCGACCGCAAGGATGCCACGACCCGCGTGCTGCGCTACCAGTCCGACGGCTGCAGCCTGTTCGTCTACATCTCCAAGGATCAGGTCGAGTATGTCGACGCCTACGATCCGCAGCTGCGCCCGCTCATGAACGTCAACGAGTGCGCAGGCTCGGTCGCGGCGCAGCGCCGCAACGCCTGAGCGGCGCTACTTCCCGCCGCGATCCTCGCGCCAGAGGTCGAGCCGTTCCTGCACCGGGCGATCGGAGAAGGAAAAGAGCACCGCCTCGCTGTCGGCCTTGTGCACGACCCTGGCCCAGCTCGGCACCACGAAGTGGTCGCGCTTCTTCCAGCGGAAGACCTGGTCGCCGATACGACTCTCGCCCGCACCCTCCACGACCGAGAAGACCGTGCCGTCGGTACCGCGATAGGGCGCGGTCTCGAAGCCGGCCGGCAGGAGCTGCATGAAGGTGCCCATCGTCGCCATCGGCGAGCCGCCGCTGGCCGGATTGACGTAGCGCAGCTTGTAGCCGTGGCAGGCATCGGGCGGCCCGGCCTTGGTCAGGCCGCGCAACGCCTCGCGGGTGCGCGCGTAGGGATAGTTGAAGATCGGCGAGGTCTGCCGCGTGGGCTTCCAGTCCACCGGCAGCAGGCCGCTCGCGAATTTGGCATCCGAGGTGCCGGGCGGCGTGGTGATCGGCTGCTCGTCCGTCGCGCCGTTCTCGGCAAAGCCTGCGTTGAAGAGCGCCACCAGCGGGATGTCGAGGCCGTCGAGCCATACCATCGGCTGGGACGACTCGTTGCCGTGGTCGTGCCAGGTCCAGGTCGGCGTGATGACGAAGTCGCCCTCGTGCATGATGGTGCGCTCGCCGTCGACGGCGGTGTAGGCGCCCTCGCCCTCGACGATGAAGCGCAGCGCCGACTGCGTGTGCCGGTGGCTGGGCGCGACCTCGCCGGGCAGGATGAGCTGCAGCCCGGCATAGAGCGTGGGCGTCGTGCAGGCGGTGCCGCGCAGGGCCGGATTCTCGAGGATCAGCACGCGTCGCACCGCTTCCTTGGCGGTGATCAGCGAGCCCGACTCCATCAGGAACGGACGCACCTTGTCGTAGTCCCACGCCACCGGCACGTATTTGGGTGCCGGACTGGGCGGCACGAGCTGGTGCAGCGACTCCCATAGCGGCGCCATCGAGAGCCCGTCGATGCGCGCGTAGAAATCGCGACGGGCATTGTTGCGGGTGGCGGTTCCGTCCATGACGGCCTCCCTGTTCCGTTTTTTTCTATTCTGCGGCAGCCCTCAACGGCGCTTCCAGCCGCGCCGCGGCACGGCGGCGGCAGGCGGCGGAGAAAGCGTCGAACAGCTTCATCGAAATGGGATTCTCGAGCGCGCGATGCTCCGGATGCCACTGCAGCGCCAGCAGGAAGCCGGGCGCGTCGGGCACCGTGAACGCCTCGATCTGGCCGTCGTCGGCGACGGCCTCGACACGCGCGCAGGGCGCCAGCCGGTCGACGCCCTGGGCATGCAGCGAATTCACGCGCACGCGGCGCTGGCCCAGCAGCCGGTGCAGCAGCCCGCCCTCGACGATGTCGATGTCGTGCGCCGGCGCGTAGTTCACGTCCATGTCGGGGGACTTGGGCGAGCGGTGGTCGCGCCGGCCGTCGACCTCGTGGACGAGCTGGTGCAGCGTCCCGCCGAGCGCGACGTTCACTTCCTGGAGGCCGCGGCAGATGGCGAAGACCGGCACGGCGTGATCCACGGCATGGCGGATGAGCGGCAACGTGGTGGCGTCGCGCGCCGCGTCGTGGGCGGTGCCTTCCCGGCTCGGCTCGCCGCCATAGTGATGCGGCTCGACGTTGGAGGGGCTTCCGGTCAGCAGGATGCCGTCCAGCGAGTCGAGAAGCCGGTCGAGCGCCGCGGTCATGGCCTCGTCCTCGAATTCGTGCCCGAAGGCGGGAATGAGGATCGGCAGGCCGCCCGCGGCGCGGATGGCCGCCTGGACGTACTTGTCGCCCACCGCGTGCTGCCAACCGCCCCGGCCGTTGTCCTTCAGGCAGGCGGTGATACCGATGAGCGGACGCAGGGACGAGCGGGTCATTACTTTGTCGAGCCGTGCAAAATGAAGACATTATTTTCTCCGAGGGTGCAGGCCTTGGCAATTGCCGCCGGGCCCGTACCGGCCGCGTCTTGTGCAGTGCAGCTTTGCGTGGTACCGGCCCGCCACCCGATCAAGCTCACCCGCAGCGAAAGCACAAGATGACCACGACCCCGCCGCCTTCCGCACCCGCCGGCGCTCAGCCCCAGCCGCAGGCCAATCCACTCACCCTGCACGGCCAGTACATCAAGGACCTGAGCTTCGAGAACCCGCGCGCGCCGCAGAGTCTGATCGAGCAGAAGCAGCCGCAGCTCACCCTCAACGTCAACGTGACGACGCGGCAGTTCGAGGCAAAGACCTTCGAGGTCTCGCTGAGCCTGGAGGCGAGCGCCCATACGCCGGAGAAGGAGCCGCTGTTCATGCTCGAGCTCGTCTATGCCGGCACCGTCACCCTGGGCGAGGTGCCGCAGGAGGCCTACGGGCCGCTGCTGCTGATCGAGACGCCGCGGCTGCTGTTCCCCTTCGCCCGCGCCATTGTCGCCAACGCCACGCGCGAGGCCGGCTTCCCGCCGCTCAACATCGCGCCGGTCGATTTCGTGGCGCTCTACCGTCAGCAGCTCGAGGCCGCGGGTGGCCAGATCCCGGGCCTCACGGGCGGTCCTGTCGGCCACGCCTGATCGGCGCCGCCGAGCGAACGCCGGCTAACGGGCCGGCGGAGACCACTCCGCGACATGGGCGGCCCGGTTGGGCCGCTCCGGCGGGGGCGCCGCTGCTCTTGGCGTGCCCACGGCAAGCAAGCCGACGAGCCGGCTGGGCGCATTGAACCCCAGCGCCGTGTTGACGCGCGGATCGTAGGTATTGGCACCGGTGACCCACATCCCGCCATAGCCGAGGACATGGATGGCGTTCAGCATGTTCATGGCCGCCGCAGCAGCCGACATGAACTGCTCGCCTTCCGGCACGGGATGGGCGGGACGGATGGCGGCACCGACGGCGATCAGCAGCGGACACTGCAGCGGCCAGATCCGGTAGCGTTCGAGGAGTGCGGCCGGCACCCTGCGGTCGCGCGCTTTGGCGGCATCGACCAGGAGTTCGCCGAAGGCCTTGCGCGCCTCGCCGCGGATGAGGACGAAGCGCCACGGCCGAAGGCGGCCATGGTCTGGGGCACGCAGCCCCACATCCAGGATCAGGTCGAGTTCGCGCTCGGAGGGGGCCGGCTCGACCAGCGCCCCGACCGATCGCCGTGTCAGCAGCGCCTTTACGGGGCTACTACCCTCAGGGCCATCCGCGTTCATCTGGGATATCTACCATATTGCGATTAAGTCGCAATATCAATTAGAGGCCGATCAAGCCACAGGCAGGATCGCCTATTCGGTCTTCAGCCAGAGCGGGTCCTTGAGCTTCTGCAGGAACTCGGCATGAGCGGCGAGCTCGAGTTCCGTCGCCGCATGCGGCCGCGGCGGACGGACCGGAACGTCGGCGGCGACGCTCAGCCCGACGGCGGATGCCGCGACCTCGGGCGCCAGACCGAGATCGCGCTGCCGTCCGCCGCTCAGCTCCAGATAGACCTCGGCCAGAAGCTCGGAGTCCAGCAGGGCGCCGTGCTTGGTACGGTTCGAATTGTCGATGCCGAAGCGCTCGCAGAGCGCGTCGAGGTTGGCCCGCTGGCCGGGGAACTTGCGCCGCGCCATCGACACGGTGTCGATGTAGGCGTTGGCGAGCCGGGACTTGCCCACCCGCTCCAGCTCGGCGTTCAGGAAGCCGATATCGAACTGGGCGTTGTGAATGACGAGCTGCGCATCGCCGATGAAGGCCAGGAACTCGTCGACGCGTTCGGCGAACAGGGGCTTGTCGGCCAGGAACTCGTCGGTGAGGCCGTGCACTTCCTGCGCGCCGGCCGGCATCAGCATTTCCGGATTGAAGTAGGCGTGGAAGCTCTTGCCCGTCGCGACGGTATCGAAGAGCTCGATGCAGCCGACTTCGACGACGCGGTGGCCGGCCTGCGGATCGAGGCCGGTGGTTTCCGTATCCAGGACGATCTCACGCATGCATCGTTTCTACAGCGCGATGGCTTTTCGTCAAATCACACCGGCGTTCAGGCGCGACGGGCACGGGCGAGGCGGGCTGTGAACCTTTCTCGCCACGGATGCGGTGGCCAGCATCGGCCCTCCTCGCGCCGCAGCGTCGTGACCGCCCGCAGCAGCGCCCGGCGCGTCGGCGCGAGCCCCAGCCCGGTGGGAATGACGAAGGTCGCCAGCCGCCGCTTGGTCCGGTCCGGAATCTGCTGCCGCAGGATGCCGGCGAGCTTCTCGACCGTCATGCCGGGCCGCGCCAGCACCCGGCGCCGCTGCAGGAAGGCCGGCGCGCTCACCACCAGCGTGGCGTCGACGCGCCGCTCGCCCCGCCCCTCGAACAGCAGCGGAATGTCGAGCACGACCAGCGGCGCGCCGTGCTGCGCGGCGCGCTTCAGGAACGCGCGCTGCCGCTCGGCAACCAGTGGATGCACGATCGACTCGAGCTTGCGCAGGGCGTCCTTGTTGCCGAACACGCGTGCGCCCAGCGCCTGGCGGTCGAGCACACCACCTTTCACGACGCCGGGGAAGGCGGCCTCGATCGGCGCCAGCGCCCGCCCGCCTGGCGCCTGCAGCGCATGCACGGCGGCATCCGCATCATAGACCGGTATCCCCATCTGCCGCAGCATCCTGGCCGCGGTCGACTTGCCCATGCCGATCGAGCCGGTCAGCCCGACGATCATCATCTTGCGCTCACCATCAGACGGCCGCCGCTTCCTTCTTCGCCTTGTGCCAGTGCGCCAGCCACAGCGCGCCGGCCGCCAGAATGGCGCCGGCCGCCAATACCGCCGCCGCGATGACGGGCCGATACATGACCCAGGCGGCGGCGGCGATCAACGGCGCCACGACCACCGTGAAAAACAGGCCGACCGCCGCAACGCCTGCTTCGACGACCGCAATGAGGATGGGCACGACATCGGCCAGGGAGCTGATGGGGCCGATCACCAGCACGAAGCCCACGAACATCATGAGGCAGCCGCCGGCACGGATGATCCAGGGCCACGGATCCCCTTCCTCCTCGACCACCTTGAAGAGCTTGGAGGCGGCAACTTCGCCCGGCGCCATGACCTCGATGGGCCCGCCCGCGCGGGGGTGAAAGGCCTCGAAGGTGCGGCCCGCCTGTTCGGCGACGACGGTCGCCTTCTGCAGCGGAACATGCCGGAAGGTGATGCGCAGGTCGCCAATCTCGGGCTGGGCGGGATTGCTGCCGACATAGAGAGTCCCGTCGACCAGCGTCACGGGCCGGCCCAGGCGCCGCTGCAGCAGCGCAGCCTGCTCCTCGCCCGCCGGCAAGGGAAGCTCGGAGCCGAATTGATAGAGAAGGTTGGGCGGCACGATGAAGGCGCCAAGCCTGGGACCGGGCGCGAGGGCGAGATGGGTACGATAGGGCATCAGCGGATTGGCGTGGCCGCGCCATTCATGAAAGTCATCCGATTCGATCGGACGATCCGACCAACGGCGCGTATAGCTGTACGTCTTCGGGCCGCCGCCGTTGCCCGACTCGGGCGGCGCCTCTTCGCTCCACTGGAACATCTCGACGATGCGCCGCAGGCGCGCGCCGGGGCTCTTCATGCCGAACTCGAAGTCCGCCGCCGGACCGCTGGTCGTCAGCATGCCGACGACATGCACCAGCCGGCCGTCGTTGTCGGGATCGATCCTGTCGGCGGGAACGGTGAGCGCGCTGCTGCCTTCGGCGAATCCCAGCGCGCTGTCGACCGCCCGGCTCTCGTTCCAGAACAGAAGCGAACCGGAACCGAGGACCAGGATCACGCCCAGAATGACGGCACCGATCGAGTCGCCGAGACGTTCGAGCCAGGACTCCTCCTCGGCGCCCTCCGGGACGCCGCCCTCCCGAAACTCGCCGGCGCCAGCCCCCTTGTCCGGCTCCGTCATTTCGACGCCCCCCAGCGCGGCCCCGCTCAGGGCACGAGAATGGTCTGGCCCGTCGTCTTGCGGCTCTCCAGATCGATGTGCGCCTGCGCCGCCTCGGCGAGCGGATAGCGCTGGTCGATGGAGATCTTCACCTTGCCGCTCTTCACCATCTTGAACAGCGACTTGGCGGAGGCCTCGAGGTCCTTGCGCGTGGCCGTATAGGCGTTGAGGCTCGGCCGGGTGAGATAGAGGGAGCCCTTGGCGTTGAGGATGCCGACCGGCTGCGGCGGCACGGCGCCCGAGGCATTGCCGAACGAGACCATCAGGCCGCGCGGCTGCAGGCAGTCGAGCGAGGCGTTCCACGTGTCCTTGCCGACGCCGTCGAACACGACCGGGACGCCCTTGCCTTTGGTGATCTTCTTCACCTCGGCGACGATGTCCTGCTTGGTGTAGTCGATCACCCACTTGTAGCCGTTCTTCTTCGCCAGCGCTGCCTTCTCGGGCGAGGAGGTGGTGCCGATCACCTTGTAGCCGCGGGCCTTGGCCCACTGGCCGAACAGCAGGCCGACGCCGCCGGCGGCGGCGTGGAACAGGATGATGTCGCCCTTCTTGAGCCACGGCTTGGCGCAGCGATCGACCAGATATTCGGTGGTCATGCCCTTGAGCATGATCGCCGCCGCCTGCTCGTCGCTCACGCCCTTCGGCACCTTGACGAGCTGGTCGACGCCCATCAGGCGCTCCTGGCAATAGGAGCCGAGCACGCCGCAATAGGCGACGCGGTCGCCCTTCCTGAAACCCTTGGTCTTCGGGCCCACTTCGACGATCACGCCCGCGGCCTCGCGGCCGACGGCGTTGGGCAGCGGCGTCTGGTAGAGGCCGCTGCGCGTGTAGACGTCGATGAAGTTCAGGCCGACCGCCGTGTGCCGGACCTTCACCTGGCCCGGCCCCGGGCTGCCGACCTCGACATCGGCAAGCTGCATCTTCTCCGGACCGCCATTCTCGTGGATCAGAATCGACTTCGACATTTTAGGCTCCCCCTCGGATCTGGTGTTCACTTCGCGGTGCGCTTGGACTTGGCGGCCGCGTACTTGGCAATCTCGCCCTCGACCGCGGCCTGGCTCTCGGCCGAATAGGTGCCGCGGTTGGAAGTGGCGATATCGTAGCTGAGCTGGCGCAGCGCGTTGGCATTGCGCTGGAAATGCGGATGGACGAAGCGCGCCATCAGCTCGTAGGAGCGCAATGTCGCGGGCCAGTCGGCCCAGTTGTTGGCCAGCAGCAGGACGGCTCCGAACCCGCCGTTCGAGCCCTGCCACAGCCGTTCGAAGTGCCTGATGCAGTCGTCGGGCGTGCCGATGCAGGCGATCCCTTCCCTGGTCAGGAACTCGACCGCGTCGGTGATGCCCGGCGGCAGGATCGGGAAGGTGGCGACGTCGGTGAAATACTTGGCGTAGCGGTCGAGGCCGAATTTCACGTCCTCGCGCGCCTTTTCCCGCGTTTCCGCCACGTGCGCGAAGGTGACGATGCGCCACTTGGAGCGGTCGGCCGTCTTGCCGTTCTGGCGCGCATTCTCCGTGTAGATGGCCCAGTTGTTGGCGTGCGCCTTCAGCGCCTCGTCCGAGGTACCGCCGATCGACAGCATGCCGACGCCATGGCGGCCGGCCGCGACCGCGCCCACCGGCGAGCGGGCACAAGCCACCGCCATCTCCATCCCCGGCTGGCTGTAGGACGGGAGCTGCAGCTGCGCACCATTGAGGTCGAACCAGTCGGTCTTGCGCGTCACCGACTTGCCCGCCATCAGCTCGACGATGACGTCGAGCGCCTCGTTCATGCGCCCACGCTGGTCCGATGCCTTGACGCCGATCTTGGCGGCATCGTGCACCAGCGCGCCCGGCCCGACGCCGAACATGGCGCGGCCGCGCGTCATGTGATCGAGCTGGGTCATGCGCGAAGCCAGCATGAAGGGATTGTGGTAGGGCAGCGAGACCACCCCGGTGCCGAGGCGGATGTGGCGCGTACGCTCCGCCGCCGCCGCGACGAACATCTCGGGGCTGGCGATGATCTCGAAGCCGCCGGAATGGTGCTCGCCGATCCAGGCCTCGTGATAGTTCAGCCGGTCGAGATGCTGCACCAGCTCCATGTCGCGTTCGAGGGCGAGCGTCGGATTCTCGTCCAGCGCGTGAAACGGCGCGAGAAAGATACCGGTGCGAAGATAGCGATCGGTCAAGCCACGCCCCCTTGAGTGTCGGCGGACGAGTATAATCGGCAACCTTCCGGGCGCCAGTCTTTGCACCGGCAGGTGCAGGCGATCCCGGGCCCTCGGCAGGGTTATGATGCGGTGCGATCCCGGTTTTGCCGCCCTCGCGCCCTTCGCTACCGACGAGGATCGCCGAAGCCGCTTCGTTCCGGCGGGATGGGAGGCGTTGCACCCCGGTTGTCCTGCCCTCTCGCCCTGCGGTCGCGCATTACCCCGTACGGCCGCCTTCCGGACGACAAAGGCCCGAACCCGGGCCGCACCTTGCCCGGTCGCGCTCCATTGCGTATCGACTCATCGCATGCGTCACCGAGGAGAGGTTGCTCATCGAGCGTCTTCCCTATATTCGCGACGTGCGCCAAGGTCCTGACAGGCGGCTCCGCCTCGTCACCTGGAGCGACGATGACCGACCGGTCCGCCTCGAACCCGCGTAAGTACCAGTACCCATGCCCGCTTCTTCGCTGATCCTTGCCTCCGCGAGTCCCTCCCGCCGCAAGCTGCTCGCCAACGCTGGTCTTGTCTTCGATACCGAACCCTCCGGCATCGACGAGGAGGAAGCCAAGCGCAGCCTGCTCGCCGACCACGCCTCGCCGCAGGAAATCGCCGAGGCACTGGCGGAGATGAAAGCGCTGCGCGTGTCGGCCAAGCATCCGCAGGCCATGGTGGTTGGCGGCGATTCCACGCTCGCCAGCCAGGGACGGCTGTTCGACAAGCCGCCGACGATGGAAGCCGCGCGCAAGCAGCTTCTTGCCCTGCGCGGGCAAACGCATGAGTTGTTCTCCTCCGTCGTCGTTGCGCGCGGAGGCATCAGGCTGTGGCACTGGAACGAGCGGGCGCGACTTACCATGCGGCCCTTCAACGAGGCCTTCCTCGATGCCTATCTCGCCCGCGCGGGCGAGGAAGTCCTGGGATCGGTCGGCGCCTACCAGCTCGAAGGGCTGGGGGCGCATCTCTTCAGCCGCGTCGACGGCGACTATTTCACCATCCTCGGCCTGCCGCTGCTGCCGCTGCTGTCCTTCCTCGCCGGCCACGGCATCGGCCTCACCCGGGCGGCCTGAGGCAGGCATGAGCGCCTACGACGCACTGCTTGCCGAGGCGCACGGCCGGCCCTTCGCCGCCATCGTCGGCTGGCCAGTGGAACATTCGCGCTCGCCGGCGCTGCACGGCTTCTGGCTGAAGCAGCACGGGATCGACGGCTACTATGGCCGCCTGCCCGTGGAACCGACGCGGCCGGCGCTCGAGACGCTGGTCGCCTTCCTGCGGCAAACGCCCCAGGCGCGTGGCTGCAACCTGACGCTGCCGCACAAGGTCGAGATCATGCCGCTCCTCGACCGCATCCACCCCGATGCCGCCCGCATCGGCGCGGTGAACACCGTCATCAAGCACGCCGACGGCATGCTCGAGGGACGCAACAGCGATGCGTTCGGCTTCCTCGCCGCGCTGAAGGAAGGCGCGCCCGAGTGGACTGCGGCCGCCGGTCCGGTGGTCGTGCTGGGGGCGGGGGGCGCGGCCCGCGCCGTCGTCGCCTCGCTGGTGGACGCCGGCGTGCCCGAGTTGCGCCTCGTCAACCGCACGCAGCAGGCCGCGATCGAGCTTGGGCTTGCCTTCACGCCCAGGGATGGTCGCCGCATCGCCGTCGAGCGCTGGGAGGATCGCGCCGCTATCCTCGAGGGAGCGACGCTGCTCGTGAACACGACGTCGCTCGGCATGAAGGGCCAGCCGTCGCTCGACCTCGATCTCGCCCGCCTGCCGCCGAGCGCGGCCGTCTACGACATCGTCTACGTGCCGCTGGAGACGCCGTTGCTCGCCGCGGCGCGGGCGCGCGGCAATCGCTGCATCGATGGGCTCGGAATGCTCCTCCACCAGGGGCGGATGGGCTTCGAGGCCTGGTTCGGCGCTAAGGTGGCCGTCAGCCCCGAGCAGCGCCATGCCGTGGCCGCCGATCTCGGCGCCTGAGCCCGGCTGATCAGCGCTCGAAGATCAGGCAGGTGGTCGTGCCGTGGACCAGCAGACGACCGTCGCTGTCGGTGACCCGCCCCTCGGCCGTGCCGACCCGGCGGCCCCGGTTGAGCACGACGCCCTCGGCCCTGATCAAGCCGGTCTGCGGTGTGATCGGCCGCACGAACGAGATCTTGAATTCAAGCGTCGTCGAGCCTGCGCCCTTTTCGAGCGTCGACTGGATGGCGAGACCCATGCAGCTATCGAGCATCGTCGCGGCAAGGCCGCCATGCACAGTGCCGGCGGGATTGAGGTGCTGCTCTCCCGGCTCGGCCACCACCGTCACGCGCCCGTTCTCGGCCTCGACGATGTCGTAGCCAAGCGTCCGCGCGATCGTGTTGAGGGGCAGGCTTCCGTCGGCCAGCCCGCTGACGAACTCGAGACCCGTCAACTCCCTCTGCCG
>JAFEFG010000066.1 GCA_018240685.1 Pseudomonadota bacterium | reverse complement strand
CCGATTCCGAAGGCGTCGAGGGCAAGTTCTATGTCTGGGATGCCGCGGAGATCGACGCCATCCTGGGCGCCGCGGACGGCGCGTTCTTCCGCGCGGTCTACGACGTCACGCCCCAGGGCAACTGGGAACATCACGCCATCCTGCACCGGAACGAATCGCCGGCCCTGCTGGGCGACGCCGAGGAGCGGCGCCTCGCCGGCCTGCGGGCGAAGCTGAAGGTGGTGCGCGACAAGCGCGTTTGGCCGGGCTGGGACGACAAGGTGCTGGCCGACTGGAACGGCCTGATGATCGCCGCTCTCGCCAACGCCGCCGCCGTGTTCCAGCGCGACGACTGGCTTGCGGCGGCGGTGCGCGCCTGGCGCTTCGTCATGGACACGATGCGCGACGGCAACGGCCGGCTGTTCCACTCCCACCGCGCCGGCAAGAGCCTGCACCGCGGCACGCTCGACGACTACGCCAACATGGCCCGCGCCGGCGTCGCGCTGTTCGAGACCACGGGCGAGGCGCGCTATCTCGACGAAGCGCAGGCGCTGATCGCCGTGCTCGACCGGCATTTCGCCGACCCGCAGGCGGGCGGCTACTTCATCACCGCCGACGATGCCGCCGACCTGATCGTGCGCAACAAGCACTGCCACGACAATGCGGTGCCGTCCGGCAACGGCACGCTGGTGGGCGTGTTCGCCCGGCTGTGGATCCTGACCGGCGACGCCGCCTGGCGCGACAAGGCCGAGCGCCAGGTCGCCGCCTTCGCCGGCGAACTGGAGGGCAACTTCTTCCCGCTCATGACGCTCCTGAACAGCGACCAGACGCTTCAGAACGCGATCGAGTGCGTCATCGTCGGCGCCCTCGACGATCCCGCCACCGAGGCGCTGCGGCGCGCCGTCTACGGCAGGAGCCTGCCCGACAAGGTCGTGCGCCGCCTCGCCCCCGGCACGCCGCTGCCGGCGGACCATCCCGCCGCCGGCAAGGGCCTCGTCGACGGCAAGCCAGCGCTCTATGTCTGCCGCGACATGAGCTGCGCGGCACCGGTCACAGACGCGACACAAGTCTCGTTGCCCTGACTTCGATGACCGTGCCCCAGGAATATGAACGGGCTTCGGCGGACTTCGAGAAATTCCTGGTCGATGTGCGCGACATCGCCCTTCTGAGCACGACCCACCGCGCCTACACGATGGCGCAGGGCGTGCTGCAGGTCTTCCGCCGCCGGCTCGGCGTGAAGGAGGCCCTGTCGTTCGCCAACGCCCTGCCGGTCGGATTGCGCGCCCTGTTCGTCGCCGACTGGGATATCGACGCGCCGAGGCGACCCTTCGGCGACCACGCGGCGATGAACGCCGAGGTGCTGGCGCTGCGGCCGGACCACAACCTCTCGACCGACGCGGCCATTCGCGACGTCGCCCTCGCGTTGCGCCAGAATGTCGACGAGGCGGCACTCGACCGGGTTCTCGCCCGGCTGCCCGCGGGAGCGGCGGACTTCTGGCGTGCCGATTAGGCAGGGCAGCCCTGCCTTGTCAGCTCCCGCGGCCGGACGCATCCTCGGCCAAATTCCAAGGAGTTCGTTCGTGCAGCTTCAGCTCAAGACCTGGCAGTTCGTCGAGGACTATCTCAAGACCAAGACCGGCATCATCATCCCGATCGGCTCGACCGAGCAGCACGGCCCGACCGGCCTGATCGGCACCGACGCGCTGACCTCCGAGATGATCGCCCGCGGCGCCGGCGAGAAGGTCGGCGCGCTGGTGGCGCCGACCGTCGCCGTCGGCATGGCGCAGCATCACCTCGGCTTCCCCGGCTCGATGACGCTGAAGCCCAGCACGCTGATCGCGGTCGTGCGCGACATGGTGCTGTCGCTCGCGCGTCACGGCTTCACCCGCTTCTATTTCGTCAACGGGCACGGCGGTAATGTCGCCACCGTGACGGCGGCCTTCTCCGAGGTCTACGCCGAGCGTTCGATGGAGAAGCTCAGCAACCAGCCCTCGCTCAAGTGCGCGCTGCGCAACTGGTATGAGGGCGCCGGCGTCAAGGCGCTGAGCCGCGAGCTCTACGGCAGCGCCGAGGGCAGCCATGCCACGCCGTCGGAGGTGGCCGTCACCTGGCACCTCTATCCCGAGACGGTACAGCAGAAGCCGATGGAGCCGCGCATCGCCCCCACCGGGTCGTTCGCCGATGCCGAGGATTATCGCCGCAACTTCCCCGACGGCCGCATCGGCTCCGATCCCAACCTCGCCACGGTCGAGCACGGCAAGCGCATCTTCGAGGCTGCCGTCGCCGACGTCGCCCGCGACTACGAGGCGTGGGTCGCGAAGTAGAGCCGCGTTCCGGAAGAACGGTACGGGCGGCGCTACCTGCCGCCCGACATCTTCAGGATCAGCTTCCACTGCTCGGCGTTCACCGGCACGACCGACAGCCGCGACTGGCGCACCAGCCCGAAATCCTTGAGCTTCGGCTCTGCCTTGATCGCCGCCAGCGTCACCGGCTGCTTCACCGGCTCGACCGCCGCGACATCGACTGTCACCGCCTTGCCGGCCGTGTCGGTCGGGTCGGGATAGGCGGCCTTCGCCACCTCGGCGATGCCCACGATCTCCTTGCCCTCGTTGGAGTGATAGAAGAAGCAGCGGTCGCCGGGCTTCATCGCCTTGAGGTTCAGCGCCGCCTGCGCGTTGCGCACGCCCGTCCACGACGTGCGCTTCTCCTTCACGAACTGGTCCCAGGAATAGACCGAAGGCTCGGACTTGATGAGCCAGTAAGCCATGTTCACTCCCCCTCGCGCCGCAGCGGCCGCGCCAGCAGACCGCGGATCGTCCCGTCGAGATCGGCGCCGCGATGCAGGATAGCATCGACGGCCGTGCAGATCGGCATCTCGGTGTTCAGCCGCGCCGCCCGCGCCAGCACCGCGGGTGCCGTTGCCTCGCCCTCGATGACCTGGCGACGGCCCTCCATGTGCTTCGCGAGCGAGATGCCCTTGCCGAGCGCCACCCCCAGGGAGCGGTTGCGCGACAGCGGGCCGTAGCAGGTGAGGACGAGATCGCCCAACCCGCTCAGGCCGGCCAGCGTTTCGAGCTCGGCCCCCATCGCCTGGCCGAGCCGCGCCATCTCCGCGAAGCCGCGCGTGATCAGGGCAGCGGCGGCATTGGCGCCGAGGCCGCGCCCCTCGACGATGCCGGCCGCGATCGCCAGCACGTTCTTCACCGCACCGCCCAGCGCCACGCCCAGCACGTCGTGCGTCCAGTAGGGACGGAAGGCGCCCGCCGCCAGCGTCGCGGCGAGGCGCCGCCCGAGCTCGGGATCGGCGGTCGCGATGCTGATGGCCGTCGGCAGCCCGCGCGCGACCTCCTCGGCGAAGCTCGGGCCCGACAGGACGCCGACGACACGGCCGGGCCGGACCTCGGCCAGCACCTCGGGCATCAGCAGCCCGGTCCTGGCCTCGATGCCCTTGGCGCAGATCACGATCGGTGCCGTACCGCCGAGCCCGGCGGCAACGCTGCGCACCGCCTGCGCCGGGCAGACCAGCAGCACCACATCGCAGGCCGCGAGGGCCGCGACGTCGGGCGCCGCCTCGATGCCGCCGTCGAGCGCGATGCCGGGCAGATAGACCGGATTGGCGCGCGCCTCGGCGATCGAGCGCGAGATCGCGGGATCGCGCGACCAGAGCGTGACCCGCCGCTCGGCGCGGCGGGCGAGACAGGCGAGAGCGGTGCCCCAGGCGCCGCCGCCGACGACGCCGATATGCGCGAAGGCGGTCATGCCCTGCCCGTCACGCCGCGACCGGATCGAGCGGCCAGCGCGGCCGCGGCCGGAAATCGAGCGTGTCGATCCTGCCGAGCCGCAGCCGCTCGAGGCCGGCCCAGGCGATCATGGCGCCGTTGTCGGTGCAGAGCCGGATCGGCGGCGCGACCAGCCGGGCGCCGTGCGCGGCAGCCAGCTCCTCCAGCCGGCCGCGCAGATAGGTGTTGGCCGCCACGCCGCCCGCCACCACCAGCGTCGGCGACGGCTCGAGCGCCAGCGCATTGGCGCAGCGGTCCGCGAGCACGTCGCCCACGGTGCGCTGGAACGAAGCGCAGAGATCGGCGACCGCCTGCGCGTCGCCGGCCGGCAGCTTCTCCGCCGCCTGGCGCACCGCCGTCTTCAGGCCCGAGAAGGAGAAGTCGCAGCCCGGCTTGCGCCACATCGGCCGCGGCAAGGCGAAGCGCTTCGGATCGCCCTCCCGGGCCGCCCGCTCGACCGCCGGACCGCCCGGAAAGCCGAGGCCCAGCAGCTTCGCCGTCTTGTCGAAGCACTCGCCCACGGCATCGTCGATGGTGGTGCCGAGGCGCGTGAAATCACCCGGACCGCGCACCGTGAGCAGCTGGCAATGGCCGCCCGAGACCAGCAGCAGCAGGTAGGGGAACGCGACCGCCTCGGTCAGCCGCACCGAGAGCGCATGGCCTTCGAGATGGTTCACGGCCAGGAACGGCTTGTCGTGCGCGAAGGCGAGCGCCTTGGCCGTCATCACGCCGACCATGACGCCGCCGATCAGGCCGGGGCCACCCGTCGCGGCGATGCCGTCGAGGTCGGCCAGGTCCAGCCCCGCCTCGGCAAGCGCCTGCAACACCAGCCCGTCGAGCCGCTCGAGATGCGCGCGGGCTGCAATCTCCGGCACGACGCCGCCGAAGCGGCGGTGCTCGGTCAGCTGGCTGTAGACCACGTTGGCGAGGATCTTCCCCACCGGCGCGGTACCCGCCGGCGCCTCGACGATGGCGACCGCCGTCTCGTCGCAACTGGTTTCGATGCCCATCACGCGCATGCGTGTCTTCTAGCGTCGGCGGTCCGGCTACGCTAGAGCAGCGCCATGACCGCTCCCCTCCTGCGACTCGGCACCCGCGGCAGCAAGCTCGCGCTGACCCAGACCGGCCTGGTGCGCGAGGCGCTGGCGGGCGCCGTCCCCGCCCTCGCCGCGCCCGGCGCGATCGAGATCACGGTCATCCGGACCACGGGCGACGCGATCCAGGACCGTCCGCTGGCGGAGGCCGGCGGCAAGGGCCTGTTCGTGAAGGAGATCGAGGAGGCGATGCTGGCGGGCCGCATCGACGCCGCCGTGCACAGCATGAAGGACATGCCGACCGCGCAGCCGGCGGGACTCGCCATTTCGGCCTTCCTGCCGCGCGAGGACGTGCGCGACGTGCTGATCGCGGGCGAGATCCGGCGCATCGCCGACCTCAGGCCGGGCGCGATCGTCGGCACGTCGGCGCTGCGGCGGCGCGCCCAGCTGCTGCATCGCCGGCCCGACCTGCAGATCGTCACGCTGCGCGGCAATGTCGACACGCGGCTGGCCAAGCGCGCGAGCGGCGCGGTCGACGCGACGCTGCTGGCGCTGGCCGGACTCAAGCGCCTGGGCCTCGCCGAGGCCGGCGTGCCGATCGGCGAGGACGAGATGCTGCCGGCCGTCGGCCAGGGCGCGGTGTGCATCGAATGCCGCGCCGACGATGCGCGCACGCGCGGCTGGCTGGCGGCGATCGATCATGCCGCCACGGCGACCTGCGTGGCGGCCGAGCATGCGATGCTCGCCGTGCTCGACGGCTCCTGCCGCACGCCGATCGCGGGACATGCGGTGCTGGAAGCGGAGGGCGGCCTGTTCCTGCGCGGCCTGATCGCCCGGCCCGACGGCTCGCAGGTCATCGCGACCGAGCGGCGCGGCGCGGCCGGCGATGCCGAACGGCTGGGACGCGACGCCGGCGAAGAGCTGAAGCGCCGCGGCGGCCCCGGCTTCCTGGCGTCCTAGTCCCTCTTCCTAATCCTTCTGGCAGACGAAGGCGTAGCCCGCGAACAGCGCCGGCTTCTCGCGCTCGAGCTGCTCCCAGCGCTCGAGATCGGACAGCGTCGGCTCGGTGCGGAAGCGGGCGCGATAGAGCGCGACCGGATCGGCGTCGGCGACGGCGCGATGGGCGCTGCCGGCCGTGAACTCGAAGCCCAGGAAGGTGAGACCGCTGTCCTTCAGGAAGGCGCGCAGGCGCGGGATGGTGAAACGGTGCTCCTGCACGTGGAAGCAGAGGTCGCGCAGGAGGCTCGCGCTCCAGAAATCCTCCCACTCGACGAGTCCTGAGAGGCGCTTGAGATCGCCGCCCATCACGCGGCGGCGGAAATCGCGCAGGCCGTCGAGGGTCGCCGGGATGCGCGCGGCGGCGATGTCGCGCCGCGCCTTCTCGACGATCTTGCGGCCGCCTTCGCCGTAGAGTCCGAGACGCAGGAAGGCGCCCGGCCGCATCACCGACGCGATCGAGAGCAGGCCCGCCCGCGGATCGGCCATATGGTGCAGCACGCCCACGCATTCGACATGGTCGAAGACGCGGCCGAGCTTCGGCAGGTCGAGAATGTCGCCGCGCAGGAAGGTGATATTGCCGATGCCGTACCGCGCCGCCATGCGCTTGCCGTAGGCCAAGCTCGCGCGGGAGAGATCGACGGCGGTGACCTCGACGGTCTCGTAGGTCGAGGCGACCGACAGCGGATGCTGGCCGGTGCCCGCGCCCGGCATCAGCACGGCAAGCGGCGCGGCGAAATCGACGGCACGCGCATGCGGGAAGTCGCGCAGCAGCCGCGCCCTGATATCGAGCGTCGGCTTGCGCGGCAGATGGGTCCAGCGCGGATAGGGATTGGCCTCGTACATCGCCGCCACCGACTGCGAGACGGCATCGGTGATGGGCGCCAGCTCGGGCAGCCCGGCGGCGAGCCGCCGCTCCTCGACGGCCTCCGGCCGCGGCTCGGGCTGCGAGCGGAACATGGCGCCGGCGACGCCGTCCGGCACGGCGGGATCGTCGGGCCAGATATATTCGTTCAGCCATGCCTGCTCGGCGATCGCCCCGGCAAGGGCTGCGACGGCGGGCGGCGGATCGGGCGGCTGCAGCGCCTTCGCCGTCGCCGCGCGCAACGCGAGGAGGTGGCGTTCGAGCGTCGCATCGCGGTTGAGCGACTTCCTCAGGAACTGAAGGAGCAGCGGATTGCCTGCCATCGCCTCGGGCGTGGCGGCCTTCGGCCAGCCGACGACGAGCTGATGTGCGGCGCCCCAGCCCAGTGCGTCCCAGTTGGCGCCTTCATCGGCATAGCCTTCGAGCAGGAGCGCAACGAGCGGCGCATTCGGCTGCGGCGTGCGTGCCCGTTCGAGAATCGCATCGAGTCCCACGCGCGCGGCCGCGAAGCCCGGCGACGCAGCCAGCGCCTGCCGATAGGCGGCCATCGCCTCGTCGAGCCGTCCTCGCGCGAAGCGTTCATCGCCGACGGCGGTGTGTTGGCTGGCGTCCAAGAAAGATCCTGCTGGTGTTGGCGCTGACGTGTGACCTTCAACGATACATTTGCCGCGACGGTCAAGCGCACCCGCTCTCGACTCGGACAGGCATACCCCTTAAAGTTGCTGCAGGGGATGTGCTTTGCGCTCGATAATTGCTTTGATCCTGTCGGCCTTTGTGCTCGCGGCGTGCCAGTCGGCGCCCGTGACCGGCCGGTCGCAATTGATGCTGGTGAGCGAGAACGAGGAACGCGAGGCGGGGTTACTCGCCTTCCAGCAGATTCGTGCGACGGAGCCGCCATCGCACGACACCATGGCGAACGAACTCGTTGAAAGGGTCAGCCGGCGGATTGCAGCCGCGGCCGAGTCGCCTCCCCCCAATCTCTGGAAGGCGCCGCACTATCGCTGGGAATTCGAGGTCATCGACAAGCGCATCCCGAACGCTGGCTGCCTGCCCGGCGGCAAGATCTTTGTCTATACCGGGTTGCTGCCCATCACACAGAACGACGCCGGCATGGCGGCGGTGATCGGTCATGAGGTGGCGCATGCCCTCGCGCGCCATGGCGCCGAGCGCATGAGCGATGCGAGAGCAGCCAGCATCGCAATCGCCGTCGCCGGCGTCGCCCTCGCCGTGAACAGAAGCACTTCCTCAGTGGCGCCATCGGCGGTCGCGGCGCTTGGCGCCGGCGCCACGCTGGGCATTCTCCTCCCAATGTCGCGCGAGCGGGAATCTGAAGCCGACCATATCGGCCTCATCCTGATGGCGCTCGCCGGATACGATCCCAACGAGGCGGTCACCGTGTGGGAACGCATGCTCCTCATCGACAAAGGCCCCAGTCCGCCGATCTGGGCGAGGACTCACCCTTCCGACGAGCAGCGTATCAAGGATCTGCGCGCTTGGGTTCCGGAGGCGATGAAGTACTATCGGCCGCAGTGACGGATACGCTCGAATACGATGCCACGGGACTGCTCTGTCCCCTGCCGGTGCTGCGCGCCAACCGCAAGCTGCGCGAGCTGCCGGCGGGCGGGCTGCTGACCGTGCGCGCCACCGATCCCGCCGCCGAGCAGGATTTCCCCGCCTATTGCAAGCAGACCGGCAACGAACTGGTCTCGGCGACTCGCGAAGGTGAGGTGCTGGTGTTTGTCATCCGGAAGCGCTAGGCAGCGGCAACAGAGATTTCCCGCAGAGAGCAAGGGCATGAGCGATTTCAAGACGATCGACTCCGAGAAGGTCGAGGGCAAGCGCGTGCTGGTGCGCGTCGACCTCAACGTGCCGATGAAGAACGGCAAGGTGACGGATGCGACCCGCATCGAGCGCGCGGCGCCGACCCTGACGGAGCTTGCTTCCAAGGGCGCCAAGGTGATCGTGCTCAGCCACTTCGGGCGGCCCGACGGCAAGCGCGTGCCGGAGATGTCGCTCAAGCCCCTGGTCGAGCCGCTCAGCCAGGCGCTCGGCAGGCCCGTCGCCTTCGCCGACGACTGCATCGGGCCGCTCGCCGAGGCGGCGGTGCGGGCGCTCAAGCCCGGCGAGGTGCTGCTGCTCGAGAACCTGCGCTTCCACAAGGAGGAGGAGAAGAACGATCCCGCCTTCGTCGACAAGCTCTCGGCGCTGGGCGACCTCTACGTCAACGACGCCTTCTCCGCCGCCCATCGCGCGCATGCCTCGACCGAGGGCGTGGCCCATCGCCTCCCCGCGATGGCCGGGCGGCTGATGCAGGCCGAACTCGAGGCGCTGCACAAGGCGCTGGGCAATCCCAAGCGGCCCGTCTGCGCCGTGGTCGGCGGCGCCAAGGTCTCCACCAAGCTCGACCTGCTGGGCAACCTCGTCGGCAAGGTCGACAAGCTGATCATCGGCGGCGGCATGGCCAACACCTTCCTGCAGGCGCAGGGCATCCCGGTCGGCAAGTCGCTGGCGGAGAAGGACCTGGCCAAGACCGCGATCGAGATCCTCGCCAAGGCCAAGGCCGCGAACTGCACCGTCCTGCTGCCGGTCGACGTCGTCGTGGCCGGCGAGTTCAAGGCCGGCGCGGCCAGCACGGTGGTCGATGCCACGGCCTGCCCCGACGACCAGATGATCCTCGATGTCGGCCCGAAGTCGATCGCCCTCTACGAGAAGGAAGTCGGCGAGTGCGCCACGCTGGTCTGGAACGGCCCGCTCGGCGCCTTCGAGATCAAGCCCTTCGACACCGGCACCATGGCGCTGGCGAAGACCGTGGCCGAGCTGACGACCGCCAAGAAGCTGCTCTCGGTGGCCGGCGGCGGCGACACGGTGGCGGCACTCGCGGCGGCGGGCGTCGAGGAGAAGTTCTCCTACGTCTCGACCGCAGGCGGCGCCTTCCTCGAATGGATGGAAGGCAAGACCCTGCCGGGCGTTGCGGCCCTGATCCGGGCGGCGTAGGACTCGGAGGCGATGAGCACGCCTCCCGACGTTCCCTCCGCCTCCCCCGATCGCCCGCGGCTTCCCTGGGATCCGCCGGAGCATTTCGAGAAGCGCGTTCCCGACGGCGACAATCGGGAGCGGCTGGTCTGCGCGCGCTGCGAGTTCATCCACTACCAGAATCCCAAGATCGTCGCCGGCGCCGTCTGCACCTGGGGGGACAAGATCCTGCTGGCCCGGCGCGCCATCGAGCCGCGCAAGGGCTTCTGGACCCTGCCCGCCGGCTACATGGAGCTCGGCGAGACCACCGAGCAGGCGGCGATGCGCGAGGCCCGGGAAGAGGCCTGCGCCACGATCGAGATCGAGCGGCTGCTGGCGATGTACAGCGTGGCCCGCATCGGCCAGGTCCAGATCATGTATCGCGCCCGCCTCGTGAGCCCCGACGTGGCCGCAGGCGAGGAGAGCGAGGAAGTCGCCCTGTTCGACTGGGACGATATTCCCTGGGACCAGCTTGCCTTCCCGACCGTCGTCTGGGCGCTGGCGCACTTCCACGAGTCACGCGGCAAGAGCGAGTTCGCGACCTATTCGAATCCGACCGGCGACCTCGCCCGCATGTGGCCGCCGCGCAAGCCGGCGGGCGTCTGACGGATCAGGCGAACGGGTTGCCGTCGCCGTCCCAGTAGCGCTTGAGCAGCGGGATCTGCAGGAAGGCGAAGATCAGCGTGAGCGGGAAGCTCACGAACATCTTGCTCGCGATCCAGGTCTCGTTCGAGAAGCCGTTCCGGAACACCTCATTCACCGCCGCCAGCACGAAGAAGAACAAGGCCCAGCGGATCGTGAGTTTGCGCCAGCCCTCGTCCGTGAGCCGGAAGGCGGCGCCGAAGATCGGCTTGAGCAGCGGCCGGCGCAGGATCAGCAGCCCGCCGAACAGGATGAGGCCGAACAGGCAGTTCAGGATGGTCGGCTTCAGCTTGATGAAGAGATCGTCGTGCAGCCACAGCGACAGGCCACCGAACACCACGACGAAGAAGGCGCTGACCATCGGCACGAGCGGCCAGCGGCCCTCGAGCCAGCGATAGCAGGGAAGCGCGATGGCCGAGGCGGCGATGAAGACGCTGATGCCGTCGTAAATGCCCCAGCGCGCGTTGGCGAAGAAGAACAGCGCCAGCGGCCCCAGTTCGAGCAGGGTCGCATAGAGGCGATGGCCCTCCTTCGGCTTGCCGCGTGTATCCTCGCTCATGCCGGCAGCCCCATCAGTCCGCGCGCGAACGCCCGCGCCTCGAAGGGACGCAGGTCGTCGATGCCCTCACCCACGCCGATCGCCACGACCGGCAGCTTGAACTTCTCGGCCAGCGCCACCAGCACGCCGCCCTTGGCGCTGCCGTCGAGCTTGGTCACCACCAGCGCATCGACCGGCGACATGGTCTTGAAGGTCTCGACCTGCGCGTGCGCGTTCTGGCCCGTCGTCGCGTCCAGCACCAGCAGGCAGGAATGCGGCGCCGAGGGATCGAGCTTGCGGATGACGCGCACGATCTTGGCGAGTTCTTCCATCAGGTTGGCCTTGTTGTGCAGGCGTCCGGCGGTGTCGATCAGCAGCACGTCGCTTCCCTCGGCACGCGCCTTCTCCAGCGCCTCGTAGGCGAGCCCCGCCGCATCGGCGCCGGTGGGCTTGGAGATCACGGGCACGCCGGCACGGTCGCCCCACACCTTGAGCTGCTCGACCGCCGCGGCACGGAACGTATCGCCGGCCGCCAGCATGACCTTGCGGCCCTCGCCCTTGAACAGGTGCGCCATCTTGGCGATCGTCGTGGTCTTGCCCGAGCCGTTCACGCCCACGACCAGCACCACGTGCGGCCTGCGCGCCGCATCGACGGCGAGCGGCACGGCGACGGGCTGCAGGATCTCGGCGATGTCGTCGGCAAAGGCCGCCCGGACCTCCTCATCCGTGACCTCCTTGCCGAACCGTTCCTTGCCGAGCTTCGCGACCAGCCGCGACGCGACCGCGACGCCGAGATCGGCCTGGATCAGCGCGTCCTCGAGCTCGTTCAGCGTCTCCTGGTCGAGCTTCTTCTTGGTGAAGAGGCCGGTGATGCTTTCGGTGACGCGCTTGGTCGACTTGGCAAGTCCGGCGCGCAGCCGCGACAGCCAGCCGCCCTTCTTCTCGGTTTCGCCGGTCTCGCTCACTTCACACCTTTACGCCAGGAGGGATGCATCGAGCTCGCCCCTGAAGGCGATGGCGATGCCGCCGGTCATCAGCACATGGTCGTCGCGCAGCCATTCGATGACGAGCGTGCCGTGTTCGAGGATGACCTCGGCCTTGCGATCGACGAGGCCGCGCCGGCTGGCGGCCACCACCGCCGCGCAGGCCCCCGACCCGCAGGCGAGCGTGAGGCCGGCGCCGCGCTCCCACACGCGCAGGCGCAGCTTGCCCTCGCCCACACGCTGGGCGACGCCGATATTGGCGCGTTCCGGAAAGAAGGGATCGTGCTCGAGCTTCGGCCCCAGCTCGGCAAGCGGGATCGCGGCCAGATTGTCCACGAAGAAGGTCGCGTGCGGATTGCCCATGTTCGTGCCCACGGGATCCTGCAGCGGGCCGAGCCCGACCGGCATGTGGTTGGTGTCGCAGGCCACCCGTACCGGGATGTCGCGCCAGTCCAGCCGCGCCGGCCCCATGTCGACCGAGATTACCGGCAGGCCGTTGGCGCCCACGCCGGCCTTCTGGGATTCGAGCAGGCCGGAAATCGTCTGGACCGTGATCTGGTCGGTTCCGCGCTCGTCCATGACGATCGAGGCGACGCAGCGCGTGGCGTTGCCGCACGCGCCGGCTTCGCTGCCGTCGGGATTGTAGATGCGCATGAAGACGTCGGCGTCACGGTCGGTCGGCGGCTCCAGCACGATGAGCTGATCGCAGCCCACGCCCAGCCGGCGATCGGCAATGGCGCGCCGGCGTGCCGGCGTGAGCGCAAGCGCGTCCCGGCGGGCATCGAGCACGACGAAGTCGTTGCCCAGCCCGTGCATCTTGATGAAGGATGCCCCCGCCGCGGTGCCTGTCATGCGGCGCTATATGGCCGTTCGGCCGGGCCAGCGCAACGAGCGCCCCCGGACCTCGCCGGCATGCGGACCGCCCAGCTCGCGCACGTCGAGCGCCGCAAGCCGCTTGGTGTAGATGGTGAGATGCAGGATGCCGAGCGGGTCGTAGGGCATGGCGGGCTCGACGAAGAGGGACCGCGCGGCGTCCCATGCCGGCGTCGCGTGGTGCACCGGCCAGTTGCAGCGGCTGGGCAGGGGTTCGTGCGCGAACCCCTTGTCGTAGACCAGCACGTTGAGCGCGATCTGATCCGTCATGTCGGGCGAGCGCTGCAGCGCCTCGCCCAGCAGGTCCGCCCATCCCTGCCAATGGGGAGCATCGGCGGCGAGCGCGAAGACGCCGGCATTGATCAGCGGATAGCGCACCAGCCGCTCGGCTGTGTCGCGATCGAAGCAGGATTCGAACGCGGCGCCATTGATGGTCGAGAATTCCGTCCAGGCGTGCTGGTAGTGGCGCATCGAGCGATGGATCTCCGGCGCCACGGCCAGCCTGCCGGTCCGTGCCGCCTGCTGGAACAGCGCCAGCGCGTCGCCCTGCTGTACCCAGCAGTCGCCGTCGATCCAGAGATAGAGATCGAAGCCCGGGAAATAGCGCGGCAGGAACGGCCGCGCCGTCAGCGCCTTGTAGCCGTCCCTGAGTTCGTCGCGGCCCGGAAAGTCGAAATCCCACGCAGGCACGACGAGCACGGCGCCGCGCTCGCGGCACCATTGCCGCTGCTCCTCGGTGAGACCGCAATCGAGGATGCCGAGCGCAAGCGCGCGCCCCTCCTCCGTGGCCTGCAGGGAGCCGATGCAGTCGCGCATCAGCTCGAAATAGCCGGCATCGCCGCCGGTGATCGCGATCGTCCGTTCCGTCACGAAGGCAGAATGGCGCAGGACCCCTTTGCTGTCGCCTGTCTTTCGGCCACAGTCCGGGCCCTCGGAGGACATCATGCCCAAGCACGTCGACTACTACGTTTCGCTCAACTCGCCATGGGCCTATCTCGGCTCCCGGCGGTTCGAGGCGATCGCCCAGAAGCACAAGGCCGACGTCACGATCTGGCCGGTCGATTTCGGCTCGGTCTTCGCCGTTTCAGGCGGCCTGCCCCTGCCCAAGCGCGCACCGCAGCGGCAGGCCTACCGCATGATGGAGCTCAAGCGCTGGCGCGCCCATCTCGGCGTCAAGCTCACGCTCGAACCGAAATTCTTCCCCGCCAACGAGGGCCCCGCCGCCCGCTGCGTCATCGCCCTGCGCGAGCAGGGTCGCATGGGGGACGCCATCGCGCTTGCCCATGCCGTGCTCGCCGCCCTGTGGGCCGAGGAGAAGGACACCGGCGATCCGGCGACCCTGAAGGCGATCATCGCCGGCTGCGGACTCGACGCCGAGGCGGTGATGAAAGCCGGCGAGGCGCCCGAGATGGCCGCGAAACGCGAGACCTACACCAAGCACGCCATCGACCACGGCGTGTTCGGCGCGCCGTCATACGTCATCGATGGCGAGATCTTCTGGGGGCAGGACCGGCTCGACTTCGTCGATCGCAAGCTCGCGACCTGATCCCTCACATGTCGAGATAGGCGGCGGCGGCGACGGCGAAGCTGTTGTTGAAGATGTGGGCCACCGTCGACGGCAGCAGCGAATCGGTCCGCCGCCGCAGATAGCCGAACAGGAGGCCGAGCGGCAGGACCAGCATGATGTGGGCCGGCTCGTAGTGAGCGACGGCGAAGGCGATCGAGCTGACGAGCCAGGCCCATCGCGTGCCCCAGCGGCCGGCGATCCAGCCGTAGAGCAGGCCGCGGAAGACGAGTTCCTCGACGATCGGGGCCAACCCGCCCAGCAGCAGGAGGCTCGGCACCAGCGCGTCGGGCTGGCGCACCAGCTCCTCCACCGCCTGCATGCCCTTCACCTCGGGCCCGATCCGGCTCACGGCGACGGACAGGACGAGCGTACCCACGCTGCCGAGCACGATGGGCTTCCATCCGGCTCCGCAGATGCCCATCGCCGGCAGGGCCCGGCGTCCCAGGGGCACGACGGCAACAAGGACGGAACAAAGCAGGATCGCGTAGACCACGCCCATGAGGGCCAGCGGGCCCATCTCCAGGAGTTCCGGCCCCAGGAGCAGGCGCAGGATCAGCCCGAAAGCCGCCAAAGCGGCTACGAAGAGGAACAACGCCCACCCCGGGACAGGGTGATATTCTTTTTGATTCAACGAGTTACCGCCAAACGCCAAGTCTTTGACTCCGTGCCCGTCTGGCCTTATACCCCGCCCGTTCAATCGGTCGTGCCGATTTCTAAGGTTCCCCCTTCGGGGAGCTCCGTCGATCCGCGAGGGTTCGCGCATCGGCGCGATACCTGTTTGGGCTGACGGGAGTGCGATGTTCGAGGGTCTGAGCAAACGTCTGGGCGACGTATTCGACAAGCTGAGGGGGCGCGGGTCGCTCTCCGAGGCCGACGTCGATACGGCGCTGCGCGAAGTGCGCACGGCCCTGCTCGAGGCCGACGTCGCCCTGCCGGTCGTGCGTCAGTTCATCGAGTCGGTGCGGCCGAAGGCCATCGGCGCCGACGTCATCCGGTCGGTCACTCCCGGCCAGATGGTCGTCAAGATCGTCAACGACCACCTGGTCGAAATGCTGGGCGGCACGGTCGCCGACCTCGACCTCAACGCCATCCCGCCGGTCGTGATCCTGA
The DNA here is from genome assembly GCA_018240685.1 of Pseudomonadota bacterium. Lineage (GTDB taxonomy): Bacteria > Pseudomonadota > Alphaproteobacteria > Reyranellales > Reyranellaceae > Reyranella. Next base: position 12,509 of record JAFEFG010000066.1, on the reverse strand, counting down.
TGGTCGGCCTGCAGGGCTCGGGCAAGACCACCTCCAGCGCCAAGATCGCCTACCGCCTGAGCCAGGGCCCGCAGGGCATGGCGGCGGAGATGTTCGGCGGCACCTTCTCGACCAAGCGCCGCGTCCTGATGGCCTCGCTCGACACGCGCCGCCCGGCCGCGCAGCAGCAGCTTGCGGTGCTGGGCGAGCAGACCGGCGTGCCGACGCTGCCGATCGTGCCACTCGAGATGCCGCTGGCCATCACCAGGCGGGCGCTGGAGACGGCGCGGCGCGAGGGTTACGACGTCCTCATCCTCGACACCGCCGGCCGGCTCTCGATCGACGAAGAGCTGATGACGGAGGTCAAGGAGATCTCCGACCTCGCCAAGCCGAAGGAGACGCTGCTCGTCGCCGACGCCATGACCGGCCAGGACGCGGTCAATGTCGCCAAGGCCTTCAACGACCGCCTCGCCGTCACCGGCATCGTGCTGACCCGCGTCGACGGCGACAGCCGCGGCGGCGCCGCGCTGTCCATGCGCGCCGTCACCGGCCGCCCGGTGAAGCTGATCGGCGTCGGCGAAAAATTCGACCAGCTCGAGCCGTTCCATCCCGACCGCATCGCCAGCCGCATCCTCGGCATGGGCGACATCGTCTCGCTGGTGGAACGCGCCGCCGAGACGATCGACAAGGAAGAGGCCGAGAAGCTCGCCGCCAAGGTCCGCAAGGGCCAGTTCGACATGGACGACCTGCTCGGCCAGCTGCGCCAGCTGCGCAAGATGGGCGGCCTGCAGGGCCTGATGGGCATGCTGCCGGGCGCCATGCAGGCCAAGGCCGCGATGTCCAAGGCCAAGATCGACGAGAAGCAGCTCAAGCGCCAGGAGGCGATCATCCTCGCGATGACGCCCAAGGAACGGCGCAACCCCGATCTGATCCATGCCTCGCGCAAGAAGCGCATCGCCAAGGGCTCGGGCGTGCAGGTTCAGGACGTCAACAAGCTCCTGAAGCAGCACGCCGACATGGTGAAGATGATGAAGCGCGTCAACAAGCTCGGGGACAAGGGGTTCATGCGCAGCCTCGGCGGCATGGCGCCGCCGCCCGGTTTCCCGCGCTGAAGTTTGGTGAATTCACGACGTATCTGACGAGATTGAAGGAGAGAGAATGCTAGCGATCCGCATGACCCGCCACGGCGCCAAGAAGCGTCCGTTCTTCCACATCGTCGTGGCCGACTCGCGCAGCCCGCGCGACGGCCGCTTCATCGAGAAGCTCGGCACGTACAACCCGCTGCTGCCGCGCGAGCACGCTCAGCGCCTCACGCTCGACAAGGAGCGCGTCGCGCACTGGCTGAAGGTCGGCGCCCAGCCGTCGGACCGCGTCGCGAAGTTCCTGGCGCAGGCCGAGCTGATGAAGCCGCGCGAGCGCCGCGAGCAGACCAAGAAGAGCCAGCCCCGCGCCAAGGCACAGGAGCGCCTGAAGGCGGCCGCCGCTGCGGCCGGTGAGGGCGAGAAGGAAGCCGCGGCTTCCTGATGAGCGTGGTTCTTGATGAGTAAGGGTCGCGTCCTGCTCGGCGTCGTCGCGGCGCCGCATGGTGTGCGAGGCCTGGTGCGCATCAAGAGCTTCACCGAGGACCCGATGGCGGTCGGCACGTACGGCCCGCTGTCGGACGAATCGGGGAAGAAGGAGTACCGGGTCCAGGCACTGAGCGCCGCACGCGGCGCGGTGTTGGCCCGGATCGAGGGCGTAGCCGATCGCACGGCGGCCGAGGCATTGCGCGGATTGCGGCTCTATGTGGAGCGCAGCGCGCTGCCGGAGGCGGGCGATCGGGAGTGGTACGAGGCAGACCTGATCGGTCTCGCCGCGGTCGGCCGGGACGGTCGGGATTGGGGCAAGGTGGTCGCCTTCCACGATTTCGGCGCCGGGCCGGTGATGGAGGTGTCGGCGGGGCTGATACTGCCCTTCACCGACGAGGCGGTGCCCGAGATCGACGTCGAGGGCGGCAAGGTTGTGGTCAGTCCGCCGGCGGGCCTGTTGCCCGGCGGCGAAACGAAGGAGGCATGAAGCAACGTGTGGCGCGCGACGGCGCTGACGCTCTTCCCGGAGATGTTTCCGGGCCCGCTGGGCCACAGCCTGGCCGGCAAGGCATTGAAGGAAGGCGTGTGGTCGCTGGCGGCAGTGGACATCCGGCGGTTCGCCAAGGATCGCCATGGCACGGTGGACGATGCGCCCTTCGGCGGCGGCGCCGGCATGGTGATGAAGCCCGACGTGCTGTCGGCGGCGATCGAGGCGGTGGCCGAACCCGGGGTGCCGAAGATCCTGCTCTCGCCGCGCGGTGCGCCGTTCAGTCAGGCGCGCGGGCGGGAGCTGGCGGCGAGGCCGGGCGTGCTGCTGGTGTGCGGACGGTTCGAGGGCGTGGACGAGCGCGTCATCGAGGCCCATGCGTTGGAGGAGATCTCGGTCGGCGATTTCGTGCTTTCGGGCGGGGAGATCGCGGCCATGACGGTGATGGATTGCTGCGTGCGGTTGCTGCCCGGGGTGATGGGCGAGCCGGCGTCGGCGAGCGAGGAGAGTTTCGAGGACGGTTTGCTTGAGTACCCGCACTACACCCGGCCGGCGATCTGGTCGGGCCCCGACGGAACCGAACGGCGCGTGCCGGAGGTTCTGGTCTCGGGGCACCACGGCAAGGTCGCGGAATGGCGGATGAGGCAGCGGGAAGAGATCACGCGGCGGCGGCGGCCGGATTTATGGGCCCGCCGACGGAACGCGACGAGGAACGAAGAGAAGTGACGAAAGGATGGATGCGATGAACATTCTCGATACGCTGGCGCAGGCCACGATGGACAAGGTGCTGGCCGAGCGGCCGGTGCCGCGCTTCGAGCCGGGCGACACGCTCAAGGTGCACGTGAAGGTGCAGGAAGGTAACCGCGAGCGCATTCAGGTCTACGAAGGCCTGTGCATCGCGCGCAAGAACGACGGCGTGAACTCCTCGTTCACCGTGCGCAAGATCAGCTTCGGCGAGGGCGTCGAGCGCGTGTTCCCGCTCTACAGCCCGAACGTCTGGGAGATCGAGGTCGTCCGCAAGGGTATCGTCCGTCGCGCCAAGCTCTATTACCTGCGCGAGCTGCGCGGCAAGGCGAGCCGCATCGCCGAGGACGTCGAGGCCCAGCGCGAACTGATCGCGCTCCAGACGGAGGAAGAGGCGAAGCGGCCGCGGCGCGAGAAGCTCAAGAAGGAAAAGCCGAAGGCCGAGAAGACCGTCCGCGCCGCGAAGGGCGGCGGCAAGAAGTAGGCGCGCCATGGCGACCCGCAAGAAGGCGGCCGTGCCGCCACCTCCCCCGCCGCCGCCGCGGACCCTGTTCGAGAAGATCTGGGACAGCCACGTCGTCCATCGTCAGGACGACGGCACCTGCGTGATCTACATCGACCGCCACCTCGTGCACGAGGTGACCAGCCCGCAGGCCTTCGAGGGCCTGCGCATGGCGCACCGTCCGGTGCGCCGGCCCGAGGCCACGATCGCGCTCGCCGACCACAACACGCCGACGACCGACCTCAGCCAGGGCATTCCCGACGAGGAATCGCGCATCCAGGTCGAGACGCTGGAGAAGAACGTCGCCGAGTTCGGCGTTCCCTACTTCGGCCTGCAGGACCCGCGGCGCGGCATCGTCCACGTGACCGGACCGGAACAGGGCTTCACCCTGCCCGGCACGACGATCGTCTGCGGCGACAGCCACACCTCGACCCATGGCGCGTTCGGCGCGCTGGCGTTCGGCATCGGCACCTCGGAGGTCGAGCACGTGCTCGCCACCCAGACGCTGATCCAGAAGCCGGCCAAGAACATGCGCGTGGCGGTCGAGGGCAACCTGCCGCTGGGCGTCACGCCCAAGGACGTGATCCTGGCCATCATCGCCAAGCTCGGCACCGCGGGCGGCACCGGCTACGTGATCGAATATGCCGGTCGCGTCATCCGTGACATGACGATGGAAGGCCGGATGACGGTCTGCAACATGTCGATCGAGGCGGGCGCCCGCGCCGGCCTGATCGCGCCGGACGAGACCACCTTCCAGTACCTGTTCGGACGGCCCAACGCGCCGAAGGGCGGGGCCTGGGACCTGGCGCTGGGCCAGTGGCGGCGTCTGCCGAGCGACAAGGGCGCCCATTTCGACACCCATATCGAACTGAACGGCTCGGATATCCCGCCGATGGTGACCTGGGGCACCAGCCCGCAGGACGCGCTGCCGATCACGGACGTCGTTCCCGATCCGGCCAACGCCCCGGACGAGGCCCGCCGCGAGGCCTGGACCCGCTCGCTCGCCTACATGGGCCTGACGCCGGGCACCAAGCTCGTCGACGTGCCGATCGATCGCGTCTTCATCGGCTCGTGCACCAACGGCCGTATCGAGGATCTGCGCGCGGCGGCCGAGATCGTGAAGGGCCACAAGGTGGCGTCGACCGTGTCGGCGATGGTCGTGCCGGGCTCCGGCCTGGTGAAGGCCGAGGCGGAGAAGGAAGGCCTGGACAAGATCTTCCTCGAAGCAGGCTTCGAGTGGCGCATCCAGGGCTGCTCGATGTGCTTGGCCATGAACGCCGACCGGCTCGAACCCGGCCAGCGCTGCGCCTCGACATCGAACCGTAACTTCGAGGGCCGTCAGGGCCGCGGCGGACGCACGCATCTGCTGAGCCCGGCCATGGCAGCGGCCGCCGCCATCAGGGGCACGCTCGCGGATGTGCGCGACTTCCAATAGCCGCTCCTGAACGGACGGTGATACAGTCACGGGCGGTGCAGCAATGCACCGCCCGTTTTCTTTGGGGTCGATTCTCAGGGGGAGATCGAATGCCATCCGTGCCCAATTCCGGCTCCGCCGTTCCGCCGCCGGCCCCCGTCTGGGACGCCCAGCCCCCAAGCCCGGGCAGCGCCGGCTATGGCGGGTTCTGGATCCGCGTCGTCGCCTACATCATCGACGCCGTCATCCTGGGCGTTGCGGGCAGCGTCATCTTCTTCGCGATGGGTGGGATGGAGAACATCCGCCCCGACCACCATCCTTCCTTCGCCTCTCTACCCAACCTCATCTCCCTGATCATCGGCTGGCTCTACTTCGCCCTGATGGAGAGTTCGGAGCGCGGGGCGACCCTGGGCAAGATGGCGGTCGGGCTGCGGGTCGTGACCGACCAGGGCCAGCGGCTCTCCTTCGCCAACGCCACGGGACGTTACGCAGCGAAATTCATCTCGGCCATCCTGCTATGCATCGGCTTCATCATGGTGGCCTTCACCGACAAGAAGCGGGGGCTGCACGACATGATGGCCCGAACTCTTGTGATCAAGGTCCGGTAGGCGCGGCCGGCCGGCCCGCGGCAGGCCGGCGAGCGGCTTGACCCGGCCGCCGAAAGCCCGTTTATTTCGGCGTTTCGCGAGGGAAGCCGATGGAAAAGTTCACGACGCTGCGCGGCGTCGCCGCGCCGATGCCGATGGTCAATATCGACACCGACATGATCATCCCGAAGAATTTCCTGAAGACCATCAAGCGCACCGGCCTGAAGGACGGACTCTTCAATGAGCTGCGCTGGACGGCGGACGGCCAGAAGAAGGACTTCGTCCTCGACCAGCCGGCCTATCAGAACGCCAAGATCATCGTCGCCGGCCCCAACTTCGGCTGCGGCTCGAGCCGCGAGCACGCGCCGTGGGCACTGCTCGATTTCGGCATCCGCTGCGTGATCTCCGAGAGCTTCGCCGACATCTTCTACAACAACTGCTTCAAGAACGGCATCCTGCCGATCAAGGTGCCGAAGGAGATCATCGACAAGCTGATGGACGATGCGAGCCGCGGCTCGAACGCCGTCATCGAGGTCGATCTCGAGAAGCAGGAGATCAAGGGCCCGGACGGCGGCACCGTCCATTTCGACATCGATCCCTTCCGCAAGCACTGCCTGCTGAACGGCCTCGACGACATCGGCCTGACGATGGAGAAGAAGCCGGAGATCGACGACTTCGAGGCGCGCCAGAAGGAATCGCAGCCCTGGCTGTACGCCGCGGAGTAAGCCGACCTACCTCATCCTGAGGAGGCCCGAAGCGCCTCCCGGCGGATGGACCACGGACCAGGTGCTCGTTCCGACCCTTTGAGAAGCGTGCTGCGCACGCTTCCCGGGATACGACGGACCTGATCAGCTGAAATCGAACTTAGGCGAGGAAGAAGACAATGGCGTCAAACCGCAATCTCCTGGTGCTGCCCGGTGACGGCATCGGCCCCGAAGTCATGAACGAAGTGCGCAAGATCATTGCCTGGATGGGTAAGAAGCGCGCGGTCGGCTTCGACATCAAGGAAGACCTGGTGGGCGGCGCCGCCCTCGACAAGCACGACACGCCGATCACCGACGATACGATGAAGATCGCCCTCGAGGCCGACGCCGTGCTGTTCGGCTCGGTCGGCGGCCCGAAGTGGGATACCGCGGACTTCACCAAGAAGCCCGAGCGTGGCCTGCTGCGGCTGCGCAAGGAGATGGATCTCTTCGCCAACCTGCGCCCGGCCAAGGTGTTCGACGCCCTGGTCGATGCCAGCTCGCTCAAGCCCGAGATCGTCAAGGGTCTCGACATCATGATCATCCGCGAGCTGACCAGCGGCGTGTACTTCGGCGAACCACGCGGCCGGCATGTCAACGCCAAGGGGGAGGTCGAGGCCTTCGACACACAGCGCTACACCGCACCGGAAATCCAGCGCGTCTGCGCCGTCGCCTTCGAGCTGGCGCGCAAGCGCCGCAACAAGGTGACCTCGTCGGAGAAAGCGAACGTCATGCATACCGGCGTGCTGTGGCGCGAGGAGGCGACCAAGCTGCACAAGGAGAAGTACTCCGACGTGAAGCTCGATCACATGTACGCCGATGCGCTCGCCATGCAGCTCCTGCGCGCGCCTGGCCAGTTCGACGTCATCGTGACCGACAACCTGTTCGGCGACATCCTGTCGGACGAGGCCTCGATGCTGACCGGCTCGCTCGGCCTGCTGCCATCGGCCTCGCTCGGCGCGCCCGACGCGACGGGGCGGCGCAAGGCGCTGTACGAGCCGATCCATGGCAGCGCGCCGGACATCGCCGGCAAGGGGCTGGCCAATCCGCTGGCCGAGACGCTCTCCTACGCAATGATGCTCCGCTACTCCTTCGATCTCGGCAAAGAAGCCGATCTCGTGGAGACGGCCGTCGAGAACGTCCTGGCGGCGGGCTACCGCACCGCCGACCTGCTGGTCGGCAAGTCCGAGGGCGTCAAGAAGGTCGGCACCCAGGAGATGGGCGACGCCATCGTCAAGGAACTCGACCGGCTGGTCTGAGATCCGCGATCGGCCGAGCGGAAAGGATCCGCTCGGCTAACGATCGTTGTCGATCGCATCGTCGATCGCCTTGGCAAAAGCTTCCATGTCCGTCGGCTGAACATCCGACGCCGCGCGCATCTCGAACCCGCCGTGCCGCCATTGCGCCAGCACGAAGCCATTGCGCCGTGACATCTCAACCGGCGTGCCGTTTCCTTCTGCGGCGGGCCAGAGCGTCAGCGCCACCTTGTGCTGGTTGTGGCCATAGACCAGCACCGCGACCTTGCGGCTGTCATGGATGTCGACCCGGCCCCCCAGCAAGGGAAAGCCCGAAGTCGTGAGATCGTACACCGGCGGCGCATAGTCGATGCGGCCGGCGAACCACGGCTTCACGGTATGTCGGTCAGACGAAACCACGTCGACCGGATGCTCGCTCGAGGCGACGCGCAGATAGCCGGACACCAGTTCGTCCGCTTCGCGCCCCTGCTGGGTTGTCAGCATGCCGCCCATCCAGCCCAGGCTGGCCGCGACCAGCAGGCTCGCCGCCGTCGCCATCCATCGCAGCGACCCGCGCCGGCCGGCGGCGACCGGCCTGGCCGCGGCGCGCAGGTCGCGCTCGACGCGCGCGCGCACCAGATCGGGCGCCGGTTCGGCCGGTAGATCGCGCAGGAGACGGCTCAGCGCGCGCGCCTCCTCAAGGCGGCGCCGACAATCGGGACAGCGGTCGAGCGCCTGCTCGAAGGCCACCGCTTCGGCCGCCGACAATTCGCCGTCGAGATAGACCTCGACCATCGACTCACAGGTCGGGCAATCCATTCTCCCTCCTTCCCAGGCGCGCCCGCAGATCCGCGGCCAGCTTCTCGCGGGCCCGCGCCAGACGGGACATCACGGTTCCGATCGGCATGTCGAGGACCGCCGCGATCTCCTTGTACGAGAGGTCCTCGATCTCCCGCAGAACCAGCACCTCCCGCGCCTCGGCAGGCATCGCCGCCAGCGCCGCAGCGACGTGCTGGCGCCGGTCCTCCGTCATCGCCGCCTCCTCCGGGTCCGGCGTGTCGGCCGGCCGGTTCTCCACCACATCGAGCGGCTGATCGCCTCGCCATTTCGCGCGCGTGTCGTGCCACGTGTTGCGCACGATGCGCAGGAGCCAGGGGCGCGCCTCCTCGCCCCGGAAGGAGTGGAAGTAGCGCAGCGCCCGCACCATCGCCTCCTGCGCCACATCCTGCGCGACGACCGGATCGCGCGCGAGCCAGCGTGCGAAGCCGTAGGCCGCATCGAGATGCGGCAGCATGATCGCGCGGAACCGCTCGACCGTGCCGCTATCGGGTTTCGGCGCTTCCGACATGACCGCCATAGGACATCAATACCGGCGAGGCGTCGATTTTATTCCCGGTCCCTCCGGGCCGGAATAACAGCCCGAAATCGCCGGTAGGCCTTCCATCGAAACATGCTGGAGGCTCATCGTGCTTCACGCCGACCGTCGTCAATTCCTGAAGCTCGCGGGCATCGCGGGCGTCGCCTTCTCCGCCGGGCTGTTCCCCGATCGAAAGGCCGCCGCACAAGCCGGCGACTTCCATTTCGTGCAGTTCTCGGACACCCATTGGGGCTACGCCGGTCCGGCCAATCCCGATGCCGCGCACACGCTTGAAAAGGCGGTGGCGACGGTGAACGGCCTGTCGCGCCAGCCGGACTTCATCGTCTTCACCGGCGACCTCACCCACGCGACCGAGGATGCCGGGGAGCGCCGGGCGCGCATGAAGCGCTTTCGCGAGATCGTTGGCGCCCTGCATGTGAAGGACCTTCGCTTCATGCCCGGCGAGCACGATGCCTCGCTCGACGGCGGCGAGGCCTACAAGGAATTCTTCGGCGACACGCACTACACCTTCGACCACAAGGGCGTGCACTTCATCGCCCTCGACAACGTCTCCGATCCCGAGGCCAGGCTCGGCGAGGCCCAGCTCGCCTGGCTCGCCGCCGACCTCAAGCAGCGCAAGACCGACGATCCGATCGTGGTCCTCACCCACCGCCCGCTGTTCGATCTCTACGCCAAGTGGGACTGGACCACGGCCGACGGCGGCAAGGCGATCGATCTGCTGATGCCCTACCGCAACGTCGTGGTCTTCTACGGTCACATACACCAGGAACATCACGACATGACCGGGCACATCGCCCACCATGCGGCGAAGTCGCTGATCTTCCCGCAGCCGGCGCCCGGTTCGCAGCCCAAGCGCGTGCCCCTGCCCTACGATCCCGCGATGAGCGGCCTCGGCACGCGCGACGTTGTGATAGGCACGACGGTGATGCTCACCGAACTGCCGGTCACGAAGGCCTGACGATCGCGATCCTGGTTCGGGGGCACCGATGGTTCACAGCTTCAGGCGGATCGGCATCGCGCGGCCGATCCTCCGCGCGCTCGTCCTTGCCGCCATCGTCTCGCCGGGCGGGCTACATGCCGAAGCCGTCGAGCAGGCCCTGATCGCGACCATGCGGTCGATGGGCGCCGCGATGACGGAGATCGACAAGTTCACCAAGGGCCATGAAGGCGCGCCGCCAGCGGAGAGCGCACGCAAGGTCGTCATGCTCGCCAGGTCCATCCCCGGCATCTTCCCGCCCGGCAGCGAACTCGACGAGCTGCCGAGCAAGTTCGGGACCGCCGCGTCGACCTGGGACGACTACGAGCGCTTCCTCGACGCGCAGAAGAAGCTGGCGGTGGAGGCGAGCAAGCTCTTCGCCATCACCGGCACAGGCGACCGGGACGCGGTCGCCCGCCAGATGACGATGACGCGGCAGGCCTGCGGTGCCTGCCACGAGACCTTCAGGAACTAGGCCGGGCCGGGACGATCACTTCACGAGGCCACCGAGGACGCCGCGCACGAGCCCGCCCAGGAGGCCGCCGTCACCCTTGCGACCACTGCCGAAGATCACCTTCGAGGCCTCGCGGACGGCGATCGTCGTGGCCGTGCGCGCCGCCGACTTGGCGATCGTCTCGCTCAGCGAATCGCTGCGGCGCGCCGGCGTCTTCGCGGGTGGCGGCACGGAGACGGTGCCCGTCGGCGCCTGCGCCTCGCGCAGGCGTGGTTGGGGCCGCGATCCAGGATTGGCCTCGGTCTCCGATGACGCAGGCGCACTGCCCCAAGGCCCGCTGGAACCGGCCGTCGGCGCCGGCGAGGTGGGCGCCGGCGGCGCGCCGTACTGACCGCGGCGACGCTGGCCGGCGCTGGGCGCCGCGCCGGCGTCCTCGTGCTGCACCTGGCCGCCGGTGGCGCGGCCGGTCAGCACCTCGTAGGCCGATTCGCGATCGATCATGCGTTCGTACTTGCCCGCCAGCGGGCTCGCCTTGATGACGGCGGCCCGTTCGGCGTCCGTCGCCGGGCCGATGCGGCCCTGCGGCGGTGCGATCAGGCAGCGCTCGACCGGGGTCGGCACGCCCTTGGGGTCGAGAAACGACACCAGCGCCTCGCCGACCCCCAGTTCCACGATCGCCTCCGCGGCCGAGAACTTCCTGTTCGCCCGGAACGTGTCGGCGGCAGTCTTGACGGCCTTCTGGTCCTTCGGCGTGTAGGCGCGCAGGGCATGCTGCACCCGGTTGCTGAGCTGGCCCAGCACGCTCTCGGGAATGTCGAGCGGACTCTGGGTCACGAAATAGACGCCCACGCCCTTCGACCGGATCAGGCGCACGACCTGCTCGATCTTGTCGAGCAGCGCCTTGGGCGCGTCGTCAAACAGGAGATGCGCCTCGTCAAAGAAGAACACGAACTTCGGCTTGTCGGCGTCCCCCACCTCCGGCATCACCTCGAACAGCTCGGACAGAAGCCACAACAGAAAGGTGCTGTAGAGGCGCGGGCTCTGCATCAGCCGATCGGCCGCCAGCACATTGACATAGCCGCGTCCGGACGGATCGCGCGCGATCATGTCCTTGAGATCGAGCGCCGGCTCGCCGAAGAAGCGCTCGCCGCCCTGTTGTTCCAGCGTCAGCAGCGCACGCTGGATGGTGCCGACGGTCTGCTTGCTGACGTTGCCATACTTGGTCGTGAGGGAGCCGGCATTCTCGGCCGTCCACTGCAGGACCGCCTGGAGATCCTTGAAGTCCAGCAGCAGCAACCCCTGCTCGTCGGCCACCTTGAAGACGATGTTGAGCACACCTTCCTGCGTATCGTTGAGCTGCAGCAGCCGGGCCATCAGCACCGGGCCGATCTCGCTCACGGTGCTGCGCACCGGATGGCCCTTGTCCCCGAACAGGTCCCAGTAGACCGTCGGAAAGCCGTGCCCCGCGTAGCCATCGATCTTGAGCGCCCGGGCCCGTTCGACGGCCTTGGGATTGTCACCGCCGGGCTGGCTGATGCCGGAAAGATCGCCCTTCACGTCCGCCACGAAGACCGGGACGCCGAAGGCCGAGAAACCCTCGGCGAGCGTCTGCAGGGTGACGGTCTTGCCCGTGCCCGTCGCGCCCGCCACCAGCCCGTGCCGGTTGGCGTATTTCAGGAGCAGATACTGATCGGCATCGCCTGCGCCTACGAAGATCTCCGCGTCGTCCATGCATGCTCCTTCAACATCATTCCACTTTAGCCAAACGCCGCCGCCCGTTGTAGGGTCCCGCCATGCCTCTTCCCCGTCTTGCTCTCGCCGTCATCGGCGACGAAATCGGCTCGTCGCTTTCCGACATGATCTCCTTCTGCACCGAACATGGCATACGGCGCCTCGACATGCGCACCGTGGGCGGGCGGAACCTCCTCGGCATGACGCTGACGGAAGTGGCCGATATCGGCGATGCGCTCACGGACGCCGGCATCGAGGTGCCGACGCTCGTCTCGCCGTTGCTGAAATGGGCCGCTCCCGACAAGCCGAGGCCCGACGGCCCGGTCGACTTCGCCTTCGATCCCGCGCAGTGCCCGCGCGACGACGTCCTGGCCTATGCCTTCGACGTCGCGACGGTGCTGAACGCGACGCACGTGCGGATCTTCAGCTATCTCCGCTATCCGGGCTTCGAACCCAGGGATCTCCATCGTGTGCTCTATCGGCTGATGGACATCGCCGGCGGCCACGAGGCTCTGGTGGAGCTCGAGAACGAGCCCGTCTGCAACGTCGGCTCGATCGCGGAACTTGCGCAGTGCTTCGCCGGCCTGCCGGAGCCGGTCGTGGCCGGCGGCGACCGCATGAAGCTGCAGCCCCTGGTCGACATCGCCAACAGCTACGCCATGGGCGCCCCGCCGACCGACGCGGACATCGCCGCGCTCGCGCCGTTCGTGG
>JAFEFG010000065.1 GCA_018240685.1 Pseudomonadota bacterium | reverse complement strand
GCAATGCTCATGCTGAGCGCCAGGACGGCGATTGCGAGCTTCTTCATTCGGAACTGGTTCGGCGGGAGGCCGAAGTTGAAACACCTTTCCGCGCCGGGAACCAGTGCCGATTGGCTGCAGGGCTGCGACAGCCGGCCGCTTGGTCGTTCGCGCCGGGGCATGGGGCCAGATAACCGCCCAGGGTGCAACCGGTTAGCGGGCCCGGCGGCGGCCGGCGACGCCGATTTGCCGCCCCCTGAAGCATTCTGGACACGGCCTGCCGCGATGCAGCGGGAGAATCGTTCTGAGCCGCAGGGCGGCCGTCAGGTCCCGCGCTTCAGGGGGTAGTCCGCGGCGGCGATGATCTCGATGTCGGGCGCCTTCCGGTAGAGCGGGTTGCGGACCAGCCGGGGCTTCCCGGCATCCTCGACGACGTAGTAGGCGAAGCCGTGCAGGCGCTTCACCGGCTCGTAATCGGCATGGCCGGGCAGGGAGACGCCGTCGTTCTCCCCGAAGTCGACCGGGGAATCGTCGGCCGTCACGAAGAAGGTGCTGCCGATGTTCACCACCAGATGCCCCCAGCCCGGCGGCATGTAGAGCGCGTCGCCCGGCCTGACATGGACGGCGAAGGCGCGCTCGATCTCCGCATCGACGGGACCGTCCGGCCCCTCGACCCGTTTCTGGATGATCGCCACCCCTTCGCCCTGCAGCGTCCAGTAGACCTCGTCGAGGGCGCCGACGTGATAGTGGCCGTAGGTCTTGATGTATTCGCCGCCCACCGTGCCGGGCTGCCAGACGGTGATGTTGCGGGCGCCGGAGCCGCCCCGGATCATGTGGTAGTGGATCGCCGGCCCCGGCGCGTCGGGATGCATGAGGACCTCACGCATTTTTTCGTGGCTGCGTCCGGCGTGCTGCTGCGCGGAATGGTCCATGGGCATCGCTCCCTGTTCGGGACGCCACGCTACCATGGACCGGGTTGCGGTGCAGACGGGTGATGCAGCCGCCGGCTGCCCCACCGGGCCGGCGCGACGGCTAGTAGACGTCGGCCTGGTAGCGGCCGCTCTTCTTGAGGTCGGCGACGAAGGCCTTGGCCTGCGGCTCGGCCATGCGGCCATGTTCGACGGCGATGGCTGCCATCGCCTTCTCCACGTCGCTGGCCATGCGCTTGGCGTCGCCGCAGACATAGAAGTGCGCGCCGCGCTGCAGCCAGGCCCAGAGTTCGGCGCCCTCGGCGCGCATGCGGTCCTGCACGTAGGTCTTGGGCGTGTCGGTGTCGCGCGACCAGGCGAGCGACAGCCGGGTCAGCGCCTGGGCCGCCTGCAGGTCGGCCAGCTCCTCCTCGTAGAAGAAATCGCACTGGCGGCGCTGATGGCCGAAGAACAGCCAGGCCTCGCCGGGCGCCTTCACGGCCCGGCGCTCGTGCAGGAAGGCGCGGAAGGGCGCCACGCCGGTGCCCGGTCCGACCATGACGATCGGCGTCGCCGGGTCGGCCGGCAGGGCGAAGTTGTGCGCGCGCTGCACATAGACCTTGAGCGGCGTGCCCGGCGCGATGCCGCCCGACAGGAAGGTCGAGGCGACGCCCAGCCGCGGGCGGCCTTCGCCCTCGATCTCGTAGCGCACGTGGTCGACGGTGAGGGTGAGCCGGTCGGGATCGACCTTGGGCGACGAGGAGATGGAATAGAGCCGCGGCTGCAGCCCCTCCAGGCACTCGACGAAGGCTTCGGGATCGGGGCGGATGCCGGGGAACTTGCGCACTGCCGCCAGCACGTCGAGCGTGGCCGCATCGCCGTCGGGATCCTCGCCCTGCGCCAGCGCCTTGGCCTTCGCCTTGCGGTCGCCGCCGACGAGGTAGGAGATCAGCTCGAACAGCATGTCGGGCGCGGGGCTGAGCGACATGTCCTCCGTGAGCGCCTCGGTCAGCGTCTTGTTGCCGGCGATCGGAAAGTCCGGCGGTGCGTTGATCGCCTCGATCACGGCCGCGACCAGCGCCGGATCGTTGCGCGGATAGACGCCGAAGCTGTCGCCCACCGTGTACTGCAGCCCGCTGCCGGCGAGATCGAACGCGATGTGCCAGGTCGATTTCTCCGACTCTCCCCTGTTGAGGAGCCGGCGCGACAGGAACCGCGCCTCGACCGGCGCCTCGCGCGAATAGCCGCGCTCCGCGGGCGCTTTCGTGTCGAGCCGCGCGGCCGCCCGCGCCTCGGCCTTGGCCTTCTCCTCGTCGGGATCGGTCGCGCCGCCGCCCATCTCCTCGACGAGCTTCTTCAGCATGCGCGCCGTTTCCTTGCCGCCCGGCACGCAGAGGTTCAGCCGCTCCTCGGCATGCTGGGCGATCTCGCCGGCGTAGGTCTCGCAGGTGTAGCCGCACTGGCCGCAATCCTGCTGCGCCATCGCCGCCATCATGCGCCGCGGCAGCGGACGGCCCTTGGCCATCTCCATGCGCTCGGCGAGCGCGAGGGTGGGATCATGCCAGGGTGCGTCGTCTTCTTCTTCGGTCGCGTCCGCCGCCGCCGGGCCGGCCGCGGGAAGCGTCGAGAGGAAGCCGGCGAGGAAGCCGTCCAGCCAGGCGCGCTGGTCCTCGCTGAACGGCGCATCGTCGGGGATGTAGGAGGCGAAAGCCGGCTGGGCAGGCGCCGGCGGCCTGTCGATCACGGTCATGCCGGGATGACAGCAGGAATCGTGCCAGGGGGGCAGGTCTACTTGAGGGCCTGGGCGACCTTCCGGGCCTCGGCGGCGAAGGGGGCGAACATGGCCCGCATGTCGGCGGTCACGTCGGCCGGCGCCTTTGCCGGCGTGCCGGCATCGAAGGGCGGATGGGGGTCGTATTCGGCCACGAGCTGGACGCGCTGCGCATAGCCCGGGTCGCGCAGCAGCCCGACCAGCGTCAGCCCGAGATCGAGCCCGGCCGACACGCCGGCGCCGGTGACGCGATTGCGGTCGACCACGACGCGCGCCTCCACCGGCTCGGCGCCGAATTCCGGCAGGATCTCGCGCGTGACCCAGTGCGACGTGGCGCGATAGCCGCGCAGCAGACCGGCCGCCCCCAGGATCAGGGAGCCGGTGCAGACGCTGGTGACGTAGCGTGCCGTCTCGCCGTGCCGGGCGACGAAGGCGCGCGTGGCGTCATCCTGCATCGCCGCCAGGGTGCCTTTCGTGCCGCCGGGCACGAACAGGACGTCCAGCCCCGGCGCGATGTCGGCGAAGGTGGCGCTCGGCAGGATCTTCACGCCGGTATCCGTCGTCACGGGTTCGGGCGTCCGGGCCACGAGGTCGAGCTTCTCCGGCAGCAGTCCGCTCAGCATGTTGTGCGGGCCGAACAGGTCGAGCGCGGTGAAGCCGGGATAGACGAGCAGGGCGATCCGTTCCTTGCCGCGGGCGGGCGGCGGCGGGCCGGCATGGGCGCCGGTGCCGGCGGTTGCGGCGGCGGCGAGGACGGCGGTGGCGAGCGATCGGCGGGTCATCCTGTCGACTCCTGTGCGCGGCCGGGCGGGCGCCGGCCGCCGGTTCTCATCCGGGCAGGACGGGCTGGCGCTCGGCCAGGAAGTCCTGCCAGGCCGCGGCGAAGGCCTCGCACTCCGCGTCGCCCAGCATCAGGTTCAACGCGATCATGCCGCGCCGCGCCAGATAGAAACCGCGATGCAGCATGTCGAGGAAGAACAGTTCCAGCGCCGCCTTGTCCTCCGTCGCGAGATCGGCGGGCGAGGCGATGGGCCCCGTCACGCCGAAATGCACGCAGGCCATGGAGCCGAGCCCCGTCCATTGCGCCGCGATGCCTGCCGTGCGGGCCGCGTCGTTGAGGCGGGCGCGCAACGCCTCCCCGCGCGCGAACAGCGCCTCGGCGGCGGCCGGGGTGAACACCTCGGAGAGGCCGGCATGGCCGGCAGCCATGCTCAGCACGTTGTTGTTGAACGTGCCGCCGTGGGGCAGCGCATCGGCGCGGCGCGGATCGTAGAGCGCCATCAGGTCGGCGCACCCGCCGAAGGCGCCGAAGCTCATGCCGCCACCGATATACTTGCCGAGCGTCGTCATGTCCGGCGCGATGCCCAGCAGCTGCTGGCGCCCGCCCGCCGACATCCGGCTGGTCATCACCTCGTCGAAGATCAGCACCGCGCCGACGCGGCGTGCCGCGTCGCGAACCGCCGCCAGGAAGGCGGGCGTGCCGGGAATGCATCCGCCGGCCCCCAGCATCGGCTCCACCACGATGCAGGCAAGCTCCGGTCCGTTCGCCTCGATCAGCGCCACGGTGCCGTCGAGGTCGTTGTAGCGCGCCAGCACGTAGTCGTGCGGCACGTTCACCGGCGATCCGCCGCCGCCGAAATACATCAGCCCGCCGTGATAGCCGCCGTTCATCACCATCACGCGGCGGCGGCCGGTTGCCGCCTTCGCCGTCGCCACGGCCATCAGGTTGGCCTCGGTTCCCGAATTGGTGAACCGCACCAGCTCGATCGACGGGAAGCGCGCGCAGACGAGCTGCGCCAGGCGCGCCTCGGCGGCGCCGTGAGCGCCGAGGTTGACTCCGCGGGCGAGCGCCGCGTCGATCGCGGCGCGGATGGCGGGATGCGAATGGCCGTAGAGCGCGGCCGAATATTCACCGATCAGGTCGACATAGTCGTGCCCGTCCACGTCGCGCAGGCGCCCGCCGTGGCCCGACTCCATCGCCAGCGGGAACGGGCCGTGGAACAGCGTGGTGCGCGTGTTGCCGCCCGGCATGGTGCGGCAGGCCTTGTCGTGCACGCCGTGGCTCGCCGGATTGGCGCGCACGTAGCGGACGCGCGCTTCGCCGAGCGCGTCGTCGAGACTGGCGTTGGGAAGCGTGACGGACATGGCGCGGCCTCAGACGAAGGTGAGCAGGCGGGCGGGATTGCGGACGGTGATGGCGGTGATCTCGTCCTCGCAGAAGCCGCGGCGCGCCATCATCGGCACGACGTTGGCGAAGATGTGCCCGTAGCCGTGGCCGCCGAAGCAGGCGAGGCGGGTCCGGTAGCAGATGTCGTGGCTGATCACGACGCGCTCGAGGTGTCCGCGGGCGATCAGGGCGCGGATGAGCCGGAGCCGCACCGCATCGTTGGGCATGTCGATGTCGGCCAGCGGATAGAAGGACTGTTCCTGGCCGAACAGGTCGAATTCGATCACCACGCCGGAGTCGGCGAGCCGCAGCAGCCGCGTCTCGTCGAAGATCGTGCGGTCGATATGGCTGATGACGACGCGTGCCGGGTCGGCGCCGGCGGCGCGCACGAACGCGGCCACCTCCTGCGGCTGGTCGGGATCGCGGCCCGGATGCACGTTCACCGCGGCGCCGGTCTCGGCCATCGCCAGCAGCGCGCCCTGCATCACCCGCTTCTCCAGATCGGTCCACGGCGCCTGGCAGCCGATTTCGCCGATGATGCCGGCGCGCACGTCGGTGTTCCAGGCGCCGACCTGGATCTGCTCGATCATCTCGGCGGCGAAGCTCTCGGCGCCGCGCGTGCGGTTCGCCTCGGGCTGGTACTCGTCGACGTAGTGGCCGCAGCCCATCACGATATGGACGCCGGTGGTGCGGGCGAGGGAAGCCAGTCCGTTGGGACGCGGATCGAGGCCGCCGGAGGAGAGTTCCACGACGGTGCGCCCGCCCGCCTGCGCCATCAGCCGCAGTTCTTCACCCGCCGTCGCCTCGCAGCTCAGCCGGAAGTTTCCGGGCACCTTGCGCCGCCCGTAGTTGATGGCGAAGCAGTTGCAGAGGGTGATCTCCGGTCCCTGGTCGGGATCGGCCCGCATCGCCGGCGTGCGGATGTCCCACAGCAGATGCTCGTGCATCAGCGTCGGCCCCAGCGCCGCGGGATCGACCGGCCCCAGCACGGTCTGCGCGCGTCCGCGCAGGGCTGCCCGCGTCATCCGGCTCATGGCAGCCTGCGCACATAGGCGGGCGCCTGCGGCGCGCGATGCGCGTCGCCGTAGGTGCGGCCGTCGGGATAGTACTCGGCGTTGAACTGCACGGTGCTGGCCACGGCCGCGCCGTCCTCGGCGGCGATGAAGGCCAGCAGCAGGTCGATGCCTGCCGATACGCCGGCGCTGGTCCAGACCGCGCCGTCGCGCACCCAGCGCTCCTGCTGGACCGCGATGCCGTCGAGCGCCGCCAGGCGGTCGAGCGCCTTCCAGTGCGTGGTCGCCTTGCGGCCCTGCAGCAGGCCCGCGGCGGCGAGGACGAAGGCGCCGGTGCAGACCGAGAGGACGGCGCGGGCCGTCGCGGCGCGCGCGCGCACGAAGCGCAGGAGTTCCGGGTCCTGGGCCGCATCGAAGGCGGAGAAGCCGCCGGGGATCAGGAGATAGTCGAGCGCCGGACAGTCGGCGAAACCGACGTCGGCGGAGACGGAGAGTCCCTTGGCGCAGCGGATCGGCCCGGCCGTGGCGGCCACCGTCAGGCACTGCGGGCCGTCGGCATAGGTGGCCCACATGGTCGCCATCTCCCACGGGCCGATCAGGTCGAGTTCCTCGAACGCCGGGAACATCAGGAAGCCGAAGCGGCGCGCGGCCATGGCCTCAGCCCCCGACCAGAGAGCAGCCGTTGCCAGCGACCGGCCGGTAGAGCTTGTCGCCCGGCACCGTCGCCAGCACCTCCATGACGTCGAGCGGATCGCCCTGGGGCGGACGCGCGCGCAGGATCAGGGACGGGTTCATCACGCGACCATCGCCGCGGATGACGACGCCGTGGTTGTTGAAGTCCTCCACCGGCATTTCCTTCATGCGCGCCACCACGGCGGCGGGATCGTCGGAGCCGACGGCCTGGACGGCCTTGAGATAGTGCAGCGTCGCCGAATAGGCATAGGCGATCAGCATGTGTGGCACCTTGCCGGGCCGCTGGGCCATCCAGCGCTTCGACCATGCGCGCGTGGCGTCGTTCGCATTCCAGTAGAAGCTCTCGGAGCCGATCAGGCCGGCCGAGGCCTGCGGGCCGAGAGCGACGACGTCGGTGGCCAGCGCGATCATGGCGGCGAGGCGCTGGCCGCCGCGCGTGAGGCCGAACTCGTTGGCCTGCTTGACGGCGTTGATGAGGTCCGCGCCGGCCACGGCCAGCCCGATCGTCTTGGCGCCCGACGCCTGCGCCTGCATGAGGAAGGACGACCAGTCGGCGGTGTTGAGGGGCACCTTCACGCTGCCCAGAACCTTGCCGCCCGACGCCGTGACGACGGCCGTGGTGTCGCGCTCCAGCGCGTGGCCGAACGCATAGTCGGTGGTGATGAAGAACCAGGAGCCGCCGCCCTGCGACAGGTAGCTGCCCGTGGATTGCGCCGCCGAGTAGGTGTCGTAGGCCCATTGCGTCGTGTAGGGCGAGCAGAGCTTGCCGTAGAAGTCGGGATTGCCGGCGCCGACGATCATGAACGGCCGCTTCCTCTCGCGCGCGACCGTGAGGACGGCGGCGGCGACGGCGGAATTGCCGCCGCCCATCACGGCCGAGACACCTTCCGCGTCGAACCAGCGCCGCACCGCGGTCGCGCCGATGTCGGGCTTGTTCTGGTCGTTGGCGACCAGCACTTCGATCGGCCGGCCGAGCACCTTGCCGCCGAAATCCTCCACCGCCATGCGCGCCGCGATCGCCTGGCCGGGGCCGGTGACGTCCTGATAGACGCCGGACTGGTCGTTCACGACGCCGATGCGGAAGGGCGTCTGCGCCTGGGCGGCGGCGGTCGCCGCCAGTCCGGCCAGAACGACGATTACTGCATTGACTAGACGGACGCGCATGGCCTCACTCCCCGGCAGTCTGCACCTGGATTCGATGCTGTTCTTGTCCAGTGTACAGGAGTCTTGTTCAGTGTACAGGAGAACAATGCCGAAACCCAATTCCCGGCGTGGCGACCTGACGCGGGAGCAGATCGTCTCCGCGGCCCTGGCCTGCCTCGACCGCAGCGGCCTCGACGATTTCAGCCTGCGCGAGGTCGCGCGCGAGCTCGGGGTCTTCCCGACCGCCCTCTACTGGCATGTGCCGGGCGGGCGGAACGTGCTGCTGGCCGAGATCGCCGCGCGCGTGCTCGAGGGCGTGACGCCGCCGTGCGATCCGCAGGTGGCCTGGGACGACTGGCTGCTCGATCTGTTCCTGCGCTACCGCGCCGCCGTGCGGGCGCATCCCAACGCGGCGCCGCTTCTCGGCGCGCGCCTCGTCTCCAACACGGGCGTGCAGATCGAGATGGTCGAGGGAATCCTGTGGGCGCTCGACCGGGCCGGCTATGCCGGCGCCGCCATCGTCGATGCCTACAATGCCGTCGTGGCCGGCATGGTCGGCTTCGTGACGCTCGAACTCGCGCGCGCGCCCGACGAGGATGCCGCGGCCTGGCAGGCGATGCAGCGCGATCGCGTGGCGAGCGTCGCCGCGGGCTCGCACGCCGCGCTGGCGCGCCATGCCGAGATGCTGACCCGCGACGCCTTCATCCTGCGCTGGGAGGACGGCCGCACGCGCCCGATGGACCGCAGCTACCGGGCGTTCGCGGCCTATCTCATCGCCGGCCTCAAGGACGGATGCCCGGTGCCGGCGAAGCGCCGCTCGTCGCGGTCTCCGGCGGCGGGAAAGGCATCGGCGCGCGGCAAGGCCGCTGCGGCCCGCGCCCCGTCACGTCGATGACTGCTCCCGGTAGCGGCTGAACACCAGCGCGGCGTTGACGCCGCCGAACCCGAAGGCGTTGGACAGCGCGTGCTCGATCTCGGCCGGGCGCGCCGCCCCGGAAATCAGGTTGAAGCCCGCCGCTTCCGGCATCGGACGGTCGATGTTGAGGCTGGGCGGGAGCACCTGGTCGCGCAGGGCGAGGATCGAGAACACCGCCTCGATCGCGCCCGCGGCGCCCAGCATGTGGCCGGTCGCCGACTTCGTCGATCCGACGGGCCGGCCGCCGCCGCCGGGACCGAAGACCTTTTCCAGCGCGGCGAGCTCCGCCGCATCGCCGACCGACGTCGAGGTCGCATGGGCGTTGACGTATCCGATCGCGCTTCCGTCGAGCCCGGCGGTCGCCAGCGCGATTTCCATGGCGCGCGCGGCCTCGCGCCCGTCGGACCATCCCGCCGTGATGTGATGGGCGTCGGTCGTGGTGCCGTAGCCGGACAGCACGGCCAGCGGGCGGGCGCCCCGTCGCTCGGCGTGGCTCAGACGTTCGATCACCAGCATCGCGGCCCCTTCGGACAGGACGAAGCCGTCGTGATCGGCATCGAACGGACGCGACGCCCGCCAGGGTTCGTCGTTGAAATTGAAGGACAGTGCCTTGGCCGCGGTGAAGCCGCCGATGGCGACCGGATCGACGCAGGCCTCCGTGCCGCCGCACAGGGCCGCGTCGGCCTCACCGGCGCGGATCAGGCGCAGGGCGTCGCCGATGGCCTGGGCCGAGGCGGCGCAGGCCGTGACCGGCGCGCCGGAGGGACCATGGAAGCCGAACCGGATGGAGACCTGCCCCGCGGCGAGGTTCGGCAGGAAGGAGGGCACCACGAACGGCGACAGGCGACGCACGCCCGACGCGCGGATCGTCTCGTTCGCCGACGTGATCGCCGGGACGCCGCCGACGCCGGTTCCGATCACGGTGGCGGTTCGCAGGCGTTGCTCGTGGGTCTCGGGATGCCAACCGGCCTGATCCAGCGCTTCCTGTGCGGCGGCCATGGCGTAGTGGATGAAGAGATCGGTCTTGCGCAGGTCGCGAGGGGACATGGCGGCCTCGGGATTGAAGCCTTCGGGATCCTCCGCGTGGCCGGGGACGAGGCCCGCGATCCTGCATTTCCATCCGTCGGTGTCGAAACGGGTGTTCGTGCGGATGCCGCTTTGGCCGGCGAGCAGTCGGCTCCAGTTCGCGGCCACGCCGGCCCCGAGGGGCGACACCGCACCAAGTCCTGTCACGACGATGGGTTCAGACATGGCAACCTCGGCACCTCTGTGTGCATCTGCTTCGTGTATCTACACTGTGTATATACACTATAGGGCCGAAGACAACCGCCGCCTATCCTTCATTCCCGTCCGCCGCTCACTCCTGGGCGAGCTGCCTGGCGACCCGGAGGTAGGTCTCGACGTCCTTGCGGGAAAGGCCCTTCACCAGCGCCAGCCGCGACAGCTCCCATTCCGGCAGGAGGCGGTCGAGCAGGCGGTCTCCGGGCGCCGTCAGCTCGCACAGGCGGACATTTCCGCCCGAGCCCGACGCGCGTCGGACGAGACCCTTGCGTTCCAGGAGATCGAGGTTCCGGGTCAGGCTGGTGCGGTCGAGAAAAACCCGCTGCGCGAGGGCCGCGACCGGCTCGCCGGGATGGAACCGGATGGCCGCGAGAAGGGAGAACTGCTGAACCGTGACGCCGAACGGCTTCAGTCTGGCATCATGGCGTCGCAGCAGCGTCCGCGCCGCCGAGATGGTGTTCAAGACGAGGCACTTGGACAGGTCGTCCGGTAGCGGCATGGCGGGCTGATCCTTCGCCGGTCGGGTCGATGCGCCTTGTGTCATAGCCGCGCCGCGGCCGCGAACCAACGCCGGCGGCATGAATTCGCCGCCAGGCTGGCCTCCGTCGGCTCTTCTTCAGTCGCCCGTCTTGATGCCCACCGACTCCATGCGCTCCTTCCAGGCCCGGAAATTGGCGGCAAGGCGCGTCGCCGCCTCCGCCAGCGTGCAGGTCTCGACGTCGCAGCCGAGCTGGGCCAGGGCCGGCTCGACCTCCCGATCGTGGAGGGTCTGCTGCAGCTGTCGGTTCCACGCCTCGATGACGGAGGCGGGCGAACTCGACGAGGCGAAGAAGCCGTACCAGTCCTGCAGCTCGAGGCCCGGATAGCCGAGCTCGACGACGGTCGGGACGTCCCGCAGCACCCAGCCGCGCTTGGCGCCCGATGTCATCAGGATCTTCACCTCGCCGCCGAAATTGTGCTCGAGCAGCGTCGTCACGCTGCCGATGCCGGCCGGCACGCTGCCATCCGACAGCGCCTTCACCAGCGCGCCCGACCCGCGATGGGGCACGATCTCGATGGAAACGCCCATCGCGCGGCCGATCATCAGCGCGTAGGTCCTGAGGTAGGCGTCGGTGGCCGACGTGCCGAGGCGCGCCCGCTCCGACGGCCGCTCCTTCACCCAGGCGACGTAGTCGGTGAAGGACTTCAGGTGCGTGTTCGGCGCGGCGGCCAGGGCCACGTGGAAGGGGCCGGCGGAGGTGAGCGGCACGATCTGGCTCTGGGAGTCGAACGGGAACGGCCATCCGGTGGCCGCGACGGGCAGCGTCGTCGTGGGCAGGAAGGCCACGAACAGGCCCTGCTCCAGATCCTCGAGGAAGAGCTTGCCGGCGGCGATGTCGGCGCCGCTCGGCTTGTTCTGCACCGAGATCCGGCGGCCGGTGCGGCGTTCGAGCTGCGGCGCGATCGCCCGCGCCATGAGTTCGGAGCCGCCGCCGGCGGCGTAGCCGACCAGGATGCGCAGCGCCTTGTTGGGCAGCATCGGCTGGGCCGATCCGGGTGTTGTCGTGGCGGTCAGCAAGGCGCTCGACAGCTGGAGCATATGGCGGCGGGAGAGGCGTTTCATGGCGGTCGGAAGATTCCATGGTCGTGCAGGAAATGCCAGCCGGCGGGGGGAGACCTTACGGTGGCCGGCGGTATCGAGGCGTTGGCGACCGGAATCGGCGGGGGCGGCAGGTCGGGCTTAAGCTTGGCGCCATGACGGCGCTCTTCCGAAACCACCGACGCGCGACGTCCGGTTACCTGTCGGTAACCTTTATATTTCCCTTTTTAAAAGCGTTACCGAAAAGTAACCGCGCCGCCTCCGCCGTGCCTCCCGGGCGCTTTCGCGCGTCGCGAAAGCGCCGAAGGCGGGAGAACGCCGCGCGGGATGCCTTGCTGGCGGACGAGCTACTGGCGGACGCCTTACTGGCGGACCAGCGGCTTGTACTTGATGCGGTGCGGCTGGTCGGCGTCGGTGCCGAAGCGACGATGCCTGTCGGCCTCGTAGTCCTGGTAGTTGCCCTCGAACCACTCGACATGGCTGTCGCCCTCGAAGGCCAGCATGTGGGTGGCGATGCGGTCGAGGAACCAGCGATCGTGGCTGATGACCACGGCGCAGCCGGCGAACTCGACCAGCGCCTCTTCGAGCGCACGCAGCGTGTCGACGTCGAGGTCGTTGGTGGGCTCGTCGAGCAGCAGCACGTTGGCGCCGCTCTTCAGCATCTTGGCGAGGTTGACGCGGTTGCGTTCGCCGCCCGAGAGCTGGCCGACTTTCTTTTGCTGGTCGGCGCCCTTGAAGTTGAATGAGCCGCAATAGGCGCGGCTGGAGACCTCGCGGTTACCGAGCTTGATGATGTCGAGGCCGCCCGACAGCTCCTCCCACACGGTCTTGTTGGGATCGAGCGTCTCGCGGCTCTGGTCGACATAGCCGAGCTTCACCGTCGGGCCGACCGAGAAGGTGCCGCTGTCGGGCTTGTCCTGGCCGGTGATCATCTTGAACAGCGTCGTCTTGCCGGCGCCGTTGGGGCCGATCACGCCGACGATGCCGCCCGGCGGCAGCTTGAAGGACAGGTTGTCGATCAGCAGCCGGTCGCCGAAGCCCTTCGAGATCTTGTCGGCCTCGATCACGTGATCGCCCAGCCGCGGCCCGGCCGGGATGACGATCTGCGCCGTGTCGAGCGTCGCCTTCTGCTCCTCCTCGACCATCTGGTTGTAGGCCGCGATTCGCGCCTTGCTCTTGGAGCGGCGCGCCGACGGGCTGGTGCCCATCCATTCGAGCTCGCGCTGCAGGGTGCGGCGGCGGGCGTCGGCGGCCTTCTCCTCCTGCGCCATCCGCTGCTCTTTCTGCTTCAGCCACGAGCTGTAGTTGCCTTCCCACGGGATGCCGGCACCGCGATCGAGTTCGAGGATCCAGCCGGCGACGTTGTCGAGGAAGTAGCGGTCGTGGGTCACGGCCACGACGGTGCCCGGGAACTCGTGGAGATGACGCTCCAGCCACGCAACCGACTCGGCGTCGAGATGGTTGGTCGGCTCGTCCAGCAGCAGCATGTCGGGCTTGCTGAGCAGCAGCCGGCACAGCGCGACGCGGCGGCGCTCGCCGCCCGACAGCTTCTCGACGTTGGCATCCGGCGGCGGCAGGCGCAGCGCGTCCATGGCGATCTCGACCTGGCGCTGCAGGTCCCAGCCGTTGCCGGCGTCGATCTTGTCCTGCAGCTCTGCCTGCTCGGCGATCAGCTTGTCCATGTCGGCGTCGGGATCGGAGAAGGCGTTCGACACCTCCTCGAAGCGCGCCAGCATCTTGGCCATGTCGCCGGCGCCGTCCATGACGTTGCCCAGCACGTCCTTCTCGGGATCGAGCTTGGGCTCCTGCTCCAGGAAGCCCACCTTTGCCCCCTCGGCCGCCCAGGCCTCGCCGGTGAAGTTGTCGTCCTGGCCGGCCATGATCTTGAGCAGGGTCGACTTGCCGGCGCCGTTGAGGCCCAGCACGCCGATCTTGGCGCCGGGCAGGAACGACAGCCAGATGTCCTTCAGGACCTGCTTGCCGCCCGGATAGGTCTTGTTCAGACCCTTCATCACATAGATGTACTGGTACGCGGCCATTTCGGGCTCCTTCGGGGCGTCGGACGGAGGTGGGGCGGGAAGGCGAGCCTTGTAGCGGCCCAAGGCCCTTGGTTCAATGCGGGCGATGCTCTCCGAGCCGGTGGTCCTTGCCCTGTCGCTGGCCTATCTCGGCCTGCTGTTCGCCGTGGCCTATTTCGGCGACCGGCACCAGCGCGCCTGGTCGGCGAGCGGCTCGGTGGCGCCGGCGGTCTACGGCCTGTCGCTGGCCATCTACTGCACTTCGTGGACCTTCTACGGCGCGATCGGCCGCGCCGCGACGGCGGGCTTCGACTTCATCCTGATCTATACCGGCCCGGTGCTGGTGATGACGGCGGCCTATCCGCTGCTGCGCAAGATGGTGCGCCTGGCCAAGCAGCACAACGTCACCTCGATCGCCGACTTCCTCGCTTCGCGCTACGGCAAGAGCCGCGCGGTGGGCGTCTGCGCGACGCTGTTCGCGACCGTGGGCGTGCTGCCCTATATCGCGCTGCAGCTCCAGGCCGTGTCGTCGACCTTCGGCACCATCGCCTCGCCCGCGCCCTGGATCGACAGCCGGCCGGCCGCGCTGCACACGGACACCTCGCTGATCGTGGCGGCGCTGATGGCGGTGTTCACCATCCTGTTCGGCGTGCGCAACGTGCAGGCGTCCGAGCAGCATCGCGGCATGATGCTGGCGATCGCCTTCGAGTCGGTGGTGAAGCTGCTGGCGCTGCTGACCGTGGGGCCGTTCGTGCTGTTCGTCCTCTTCGACGGCCCGTCCGACCTCTGGCGTCATCTGACCGACTCGCCGCGGCTTGCCGAGCAGGTGACGCGCGAGGGCTCGCCGCTCACCTGGATCGTGACCTCGCTGCTTTCCGGCATGGCGTTCCTGTGCCTGCCGCGCCAGTTCCATGTCGCGGTCGTCGAGCACGGCCATCCCGGCAGCCTGCGCACCGCGCGCTGGCTGTTCCCGAGCTACCTCGTCCTGATCAACCTCTTCGTCCTGCCCATCGCGGCGGCGGGACTGCTGCTGCTCAGCGTCGATGCCAATCCCGATCTGTTCCTGCTGCAGCTTCCCATGCGCGACGGGCTGAGCTGGATGTCGGCCTTCGTGTTCATCGGCGGGCTGTCGGCCGCGACCTCGATGGTGATCGTGGCCTGCATGGCGCTGTCGGGCATGATCGGCAACGAGCTGGTCATGCCCTACCTCCTGCGCCGCCAGGGCGGGGCGGGGGTGCAGCGCGAGATGGGGCCGCTGGTCGTGTTCGTGCGGCGGGCCGCGGTCGTCCTGATCCTGATGGCGGGCTACGCCTACGAGCGCGTGACCTCGGGCTCCCTGTCGCTGGCCTCGATCGGCCTGATCAGCTTCTGTGCCGTGGCCAACTTCGCGCCTGGCCTGGTGCTCGGCCTCTATTGGCGGCGTGCCCATCGCTACGGCGTCGTGGCCGGGCTGCTGGGCGGCTTCGTGGTCTGGCTCTACGCCCTGCTGCTGCCGAGCCTGGGCCTGGGCACCGGCGAGCCCGCGCCGCTCGGCGCCTGGCTGCCGGCGCCGCTCGCCGAGCTCGACCCGGTGGGGCAGGGCTTCGTGGCCGGCATCGCGGTCAACACCCTGCTGCTGGTCGGCATATCGCTGATGATGCGCGCGACGGGCGCGGACGCGGAGCAGGCCGACGCCTTCGTGCTGGGGGCCGAACCCGAACCGGTGGCGGAGCAGAGGCCTTCCGATGCGGCGCGCATCTACGAGCTGCGCGGGCTCCTGGCGCGCTTCGTCGGCGCCGACCGGGCCGAGCGGGCGCTGGGCGGCGGGCCAATGTCGCTGGAAGCGGCCCTGGGCCGCGCCGAACGCGTGCTTTCGGGCACGCTGGGGGCGGCCTCGGCGCGCGTGATCGTCGCCTCCTTCGGCCGCCGCGGCCGCCTGCTGCCGCGCAGCGCGCGGGCGCTGATCGACGAGGCGTCGGAGGCGATCCGCTACAACTACGAGATCCTGCGCAACACGCTCGACCATGTCGGCATGGGCATCGCCGCCTTCGACAAGGACGGCCGGCTCGAGATCTCCAACGACCGCTTCGCCACGCTGATCGCCCTCGACCATCCGCTGCTGCGCCGGCCCGAGGCGCCGCAGACGCACGAGGTCGCCGCGCCCGACGGCCGCGTCGTGGAGCTCAGGCTCGATCCGCTGCCGGGCGGCGGCTTCGTCGCCTCCTGCAACGACGTGACGGCGCGCGTGCGCACGGCCGAGGCCCTGCGCGAGAGCGATCGCCAGCTCCGCCGCGCCGCCGAGACGCTGGAGCAGCGGGTGGTCGAGCGCACGGCCGAGCTCGAGGCGAGCCGCGCCGAGGCCGAGGCCGCCAATCTCGGCAAGACCCGCTTCATCGCCGCGGCCAGCCACGATCTCCTGCAGCCGCTCCATGCGGCGCGCCTCTTCACCGCCGCCCTCATGGACCGCGATCCCGGCAACGATCTCGGCGCCAAGATCGATGCCAGCCTGGGCGCGGTGGAGTCGCTGCTCGACACGCTGCTGGATATCTCCAAGCTCGACGCCGGCGCCTTCAAGCCGGAGGAGCGGGCCTTCGCGCTGCAGCCGCTGTTCGACACGCTCGAGACCGCCTTCGCGCCGGTCGCGGCGCGCCGCGGCGCAGCGTTGACGGTGGTGCCGACGCGCGCCTTCGTGACGACGGACCCCGCCTTCCTGCGCCGCATCCTGCAGAACCTGCTCTCCAACGCGCTGCGCTACGGCGGCGCCGAGGGCCGCCCACACCGCGTGCTGCTGGGCTGCCGGCGCGAGGGCGGCGCGGTGCGGATCGAGGTGCGCGACAATGGCCCTGGCATCGCCGCCGACAAGCAGGCCCTCATCTTCGAGGAGTTCGTGCGCCTGCAGCCCGAGGACGACCGGCCCAGCGAGGAGCGCGGCCTGGGGCTCGGGCTGGCCATCGTCGAGCGCATCGCGCGCATGCTCGACCTGCCGCTGCGGCTGGCCTCGGCGCCGGGACGCGGTGCGACCTTCGCCGTGTGCGTGCCGCGCGCGCCGGCCGGCGCCGTGAGCGTCGTGGCCGCGCCGGCATCGCCGCCGGTGCCGGCGCTCGAGGCCGACAGCTTCGTGCTGTGCATCGACAACGAGGCGCGCGTGCGCGAGGCGATGGCGACTTTGCTGACGGGCTGGGGCTGCCGGGTGGCGACCGCCGCCTCGCACGCCGAGGCGCGCGAGCGCGTCAGGCGTGCCGACCGCGTGCCCGATCTCGTGCTGGCCGATCTCCATCTCGACGACGACGGCGCGCAGCCCGACGGCCTCGCGGTGATCGCCGCCCTGCGGCAGGAGTGGAAGCGGCCGATCCCCGCCGCGCTGGTGACGGCCGACCGCGATCCGACGCTCAGGCTGCGGGCGCGGGCGCAGCAGGTCGAGCTCCTGCACAAGCCGGTGAAGCCCGCCGCGCTGCGGGCGCTGCTGCGGATGCGCGAGCGGTCCGTCGGCGCGGCGGTGTGAGGCCTTCCGGGTCGTTACACCGTCGGCAGCGACAGGCTGCGCGCCTCGATCACGGCCTGGGTGCGCGAGCGCACGCCGAGCTTGCGCAGGATCACCGTGACATGCGCCTTCACCGTCGCCTCGCCGACCCCGAGCTTGTAGGCGATCTGCTTGTTCTGGTCGCCGTGCACCATCAGCGCCAGCACGCGCCATTGCTGCGGCGTGAGCTGGGTGGCGCGCTGCGCGAAGGTGTCGTCGTCGGCGACCTCGGGAGGCACGATGACTTCGCCCTCGAGCACGGCGCGGACCGTCGCCGCGATCTCGTCCAGCGACGCCGACTTGTCGACATAGGCCGAGGCGCCGAGATCGTAGGTCCGCCGCGCCATGCGCGCATCGCGCGCCGCGGAGACCACGATGATGGGGACGGTCGGCCGCTCCGATCGCAGCAGGGCCAGCCCCGTCAGCCCGTCCATGCCCGGCATGTCGAGATCGAGGAGGAGGGCATCGGTCTCGGGCTGGCGTTCCAGGCCGGCCTGCACCTCGGCGAGGCTGCCGGCGCTGGCGATCGTCGCGCCGGGGAAGGCCTGGCTCAGCGCGGCCTTGAGCGCGTCGCGAACCATCGGATGATCGTCGGCGATCAGGAACGAGCGCGATACGGGCGTGGCTTCGGCCATCGTCTTGGTCTTTCCCCCCTGATCGCCGCGGTTGTGAGGGGCGCCCCCGGTCAACCGCGGCCTTAGACTAAAGTATGAGGGCGTGCGCATTGTTTGTCCTGCACCCCTCGTGTAGTCAATTAGGGCAACAATAAGTCCAAAGGCCGAAGGCCTGCGACCTCGAGGAAACGAACAGGAGAACCAAGACATGGCAATGGCAGCCACTGCCGATGCTTCGCGTCCGATGACGCGCGGGGAGCGCAAAGTCATC
The DNA here is from genome assembly GCA_018240685.1 of Pseudomonadota bacterium. Lineage (GTDB taxonomy): Bacteria > Pseudomonadota > Alphaproteobacteria > Reyranellales > Reyranellaceae > Reyranella. Next base: position 10,267 of record JAFEFG010000065.1, on the reverse strand, counting down.
CTCGCCTCCTCCGTCGGAACCATCTTCGAATGGTACGACTTCTATCTCGCCGGCTCCCTCGCCGCGAACATCAGCGCCTCCTTCTTCTCGGGGGTGAATCCGACCGCCGCCTTCATCTTCACCCTGCTGGGCTTCGCCGCCGGCTTCGCGGTCCGGCCCTTCGGCGCGCTGCTGTTCGGCAGCCTGGGCGACATCGTCGGCCGCAAGTACACCTTCCTGGTCACCATGACCCTGATGGGCCTGTCGACCTTCGTGGTCGGTCTGCTGCCGACCTATGCCTCGATCGGTATCGCGGCGCCCGTGCTGTTCATCGTCTGCCGCCTCGTCCAGGGCCTGGCGCTGGGCGGCGAGTATGGTGGCGCGGCGACCTACGTGGCCGAGCACGCGCCGCACGGCCGGCGCGGCTACTACACCTCGTGGATCCAGACCACGGCGACCGTCGGCCTGTTCCTGTCGCTGATCGTGATCCTGTTGCTGCGCATCAACCTCACGCCGGCGCAGTTCGCCGACTGGGGCTGGCGCGTTCCGTTCCTGGTCTCGATCCTGCTGCTGGGCGTGTCGATCTGGATCCGCATGCAGCTCGAGGAGTCGCCCGCCTTCAAGAAGATCAAGGACGAGGGCCGCCACTCGGAGACGCCGCTGCGCGAGGCCTTCGGTCGCTGGGAGAACGCCAAGATCGCGATCATCGCGCTGCTCGGCGGCACGGCCGGCCAGGCGGTGGTCTGGTACACGGGCCAGTTCTACGCCCTGTTCTTCCTCACCCAGGCGCTGAAGCTCGACGCCACGACGTCCAACATCGTGATCGCCGTGGCGATCGCGATCGGCACGCCGTTCTTCATCTTCTTCGGCTGGCTGAGCGACAAGATCGGCCGCAAGCCCATCATCCTCGCCGGCTGCCTGCTGGCGGTGGTCACCTACTTCCCGCTGTTCAGCGCCCTCACCAACGCCGTCAATCCGGTGCTGGAGCAGGCGCTGGAGAAGGCGCCGGTCACGGTCGTCGCCGATCCGAAGGAATGCTCGTTCCAGTTCAACCCGACGGGCACGGCGAGCTTCACCACCTCGTGCGACATCGCCAAGTCGTTCCTGGCGCGCAACTCGGTGAACTACTCCAACCAGGCCGCTCCGGCCGGGACGCCGGCCGTGATCAAGGTGGGCGACAAGGTCATCACCTCGTTCGACAAGGCCAAGGCCGGCGCCGAGGCGGCGGCCAAGGACAAGGCCTTCACCGCCGAAGCGACCGCGGCCATCCGCGCCGCCGGCTATCCGGCCTCGGCCGATCCGGCGAAGGTCAACACGCCGATGGTGATCCTGATCCTGACCATCCTCATCATCTACGTGACGATGGTGTATGGCCCGATCGCCGCCATGCTGGTCGAGCTGTTCCCGACCCGCATCCGCTACTCCGGCATGTCGCTGCCGTACCATATCGGCAACGGCTGGTTCGGCGGGTTCCTGCCGCCCACCATCTTCGCGATCGTGGCGGCGACCGGGAACATCTATTCCGGCCTCTGGTATCCGATCGTGATCGCCGGCATGACCTTCGTCATCGGCCTCCTGTTCATGCCGGAGACGAAGGACCGCGACATCTTCCACCACGACTGAGCCCGTCCTGCCCGGACGCGACGGACCGGCGGCCGCTAGGCCGCCGGTCTTTTTTTGGAAGGAGACCGCGTCCGATCCATGGCCCCGCCGAGGGCGCAAGCGTCGCAGGGGGACGGGTTTGCTTCCCGGCCGCGAGAGCGCATCCTCCCGGACATCGCGACGTGTCCGACAGGAGCAGCGCATGACGACCGTGACGGCGATCCCGGTTCCGGCCGAGAGCGTCCTCAAGGCGGCGATCGGCGACGCCGACTTCCACGATGCCTATGCCGCCCGGCTGGCCGACGGCAGTCTTTCCCCGATCGAGATCGGCCTGCGCGTGATGCGATCCACGCCGCGATGGGTGTCGCTGCTCATGTCGGTGCGCAATCGCCTCGTGTCGATGGTGGGACTGAAGGATGTCGGGCGCATGCGCGACGGGACCGATCGTCCCGCCGACTCCTATCGCGTCGGCGATCGGCTGGGCATTTTCAGCATCTTCGGCAGTAGCGAGAAGGAAGTGCTGCTGGGAATCGACGACCGTCATCTCGACGTGCGCGTGTCGATCCTCAAGATGCGCCGCGACGGCGCCGACAGCTACGTCGTCTCGACGGCCGTACATATCAAGAATCTGCTCGGGCGTATTTACATGCTGCCTGTGGCGCGCATTCATCCGCTGGTCGTGAAGGCGTCGATGCGGCGGATGCCGCTTTAACGACGGGCGGTCACCATTCCTTCATCTGCCCGCGTCGGAAGATGGTTTTCTTTTTGCGGCGCAGCAGGCATGTTGAGGCAGAGTTCCGTATTATCAGGATGCCTGCATGAATCTCGATGCGATCGCCATTGGCCGCAATCCTCCCGACGACGTCAACGCCATCATCGAGGTGCCGATCGGCGGCGAGCCGGTCAAGTACGAGATGGACAAGGAGGCCGGCACGCTCGTCGTCGACCGCTTCCTCTACACGCCGATGCGCTATCCGGGGAATTACGGGTTCGTGCCGCATACGCTTTCCGACGACGGCGATCCGATCGACGTGCTGGTCGCCAACACGCGGCCGATCATTCCCGGCGCGGTGATGAACGTGCGGCCGCTGGGCGTCCTGCGCATGGAGGACGATGGCGGCGCCGACGAGAAGATCATCGCCGTGCCGACCTCCAAGATCACGCAGCGCTATGTCAAGCTGAAGAACTACACGGACATGCCGGAGATCACGCGCCACCAGATCGAGCACTTCTTCATCCACTACAAGGACCTCGAGCCCGGCAAGTGGGTCAAGCTCATGGGCTGGGGAGATGTCGACGAGGCGCGCCAGCTGATCAAGGAGGCGATCGAACGCGCGGCACAGAAGAAGCGCGCCGCGCAGAAGTGATCATCTCGGGAGGGATCTGACCGATGTCGAAGGCGACGACGACGGCCGCGCCGAAGCCGCTCGAGGGACGGACGGTGCTCGTGGTCGAGGACAATCCGGAAATCGCCTTCGAGCTCGCCTCGACTCTCGAGGAGGCGGGCGCGGTCGTGGTCGGGCCGGTGGCGACGGTTCAGGGCGCGTTCGACCAGATGGCGGACCGCGCCATCGAGGTCGCGCTGCTCGACGTGACCTTGCGCGATGACGAGACCGCCTTTCCGCTCGCCGACGCGCTTGCCGCCCTGCGCGTCCCCTTCGTCTTCATCTCCGGCCAGTCGAGTGCGCTGATGCCGCCGCGCTATCACGACCGCGCTTTCCTCAACAAGCCGTACAAGGGCGAGGAAGTCATCGACAGGGTCCTCGCCTCGCTGCAGGCCGCTGCGGTTCCGGATTAGGCTCCGCCGGGGGATGTATCGGCGATCGCCGTCATGGAACGCGCTCGCCTCATCGGCGCGTGTCCGGTCGCCTCGGCAGGATCCAGAAGCATAGCGCCGCGATCAGGGCGATGAGTGCGGCCATGACCAGCATCGTGACGCGATAGCTGCCGAGGTAGGCGGAGATGCCGTTGGCGACGACGTCCTGCACCATCTTGGCGTTGAACTTCTCGGTGTCCCCCGTCTGTACGTAGGATTGGAGGATGCCGATGGCCTGGGCCCGTTCGCCGGGGCTCGCGCCCGCCTGGTCGAGCCGGTGGCGCAGCGCCGGCGAGAACAGCCCGTAGATCAGCGACGAGCTCAGCGCCAGCCCGAGCGCGAATCCGAACTGGCCGAACGCCGTCCGTGACGAGCCGATCGCGCCGACGAGGGCGGGCGGCGGCTTGGCGACGAAGACGTTGGCGGTCGGCGCCTGCGTCAGCATCAGGCCGGAACCGGCCGCGAGCAGCGGCACGACGAAGACGATGTAGGGCGTCGACTCGCCGGCGAACGCCATCGCGGCGAGCGCAGCCGCCATGACGAGCAGCCCGCCCGGGACCAGGAGCCTCATGCTGACGCCGCGCGCGACCAGGCTGCCGGCCCAGCTTGCCGCCCCGATGCAGGCGACGATGAAGGGCAGCTGGCCCAGGCTCACCTCGAGAGGCTTGTAGCGATAGACGTATTGCCACAGCAGCGAGAGCTGGATGGCGACCACCGCGTTGCCGATGTTGAAGCCGATGCCGGACAGGGCACCGACCAGCAGTTCGGGATCGGTGAAGGAGCGGATCGGGAAGGCCGGGTTCGCGTTGCGCCATTCCCAGAATCCGAAGGCGAGCAGGAGGGCGAGCCCGGCCGACAGCGGGATCAGAACCCTGGCGCTGTTCCAGCCTGCCGATGCGGTGTTGCTGACGGCATAGAGCGTTGCGACCAGCCCGATCGCCACCAGCATCAAGCCCAGGGTATCGAGGCGGCCGGCCGCGTCATCCTTCGCTTCGGGAACCACCTTCATGCACCAGAACATCGCCAGCACGCCGACCAGGGGGCCGAGCAGATAGGCGGCACGCCAGCTCACGCCGGCGAGGTAGCCGCCCACCAGGCACAGGATCACGATCCCCAAGGTCTGCAGGGCCAGCCATTTTGCGACCGCGCGGGCCAGCGCGTCCGGCTCGGGCGCCACGGCGCGCAGCAGCGCGAAGGAAAGGCCGAACGACGCCGCGAAGCCCACGCCTGAAAGGGCGCGGCCGAGCATGAAAACGATGGCGCTGGGCGCCAGCGCGGTGACCACGCCGCCCGCCAGGGTGATGATCAGGCCCAGCAGCATCACCTTCTTGCGCCCCACCCGGTCGCCCAGGCTTCCCGTCGTCAGGATCGCAGCGGCGATGCAGAGCGTTCCGATGCTGGCGGCGATCGACCGCTCGGTTCCGGTCATGTGCAGCGTGTTGCCCGCGGCGACGACCGCGATGTTGTGGATCGCGGGATCGAGGTTCATGGGGAGGGAGGCCCCGACCAGCGCCAGCAGGGCCGAGCCGCCCTGCGCCTTGGCGCCGCCGATCGCACCGGGGCGGGCGATATCGCTCATGGACTCTTCTCTCCTCGAAGCAGCGCCGCGACGGCCGGCGGGAAGACGGATGGACTCGTCGGCGCGAAAAGCGTCGCAAGTTGCGCGGTGTCGAGCTGATCGGCCAGGCCGATGCAGACGACGACACTGCGGCCGAGCGAGAGCGCAGCGGGGGCCGTGCCGGCCTCCTCGGGCTCCAGCGACCAGCGCGACCCGACGAGCTGGAGAACGAACCGCCGGCCGGGCGCTTCGGCCAGGCTGACGAAGCCCTTGGCGCGGATCACCGCCGGCGGCAGCGCTGCGATCGTGGCCCGCAGCGCGGCGCCGTCCAGCGGCTGCTCGCGCGTGAAGGTCCAGGTGGCGAAGATCCGGCGATGGTCTTCCGCGCCCTCGCACGCAGGCCGCGGTGGCTGCGTCCGGCCGGAGAACAGGAACTCGGTGAAGTGACCGGCCTGCGCGGCCTCGAGGATGCGCGCGCGCGGGACCTCGCCTTCGATCCATCGGCGGACCCGTCGGCAGGCCTCGGCGTCGATCAGATCGGTCTTGCTGAGCGCGATCACGTCGGCCGACGCGAGCTGGAGGCGGATGAGATCGCCGACATACTTGTCGTCGGCACGCGTGCGTACGGTCTCGGCATCGGCAACCACGACGATGCCGTCGAGCGCCAGCCGCGGATGGCTTGCGGCATAGCCCGCGAGCCTGTTGGGCTCGGCGACGCCGCTGGCCTCGACGACGATATGGTCCGGGCCGTCGGCGCGATCCGCGAGGTCGTGCAGGGTGAAGGCGAGATCGTCGCCGATGGAGCAGCAGACGCACCCGTTGGTGAGGCGGATCGTTTCGCCGTCACGGTTCGCGATCAGATCCGCGTCGACGTTCACGCTGCCGAAATCGTTGACGAGGACGGCGAGCCGCACGCCATGCGTCTGGGTGAGCAGGCGATTGAGCAGAGTCGTCTTGCCGGCGCCCAGATAGCCGCCGATCACGGTGAGCGGCAGCCGGCCTCTTCCGCCGCGTTCCGGGAAGTCGACCATGGGCCGTCAGTCGGCGACCGGAAAGACGCGCCCGCCCAGGATCGTGGCCCGGACCGGGATGTCCTTGATCGCCGTGGGATCGACGGCAAGCGGGTCGTGCCCGAGGACGGCGAAGTCCGCCCGCTTGCCGACCCGGATGCTGCCGATCTCGTGATCGCGGTGCAGCAGGAACGCGGCATTGAAGGTCATCATCTTCAGAGCGTCGTAGGCGCTGACCCGTTCTTTGGCGCCGAGCACGCGACCCGAAGCCGAAATGCGGTTGGCGGCGCACCACATGGTGAGCAGCGGATCGACGGGGGAAACGGGCGTGTCGCTGTGGGCGGCGACGACCATGCCGAGGCGCAGCGCCGTCGCGGCCGGATTCATCGCGGCGGCGCGGAAGGCGCCGAAGGTGTGGCTGCGATGGAAATCGCCCCAGTAGTACATGTGGTTGGAGAACAGCGTGGCGTGGATGCCCAGCGCCGTCATGCGCCGCAGCAGCGACTCGTCGAGCAGCTGGCCGTGCACCATGAAATGGCGGTGATCGAAACGCGGCTTCTGGTCCTGTGCGATGGCGACGGCGTCGATGAAGGCTTCGGCAGCCTGGTCGGCATTGCAATGCGCGACGACCTGCAGGCCTGCCTTGTGCAGGGCGGGCACGAGTTCCTTGAGCTCGTCCGGCGCGCGGTTCCACAGGCCGTTGGCTCCGCTGCCGAGATAGCCCGGAGGCCGCAGCCGTCCGGTGAATCCCTGGTTGGAACCGTCCACCAGAATCTTGAGACCGCCGAAGGCGAGCTTGTCGTTGCCCTTGCCTTCCAGCATCGCCGCGAACTTGATCATGTCGTCGGCGGTCGGAACGGTGATTCCGTTGTTGTGGGCGTGGATGCGCGCGGGGAAATCCGGCGCGGCGGTGGCGGCCAGCGCCGCCTTGAGGAAGGCCGGCTCGAAATAGGTGCTTCCACCGCCGTCGACGATCGTCGTCGTGCCCCGCGCCTGCGCGACCCGGGCGAAGTTGAAGAACTGCGTCGCGTCCGTCGAGCCGCCGATCATGTCGGCCGCGACGGCCTTGATGGCGGCCATCATGGCGGCGACCTCCTGCAGTTCGCCGGTCGGCGCGCCAGACGCGTCGCGCAGGACACCGGGCGCCTTGATGGCGGCGTAGTTGGCCAGAGCCAGCGTCGGGGAATTGACATAGGCGATATGGCAGCTGGCATGGAGCAGGAAGATCGGCCGCGTCTTCGAGACCTCGTCGAGATCGTGGCGCGTGATCGGCACGATCGGATCGTTGAGGGAGGGATCGACGCCCCAGCCCACGAGGGGCGTGGTGGCATCGGGCATCCTGGCTTCGATCTCCTTCAACCGGCCGATGAGGGCGGGAATGTTGTTCACGCCCTTGCACAGCTTGCCCGACGGATCGCGGCGGTCGATGGCGCCCACATAGGCGGCCTTGGCCCAGAGCAGTCCGTCCAGCAGGTGGGCGTGGCTCTCGATCAGGCCGGGAATGAGGATGCTTCCCGCGAACTGGTCGTTCAGCGTGTACGGTCCCCAGGCCGCACAGTCGTCGAGCGTGCCGACCTCGAGGATGATGCCGTCGCGCACCGCGACGTGCGTGGCTTCCTCGACTGCCGAATCCATGGTGATGATCTTCTTGGCGCTGAAGACGGTGACGGGGCCTGGCATGGTCGTGTCTCCTTGGAGGGCGGTAGAGAGTGGTTGAAGGCTAGCGGGGAAGCAGGAGCTGGACCTGGACACGAAGCTGCCAGTCGGCGTCGAAATCGCGCTTCGCTACATTGTAGTAAGCGGACGGTTCGGCCGTCATAGGCACTTTGCCGACAGGCAGGATCTTTCCCGCGCCGCCGCCCGCTGGAATGAGGAATTTGCGGTCCGGTTCCGCCAACCAGTCGACTTTGAGGATCGGCAACGAGGCGAAACGGAGGTCGTCCCCGAAGATGTCGCTGGTCCGCGGTGGCGTGGCGGAGGCCCTAAGAAGGAGCCGGTCGGATTGAAGGACAGCACGTCGGCATTCCTGCTTGCTGGAGCGTGTCGGTCCGAGGGACGAGCGGACCGGACATGGCTAAGGCGCGCGGCAGGCGATGCGCTATCCAATTTGCGTAAATGCCGAAGGCGGCCCCTTCAGACGACTTCGCGGATGACCGCCGTGTCCGACAACCCGATGCGCGGGACCGACCGGGCCCGCGGCTCCTGACGCCTACAGGTGAAGGACTCTCTTCGCGTTGCCGTTGCAGATCTTGGCCCGGACCGCGTCGCTGACCGGCGCGTTGTCGATGAAGTCGCCGGCCTGCTTCGAGTCCTGGTAGGGATAGTCGACGGAGAACAGGATGTTGTCCTCTCCGAGTGCCGAGAGGGCATCGATCAGCGGAGCATTGTCGCAGACGCCCGACGTGGTGATCACGAAGTTGCGGCGGAAGAAGAACGAGGGACGGGCGTCGGGCGCGAGCGACTTGCCGACTTCCAGCTCATAGCGGTTGTCGATCCGCCACAGCAGGAACGGCAGCGTCTCGCCCATGTGGCCAAGGATGACCTTGAGGCGGGGCAGGCGCGTGAAGAGGCCCGAGAAGATGAGCCGCAGTGCGTGCGCCCCGGTATCGGCCGTCCAGGCCCAGACGGGGCCGTTGAGTTCGGGGCGGCCGGCGAACATCGCCGGCTTGTCCGGCAGGTCCCCCGGATGCAGGTAGACCGGGACGTCCAGGTCCTGCACCGCTTCCCAGAAGGGCAGGAACCGCTCGTCGTCGAGATAGTGGCCGTTGGTCTGACCGTTGATCAGCGTGCCCTTGAAGCCGAGATCCTTGATCGCGCGCTGCAGTTCCTTGATTGCGGCGGCGGGATCCTGCAGCGGCACCGCTGCGAAGCCGGCATAGCGGCCAGGGCGCTTGTGAACCTGCTGCGCCAGGAGGTCGTTTGCCTGCTGGGCGAGGCGTATCGCCGTTGCCGTATCCTTCTCGCCCTGCACGCCCGGCGTCGTGGCGGAGAGAACGGAGAGGTCGATTCCCGCCGAATCCATCGCGGCCAGACGCAATTCGTCGAAGTCGGCGAGCCGGCGCTCGATGTCGGCGAACAGCGTCTCGCTGCGGGTCGGCCGTGCGACCAGACCCCGCTTCTCCAGTTCGGCCGTGGCGAAGTGCTCCTCGAGCGCGATCTTGCGCATGGGCGTTGCCGCCTTCGCCTGTTCCAGCGGCAGGCTGGCCAGCCCGGCAGCAGCGCCGATCTTCAGCAGGTTGCGACGCCCGAGGGGGCGTGATGCGAGATTGTCAAAAGAGGGCATGCGCTTCCTCCATCTTCGGCGCAGTCGTGCTCGACGTCGCTACGAAGAGGCGCGGCAAGATGCAAGCCGCAATGCGCAAATTATCGGTCGGCGGGACGACTTCCGACGGCCCGGGGCTGCCCCAAGTGTCAGGAGCGCAAGTGTCAGGAATGACGCGTCAGGAAACGGCCTTGATCGACAGCTCGCGCCGCACCTCGTCCACGAGCTTCAGCCCCAGTCCGATCATTACGGCGCCGGCCAGCAGGTCGAGCCGTCGCGCCAGACGCAGATAGTGCTGTTTGGCGAAGCCGGTCGAGAAGAGCAGCGCCACGGCGCCGTACCACAGCGCGGATTGCACGGCGATCACGGCCACGACGAGAGCGTAGAACCATGCCGGCGCATGGGGCGGGACGGCGACCAGGAAGGCGCTGGTCCAGAAGACGGCAGACTTGGGATTGCTCAGCGTGGTCAACAGGCCGGCGGTCATGGGCCGCCGGCCGGCAAACGCCGGCCGCGTGGAGGTCGGGTCGACGGTCGGTCCGCTCCAGCCGGCGCGGAACATCCGGATCCCGACATAGATCAGGTAGGCGGCGCCGATCAGCCGCAGGATGCGATAGAGCCAGCCGGCTTCCAGCAGGATGCTGCCGAAACCCACGAGGCTGAGCACGACCCAGAGCAGGGAGGCCACCACGACGCCGGCTGCCGCCCGCAGGCCGTCGCGCCGCGACGTCGTCGCCGACAGCCACGTCACCACGACGGTGTTGGGGCCCGGGAGCATCGCCATCAGCAGATGCATGCCGGAAAGCGTGAGCAGGGCCGGAAGGAACTCCAGCAAGCCGACCTCCTTGGTCCGGACGAATCTTCGCCAGCATCCATGCAATTGCCGCGCCCGAAGCGTCGCCGGCCGCGCATTTTGCGGGCTGCATGAGAGAGCCGGTCCGCCTGGCGGTCTGTCTGGCGGTTGGCCGGTATGGCCGCCGACACTGTCGCGACAGAGCGTCTCCCGGTCTTCGCTCCTGTGTCCTCAGGCACGCGACCTG
>JAFEFG010000064.1 GCA_018240685.1 Pseudomonadota bacterium | reverse complement strand
TCTTGCCCGGCCGCAAAATCTGGCAGCCTACGAGGACCCGGATGTTGCCGATCTCGCCGCCGCCTACGCGTTCGGTCTGGCGCGTAATCACTGCTTTGTCGACGGCAACAAGCGCACGGCGTGGATCGTGGCCCGCCTGTTCCTTGCCGATAATGGCTATCGGCTGAAATTCGAGGCGGCCGAAGCTGTCAGACTCGTCGAGTCGCTGGCTGCCGGACACCTGCCTCAGCAGGAGCTTGCCAATTGGTTCCGGCAGCGGCTCGAGAAGAAATAGGCGCTCGTTCGGCCGCGTTGAACTCCAGCGAAGGCAGGGAATTTGCCTGCTAGCGTCCAGCCCTGTTGCGCACGGTGCAGCGGCAGGTATCGATCTGGTGCAGCTCGACCATGTTGCCGCAGGGATCGTCCATGAAGAGCTGCAGCGAGTCGGGGCTGACGAGGCCCTCGATGGCCCAGTAGCGCACCTTCATGCGGTCGAGCTCGGCGCGCGCCTTCCGGATGTCGGCGACGGCGAGCGCGATGTGCGGACGGGTCGGGTCCTGGCCCGGCCCCTTGGCGGCGGGCGAGGGCTGCTCGCCGCCGAACAGGTGGATCTGCCCGACATCGCCGACATTGATCCAGAGTCCCGGGATGCCGGGAATGGTCGGGCGGCTGGTATCGCGATGAAGGCCCAGCACGTCGGCATAGAAGCCTTCCATCGTCTTCATCGTCTCGTCCATCTTCCCGGCCTCCGCATCCATGCGGAAGCCGGTGTGATGGATCTCCAGGACCTCGATCGCCATGGTCGCGTCTCCTCTCCGGGTGGCGCGACCTTGTGCGGATGCGGGGTGCAACTGCCGGCGCGCTCGGCCTAAAGATAGCCCGCGCCGGCCTCCCTGGCGAAGCGGGCCGGATCGCCCTCCCAGACGATGCGGGTATGCTCCAGCACGTAGACCCGGTCGGCGTGCGGCAGGGCGAAGGTGACGTTCTGCTCGCCGAGCAGGACCGTGATCTTCGTCGTCTGCCGCAGCGTCTCGAGCGCCTTGGAGAGCTGCTCCAGGATCACCGGGGCGAGGCCGAGCGTCGGCTCGTCGAGGATCAGGAGCCGCGGCTTCATCATCAGCGCGCGGGCGATGGCCAGCATCTGCTGCTCGCCGCCCGAGAGCGTGCGGGCGGCCTGCGCCTGCCGTGCCTTGAGGATGGGGAAGAGGCCGAACAGCCAGTCGATCGTCTTCTCCGCCTCCTCGATCGGCAGGTGGCTGCCGCCGAGGTCGAGGTTCTCGCGCACGCTCATGTCGCCGAACAGCTCGCGGTTCTCCGGGCACTGCACGATGCCGGTGCGCGCGATGGCGCCCGGCGTCCGGCCCGCGAGCGGCTGGCCCTCCCAGTTGACGGTGCCGCTGTAGGGCACCAGGCCGGAGATGGCGTTGAACAGCGTCGTCTTGCCGGCGCCGTTGAGGCCGACGACGGAGACGAACTCGCCCTCGCCGACATGGATCGACACGTCGTCGAGCGCGGTGGCCTTGCCGTAGAGCACGCCGATGTTGCGCACGTCGAGCAGCGGCGTGTGGCCCTTGCCCTCGCGCTCCGGCCGCGCCGCAGTCTCGATCTTGCCGCCGAGATAGACGCGCCGCACCGTCTCGTTCTTCATCACCTCCTCGGCGGTGCCCTCGGCGACATGCTCGCCGAGATACATGGCGATCACGCGGTCGACGAGCGCAGCCACGCCCTTGACGTTGTGGTCGACCAGCAGCACGGCATGGCCGTCGGCGCGGAACGAGGCGATCAGCTTCGAGAAGTCCGCCACCTCCCCCGCGGTGAGGCCGGCGAAGGGCTCGTCGACCAGCACCACCTTGGGGTTGCGCGCGATCGCCTTGGCGAGCTCCAGCCGCCGCAGGTCGGCGAACGGCAGCGTGCGCGGCAGGCGGTGCATGACGCCGGCGAGGCCGACGCGCGCGGCGATCTCCTCGGCCCGCTTGCGCACCTCGGGGTCGGTGCGCAGCATCAGCAGGTTGTCCGGCAGCAGGGCCAGGATGATGTGCTCCAGGATCGTCTGCCGGTGCAGCGGATGCGAATGCTGGAAGACGAGGCCGACGCCCTGGCGGGCGATGCGGTGCGAGGGCCAGCCGGCGACCTCGACGCCCGACAGCTTCACCGAGCCGCCGTTCGGCTTCTCGATGCCCATGATGCACTTCATCACGGTCGACTTGCCCGAGCCGTTGGGGCCGATCAGCCCCACGATCTCGCCGGCCTTGATGGAGAAGCTGATGTTGGAGGCCGCCACCACGCCGCCGAAGCGCTTCTGGAGGCCGTTGACTTCGAGCAGGGCGGTCATTCGCGTCCCTCGGGATGGAGCAGCCGGCCGAGGAAGCCGCTGGGGAAGAACAGGATCACGATCAGCGCGACCGCCGACACCACGAAGGTGGCGAGCTGGCCGAGCGGTCGCAGGATCTCGCCGGCGCCGATCAGGAAGATGGCGCCGATCGCCGCACCGAGGATGGTGCGGCGTCCGCCGAGCACGGCGGCGATGATGACGTTCACGCCGACGGCGATGTCGACCACGGTGCCGACCGAGGCGGTGCCCATGTAGAAGATCAGCATCGCCCCGGCGAGGCCGGAGAAGAACGCGCTGATGCAGAAGGCGACCAGCTTGTGCTTGGCGACGTTGAAGCCGAGCGCGGCCGCCTCGACGGCGTCCTGGCCGCTCGCCTGCAGGATCAGCCCGACCGGCGAGCGCGACAGGCCGAACAGGATGCCGCCGCTCACCACCATGAAGGCGAAGGCGTAGTAGTAGTTCGTCGTGTCGTCGACGGCGAGCACGTCGGGCAGGTCGAGGCCGATCTCGCCGCCGGTGATGCCGGCATTGAGCACGATCACGTTCTGCAGCAGCAGCACCGCCACCAGGGTGGTGAGGCCGAAGTAGGGGCCGCTCAGCCTGAGTGCCGGGACGGCCAGGATCATGCCGGCGATGACCGCCGCCAGCGCGCCGCAGGCGAGGCAGGCCGGGATCGGCCACAGCCAGTAGTGGTTCAGCAGCGCCGCCGTGTAGGCGCCGACGCCGATCAGGAAGCTCGGTCCGAAGTTCACCTCGCCGGCGAAGCCGAACAGCAGGTCCCAGGACATGGCGAACACGGCATAATAGAAGGCGAGCGTCAGCAGGCCGAGGATGTAGCCGCCGACCCCGAAAGGCAGCAGCGCCATCACCAGCAGCGCCGGCGCGACGATGAGGAAGGTCCGGTTGCGCAGCATCGCCTACCTCCGTCCCAGAAGGCCCTGCGGGCGCAGATAGACGACCACGACCAGCAGCAGCAGCACCGGCACGGTGCGGATCGAGGGCGAGATCAGATAGGCCGTCAGCGTCTCGAGGTAGCCGACCACGTAGGCCGCGACCAGCGAGCCGGAGACGCTGCCCAGCCCGCCCAGCACCACGATCGAGAAGGCGCTGGCGGTGAGCGTGCCGGCATTGTCGGAGCTGACGCCGAGGAAGGCGCCCAGCAGCACGCCGGCGATGCCGGCCAGGATGCCGTAGATCGCCCACACGGCGAGATAGATGTTGGACAACTCGAAGCCCAGCAGCGTCAGCCCGCGCGGGTTCATCGAGGCGGCGAGCAGCGACTTGCCCATGCGCGTGCGGTTGACCAGCAGCCACAGGAGCCCGATCAGCGCCCACGACAGCACCGCCGTCAGGATCTCGTTGTGCGGCGTGCGCACGCCGAGGATCATCACCACGCCCTCGACCAGCGGCCGCACGGTCTTGGGGTTGTTGGTGAACAGATAGGCGATCGCCTCCTGCAGCATGATGCCCCACAGCAGGGTGCCGGTGAGGACGAAGATCTCCTTCTCCTCGCGCGGGATCGAGGGCGACTTCTGGATCGGGCTCGCGATCAGCCGGTAGGTGGCGAGCGCGCACACGAGTGCCGCCGCGACGCCGGCCGCAGCGCCGACATAGACGCTGCCGGTGCCCGGGCCGAGCAGGCCGCCGACCCACCAGGCGATGACGGCGGCCACGACCATGAGGGCGCCGTGCGAGAGATTGAGGACGCCGGAGACGCCGAAGATCAGCGTGAAGCCGATCGCGCCCAGGGCGTAAAGGGAGCTGATCGCAAAACCGTCGATCAGGATCTGCAAAGCAAGCATGTACCTCCGTCCGGCATCGCCGGCGGTTAATAAACTCGTTCTTCGGTGAAAACCGGCCGTTCAGGTTTGGGTGTCGTTCCGAGCCCGACGGGGATCCCCTGTCGTGGCACGCGGCACGCCGCGTGCGGCTCGGGGATGACACCGGAAATCCGGGCGAGGGAGTCCCGGTCTCGACACCCCGACAGATCGCGGGCGGTCCGAGGACCGCCCGCGTCGGGAGACTTACTGCGGCAGCTTGATGAAGGAGGGGAAGGCCATCTTGCCCTTCGCCACCTTGTCCGGCCACACGGTGACCGGGTTGCCCTTCTGCCACTGCACCATCAGGCCGGTGATGTAGCCGTCGCCGATGCGCATGCCGTGGGCGAAGGTGTCGCCCTTGGGCAGGAAGACGATGCGGCCGATCGTGCCGATATGGTCGGTCTGCTCCATCGCCGCGACGACCTTGTCGGGATCGGTGCCACCGGCCTTCCTGAAGGCCTCCGCCCACATGTAGACGTCGTCATAGGCGGTGTAGGCGGCGTAGCCCGGCAGGGCGCCGTACTTCTTCTTGTAGTTCTCCGCGAACGGAATGGTCTTCGGCGTCACCGCCACGTCGGGGGCGGAGACCATGTTGAAGATCACGCCGTCGGTGGCGCCGTTGGTGTCCTTCCAGAAGGTCGCGTTGGTGGCCTGGCTGGAGACGCCGAACATCGGGATCGGCACCTGCTGCTGCTGCCACTGCACCGTCGGTTGCACGCCGACATGGCTGATGCCGGTGATGATCACGTCGGGCTTGGAGCCCTCGATCTTGTTGAAGATCGGCGTGAAGTCGGTCGTGTCGGGCGACAGGCGGATATGGTCGAGCACCTTGATGCCGATCTTCGGCAGGCACTTCAGGTATTCCTCGTCGAGCGGCAGCGTCCACGCCGCGTCCTCGCTCATGACGACGGCGGTCTTCATGTGCAGGTCGCCGACCAGCAGCTTCTTGGCCGACTCGCAGACGGCGTCGGCGATCTGCGTCGAGGCGAGGTAGCCGTGGAAGACATACTTCATGTGATCGTAGTCTTCGCGCACGCGCTTGGTGATCTCGTTGCTGGCGGCGCCCGGCGTGATCATCGGCATCTTGAGGCGGCCCGCCCACGGCTCGAGCGCGAGGACGACCTCGCTGATGTAGCTCGCGATGACGGCGGACACCTTGTCCTGCTGCGCCGCGCGCTGGAAGGCGCGCACTGCGTCGGCGGCGGAGTTGTGATCGTCGTAGGCGACGATCTCGATCTTGCGGCCGTTCACGCCGCCCGCCGCGTTGATCTCCTCGGCGGCCATCTTGGCGGCGTTGGGAATGCCGATGCCGCTGATGGCGGACGTCTCGGCGATGGTGGCGATCTTGATGGGATCGGCTGCTTCAGCCGAGACCGTGGTGAAGGCAAGCCCGAACACGCTGCCGAGCAAGGCAGCCAAATACGCTTTACGCATTTTACATTATCCTTTGTAGGAAGTTTCCACCCAGAGACGCGTCGGAAGATGCAGGATCACTGTGCGGGACGCAACTCGTCGGTGCGTCGCAGGGTGATGAGTGCCACTTCGCCGCGGCAGTTGAAGCGCATCGCCGGCTCCGACACGCCAAGGCCGCTGCTCGTGTAGCCGACCATGCGTCCGTGCCGCCACAACCCGACAGCCGCATGGCGGCATCGCACGAGCTGTGTGACCAGCGGCCGGCCGCCGGGCAGACAGATCTGCCCGCCATGCGTGTGGCCCGACAGATAGAGCGCGTAGCCTTCTTCCGCCGCGTGATCCGCCATTTCCGCCGAGTGGACCAGTGCGATGCGGAACGCATCGCCTGAGTCGCGCAAAGCAAAACGCGCCGCTTCGCTGTAAAAATTGTGGACGTCGTCGAGGCCGGTCACGATGAGACGCTGGCCGTCCTTCTCCACGGCGACGGAGCGGTTGATCAGCACCTCGAAGCCGAGCGCCGACAGCGCCGGCGCCATCTCGACGGCGTCGTGGTTGCCGAGCACGGCGAGCCGCGGCCCGCGCACCGTCACGCCGCGCAGCGCCCGCATCAGCAGGGACGTGGAGCGGTCGATGGATGCGCGGTGGTCGCCGTGGACGTCGCCCGTGACCGCGAGCAGGTCGATCGCGAGCCCGTCGAGCAGCCGGTGCGCCGCCTCGGCGATCTCGGGGAAGACGTCGAGATGGGTGTCGCTGACATGCAGCAGGCGATAGCCGTCGAAGGCGGGCGGCAGGCCGGGCAGGGCGACCTCGATCTCGATCCGCCGCAGGTCGAGCGCGTTGCGCCGGCCGCGCGCATGCAGGGGCGTCAGCCGCAGGCCGAGCCCGAACAGCGCCAGCGCGCGGTTGAAGATCGCCTTGCGCCAGCGCGTGCGCGGTCCCTTCGGGCTCACCCAGTGGCGGCTGCCGGCGATCGCGCGCCGCCTGGCCGCCCATTGCGAGAAGTCGTCGGCACTCATCGGCTGCGATGATAGCCGTTTGGCGCCCGCCGCATCAGTGCGGCGCACCGTCCGCAACGCACGCGCGCGAGTCGAGTCGATGCCGAACCGCCCTCCGAAAGAGCGCGAATGCCGCGGTTGGCGGCGCGCGTTTTGCCGTTAAGATGCGCGCCCAGAAAACAAGGAATCCGGCAACGATCCGGATCATCAGGAGGAATGACCATGCGGACACGCAAGATTGGACGCCGTACCCTTTTGGCCACCGGCACGGCCGGCATGCTGGCAGCGCCGTGGGTGGCGGGCGCGCAGGCGAAGACGCTGCGCATCGGCATGCAGAGCATCCTGTCGGGACCGATCGCGCTGCTGGGCACCTCGTCGCGCAACGCGCTGCAGATGGAAGCGGAGCGCATCAATGCGGCGGGCGGCTTCCTCGGGCGGCCGATCGAGTTCGTCTATCGCGATTCCAAGGGCCAGCCGCAGGAAGCCGCGCGCGTGGCGCGCGAGCTGGTGAACAGCACCGGCTGCGAGCTGCTGATCGATGCCGAGGCCTCGTCGGGCTCCTTCGCGGTGCAGGAGGTCGTGCGCGATCTCGGCGTCGCCTGCATCCACACCAACAGCGAGACCTCCTCGCTCACCGCCGATCCCAAGATCCGCGTGCCCACCGCCTTCCGCGTCGCGCGCCAGGGCGTGCATGACGCGATCGCCGGCAGCACCTATCTGGCGAAGTTCGCGACCGACAAGAAGATCAGCAAGTGGGCGACCTGCTCGCCCGACTACGCCTACGGCCGCGATACGACGGCGCAGTACCTCGAGTTCTTCAAGCGCGCCAAGCCCGACATCGAGGTGGTGACGCAGGCGTGGCCCAAGCTCGGCCAGGCGGACCTGACCGAGGTCATCACCAAGCTGATCCAGGCCAAGCCGCAGGCGCTGTTCACGCTGCTCTACGCCGGCGACCTCTCGGCCTTCGTCAACCAGGGCAACGTCTACGCGCTGTTCTCGCAGATGACGGTGGCGAGCCCGAACTTCGACTATCCGGTGCTGACGGCGATCAAGAACCTGCCGACCGGCATCCAGTCGGCGACGCGCTATCTCGAGACCTTCCCCGACAACCCCGGCAACAAGGCGTGGGGCGAGGCCTACCGCAAGAAGTTCAACGAGTATCCGACCAACTGGTCGTGGCAGAACACGGTCGCCATGCAGTTCTACGAGGCGGCGGTGAAGAAGGCCAACTCGCTGGACGGCAAGGCGCTGGCTGCGGCACTCACTGGCATGAAGATCAACACGCCCTTCGGCGTCGACGGCACCATCACCATGCGCGACGACCACACCACCATCAACTACGCCATCGGCTGGGGCCAGACGGTGCCCAAGCCGCCCTACATCACCGACGTGAAGCCCGCCGACTGGGGCCGCATCGTCGAGCTCGAGACGGAGTGGAAGAAAGAACAGCACTACATCTGATCCCGCTGTTCTCCGATGGACCTCGACGCGCTCGGCAACTGCTTCGCCAGCTCGGCCTGCGTGGTGACGCAAACCACCAGCGGGCTGATCGTGGGCATGCTGCTGTTCCTGGTCGCCGCCGGGCTGACGCTGATCTTCGGCGTGCTGAAGATCGTCAACTTCGCCCACGGCACCTTCTACATGCTGGGCGGCTACGTCGCCTTCTCGACGCTGGCCCTCACCGACAGCTACACGCTGGCGGTGGTGGCCGCGGCGGCGGCGATGGCGCTGTTCGGCGTGCTGTTCGAGCGGCTGCTGATCGCGCGCGTCTACGGCTCCAACGTGCTGATGCAGCTCCTGATCTGCTACGCCGTGGTGCTGATCTTCGATGACGTGGTGAAGATCGTCTGGGGTCCCGACTTCCACGCCATGGGCATGCCGCCGGCCTTCCAGGTGGCGCCGCTGTTCATCGCCGGCGGCGTGGTGCCGCCCTTCTACGCGGTGCTGATCGGCATCTCCGCCGTGATCGCGATCGTGCTCGGCCTCGGCCTGGCGCTGACGCGGATCGGCAAGACGGTGCGGGCGGCGGCGCAGAATCCGTCGATGGTGTCGGCGCTCGGCGTCAACACGACGCTGCTGTTCGCGCTGGTGTTCGCGGTCGGCGGCGCGCTCGCGGGCCTGGCCGGTGCGCTGGCCGCCCCGGTGCGCTCGCTGTCGCCCGGCATGGGCTTCTCGATCCTGATCGAGAGCTTCATCGTCACGGTGATCGGCGGCATGGGCTCGATCGCGGGCGCGCTGGTCGCGGCGCTGGTGATCGGCCTCTTGCGCGGCTTCGGCACCATCGGTTTCCCGATGTTCACCGACGGCCTCACCTACGTGGCGATGATCCTGATCCTGGTGACGCGGCCGCACGGCCTGTTCGGTCGCGAGGTCGCATGAGGCGCCATCCCGCCCTGCGCGACGCGCTCATCGCCGCGATCGCCCTCGTCGTGCTGCTGCTGATCCCGGCCTTCCACCGCAGCCCGGCCTTCGAGGACTACGTCATCCGCGTGAGCGCCATGGCGCTGTTCGCGACCTCGCTCAACCTGCTGGTCGGCGGCGCCGGCATGGTCTCGTTCGGCCACGGCATGTTCTACGGCCTCGGCGCCTACGCCTTCGCGCTCCTGATGCAGATGACCGACCTGTCGCTGCCGGTGGCGGCGCTGGCGGCGATCGCCATCACCGCCGTCGGCGCGCTGCTGGTGGGGGCGGTCTGCATCCGGCTCGGCACGATCTACTTCGCGTTCGTGACGCTGGCCATGCAGATGCTGTTCTTCAGCATCATCATCTCGTGGCAGAGCCTGACCGGCGGTGACCAGGGCCTGCGCGGCGGCATCCCGCGGCGCGAGCTGTTCGGCTTCGAGCTCGGCTCGCAGCTCCACCTCTACCAGTTCTGCGCCGTCGTGATGGTGCTGGGCCTGCTCGCCATGCGCCACATCGCGGCCAGCCCGTTCGGCGCCACGCTGCGCATGATCCGGGACAACGAGACGCGCGCCGGCTTCCTCGGCGTGGTGCTGTGGCGGGCGCGGCTGACCGCCTTCGTGCTGGCCGGCGCCTTCGCGGGCCTCGGCGGCGTGCTGGCGGCGCTGTTCGTCTCCGGCGCCTATCCCGAGCTGGCCGACTGGCCCAATTCCGGCCAGGCGATCTTCGCCGTCATGCTGGGCGGCATCGACACCTTCCTGGGGCCGCTGGTCGGCACCATGATCCTGCTGGCGCTGAACGACATCGTCACCCGCGTGACCGAATATCACGGGCTGGTGCTGGGCCTGGTGATCCTGGCCTTCGCGCTCGGCCTGCGCCGCGGCCTGCTCGACTTCCTGCGCCTGCGCCGCAAGGGAGCCAAGGCATGAGCCTCGAGGTCCGCGGCCTCACCAAGGCCTTCGGCGGCGTGAAGGCGATCGACGACGTCTCGCTCGTCTTCCCCACCGGATCGCTCACCGCCATCATCGGCCCCAACGGCGCCGGCAAGAGCACCTTCTTCAACCTCATCACCGGCGCCTTTCCGGTCGACCACGGCCAGGTGATCTTCGAGGGCCGCGACGTCACCCACCTGTCGCGCGCGGCGCGGGTGCGCGAGGGCATCGGCCGCGCCTTCCAGGTGGCGAGCTGCTTCCCCACCATGACGGTGCTCGAGAACCTGATGGCGGCCGTCACCAGCCATATCGGCCGCTGGGGCAACCTCTCGCACCGCGCGCCGCTGCCGGGCGTGCGTGCGCGCGCGATGGAGGTCGCCGAGATGGTCGGCCTCGAACGCGTCGCCGACGTCGAGGCCTCGATCCTCTCGCACGGCGACCAGAAGCTGCTCGACATTGCGCTGGCGCTGGCGCTGGAGCCGCGCGTGCTGCTGCTCGATGAGCCCACCGCCGGCATGGGGCCGGAGGAGCGCTGGCGCATGATCGAGCGCGTGCGCGCGCTGTGGGAGCGCCAGAAGCTGACGCTGGTCTTCATCGAGCACGACATGGACATCGTGTTCTCGGTCGCCGCCTCGATCCGCGTGCTGTGCTACGGCCGCGTGCTGGCGGAAGGCACGCCCGACGAGATCCGCGCCAACCAGGCGGTGATCGACGCCTATCTCGGCACCGAGGAGCACGCGGCATGACCGAGCTGCTGCGCACCGAGGGCCTCAGTGCCTTCTACGGCGCCAGCCAGATCCTGTTCGGCATCGACCTGTCGCTGCAGCAGGGCCGCACGCTGGCGCTGCTGGGCCGCAACGGCGCCGGCAAGAGCACCACCATGAAGGCGCTGGCGGGCGTCATCCCGACCCAGGAAGGCAAGGTCGTGTTCGGCGGCGAGGACATCACCCACGCGCCCGCCCATGTGCGCGCGCGGCTGGGCCTCGCCTACGTGCCGGAGGACCGCCAGGTGTTCCCCGACCACACGGTCGAGGACAACCTCTTGATCGCCGCCAAGACCGGGCCCGGCGGCCGTCGCGACTGGACGCTGCCGCGCATCTGGGAGGCCTTCCCGCTGCTGGTGAAGCTGCGCCGCCGCGCCGCCGGGCGCCTGTCGGGCGGCGAGCAGCAGCTTCTCGCCATCGCCCGCGCGCTGATGGGCAATCCGCTGGTGCTGCTGCTCGACGAGCCGAGCGAGGGGCTGGCGCCGATCGTGGTCTCGACCATCGGCAAGCTCCTGCGCGAGCTGGGAGCGGGCGGGGCGACCATCCTGCTGGCCGAGCAGAACATGCATTTCTGCCTCAGCATCGCCTCGGACGCGGTGGTGATCGACAAGGGCCACATCGTGCATCGCGACGACATCGCGGGCTTGAGCGCCAACGCCGAGATCCGCCGCCGCTATCTCGCGATGTAATCCGGGCCGGGCGGTTCGGCACGATCCGTGCCTGCGATCCGGGTGTCGCAGGGAGGATCCAGGAGCGAGACCATGAGCGAGACCGTCGGCCACAGCGTGCGGGCACGCCTCGACTACCAGCCCATCCACAAGCGCCCGCCGCTCAAGCTGCCGGGCGATGCGCGGGTCGCGGTATGGACCATCGTCAATGTCGAGAACTGGATGCCGTCGGGCCCGATGCCGCGCGCCGTGCTGCCGCCGCCGATGGGCCAGCCGCTGCTGCCCGACGTGCCCAACTGGGCCTGGCACGAATACGGCATGCGGGTGGGCTTCTGGCGCTTCCTCGAGACGCTGTCGTCGCGCGGGCTGAAGGCGACCTTCGCGGTGAACGGCACCGCCTGCAGCCTCTATCCCGAGGCCTGCGCCGCTGCGCGCGAGGCCGGCTGGGAGTTCATGGGCCACGGCTTCGTGCAGCGGCCCATGCACAAGGTTGACGACCAGAAGGCGGCCATCGCCGAGACGATCGCCACCATCGAGGCCTTCACCGGTGCGAAGCCGCGCGGCTGGGAGAGCCCCGGCCTCACCGAGACCGACGAGACGCTCGACCTGCTGGCCGAGGCCGGCATCGAATATGTCGCCGACTGGGTGCTGGACGAGCAACCGGTGCCGCTACGCACGCGCTCGGGCCCGATCGTGTCGGTGCCTTACACGGTCGAGATCAACGACGTCGTCATGAGCGCCGTGCAGCAGCAGCCTTCCGACGAGATCCTGCGCCGCGGCCGCGACCAGTTCGACCGCCTCTATCTCGACGGCGCCAAGGCGCCGCGCGTGATGGCGATCTCGATCCATCCCTATCTCACCGGCGTGCCGCATCGCATCAAGTACCTGGAGATGCTGTACGACTACATCCTCGGCCATTCCGGCGTCGTGATGTGGACCGGCGCCGAGATCCTCGACTGGTATCGCACGCAGACGCAGGCGGCCGACCGCGCCGCCTGACGGCGGACACGACCGCCCCGGCGGCGCGCTTGCCGGTCCCTGCGGCCCGCGTTAGAGGAGGCCGATGTTCCGCCCGCCTTCCGCGCCGTGACGCCTTCCGCCTGCCGTCGATGACCCTTCGTCTCCTGCTCGTCGCCGTCGTCGCGCTGGCAGCGCTTGGCTGGGGTGTCGGTACCTATTGGTCCGTCGGCCGCCAGCGCCAGGCGCTGGCGCGGGCCGCGACCGCGATCGGCGACTGGATCAGGCAGTCGGAGAAGCAGGACCCGGCGGAGCCGCGGCCGGACGTGCCGGCGGAGGCGTACGCCGACTTCGACCGCCTGCTGGCGCGCGAACGGCCGTGCTTCGCGCGCAAGGCCGCACGGCTCGGCCCGGCCATCCTGGGCGGCACGGTGCGCATCCGTCTCTGCATCGATGCCTTCCGGGCGGCGGTCGGCCGGCCGGGCGACGCGGCCGTGGCCCGCGAGATGATCTGGCAGCTCAAGCTCGCCGCGGCCGATCTGCTGCGCCAGCTCGGCCGCCGGCCTGGGCGCGCGTGATGAGGAAGATCCTCATCATCGGCGTCGGCGCCGGCGATCCGCGTCACGTCACGCAGGAGGCGATCGAGGCGCTGAACCGCGTCGACGTCTTCTTCGTACTGGAGAAGGGCGCGGTGAAGCGGGACATGGTGGCGCTGCGCCACGAGATCCTGCACCGTTACGCGACGGCGCGGCCGCATCGCGTGGTCGAGGCGCCGAGCCCGCCGCGCGAGCGCACGCCGGCCGACTATCTCGCCTGCGTCGACGATCTCAATCGCGACAAGCAGGCCGCCTTCGAGCGCATGATCGTGGGCGCGCTGGGCGAGGGCCAGTGCGGCGCCATCCTCGCCTGGGGCGATCCCGCGCTCTACGACTCCACCATCCGCAACGTCGAGGTGATCGCCGCCCGCAACGACCTCGACGTCGAGGTGATCCCCGGCATCAGCGCGATCCAGGTGCTGGCGGCGCGCCATCGCATCACGCTCAACCGCATCGGCCAGTCGGTGCACATCACCACCGGCCGCCGTCTCGCCGAAGGCTGGCCGGCGGAGGCCGATAGCGTCGTGGTGATGCTCGACGGCGAGGAGACCTACAACCGCTTTGCCGGCGAGGACGTCGAGATCTACTGGGGCGCCTATCTCGGCACCCCGGACGAGATCCTGATCGCCGGCCGCCTCAAGGACGTGGTGGGCGAGATCAACCGCCGCCGCGCCGCCGCCCGCGCCGCCAAGGGCTGGATCATGGACACCTATCTGATGCGTCGGGTGTGATGCACCAGGCCTGATACACCAAGTCGCCTGACCGGTACCGACTCGATCCGCGTGCGCGACAGTCGGAGTGCGTGACGCGACGCTGCGCCGTCACCGCGGCAGGATCATCCGTTTCATCTCCAGTCTTTCGGTGACCCAGCGTGGACTCTGCGAGAGCTGCAGGGAGAATGACGATACAACCCGCGTCGTTCGTGCGCTTGCAAGCGGTGTCGTCGAAGCTCTTGATGCATCGGCGCGCTTCCGACGGCTTGCTGCTGTTCGAGTCGTCGCGTTGGACGAACCGCCTGCCGGCGCCCGAGACGAGGTCCCTGAGACAAGGTCCCTGAGACGAGGTCATGGTGCATAGAGAGCTCAACCCGATCCGGATCAAGGTCCCATGACCCAGGCGCGGGTGATGATGGTCGCGTTCGAGGACTGGTACAGCACGGCGCGCCTTCCGGGCATGCTGAGCCGCGCGGGTTTCGACGTCGCCCTGCTCTCGCCACCGGGGAACTTCGCCGCCCAGTCGCGGCATCTCGGCCGCAGATACGGGCTCGACATCGAGGCCGTGCAGAACGGCGAACTGGATGCGGTCCTGGCCGCCATCGCCGATTTCGTGCCGGACCTCCTGGTGGGCGGCGACGAGCGGTCGATGCAGTTGCTGCGCTTCATGGCGGCGACGCGCCGCACGCGGAACATGCCTCGGCTGCGCGCGCTGTTGCGGCGTTCGCTTGGTGCACCGGAGGCGGCATCGCATGCCGGCGAGCGCGCGCGCATGCTGGACCTCGCGAACGCGCTCGGTATCGACAACCCGGTCCATGCGGTGGTGCGGCGCGCCCGCGACGCCGTCGCCTTCGGCCGCGAGCACGGCTGGCCGATCTTCCTCAAGCGCAACCACAGCTATGGCGGCGCCGGCGTGGAGCTGTGCCGTGACGCCGACGCCACCGTCGAAGCCTATCATGCCCTCAGCCATCACTGCCGGTTGCTGTCGTTCCGCGGCTTGTGGCGCCGCGGCCGGCGGCGGCTGCAGTCCGTGGCCGGCAGTCGCGATCCCTTCGCCGCCTATCGCGGCATCTCCGACGTCTGTGTGGAAGCCGCGGTGGCGGGCAGGCCCGCCTTCTACACTGGCGTGGCGCTCGCGGGGCGCTCGCTCGCGGGCGTCGGCGCCGAGGTGGAGGCGTTTCATCCGCCGCCGACCGGGCCCAGCACCCGCATCCGCGTCCACTACGACGCGGCGATGGAGCGCGCGGCGGGCGCGATGGTGTCCGCGCTCGGTCACAGCGGCTTCTACGGCGTCGATTTCATCCGGCGGCCGGATGGCGGCCTCACCTTCCTCGAATTCAACAGCCGGCCGGCAACGGCGGCCCATCTTGGCGGCCTGATCGGCGCCGACCTCGGCTGTGCGCTGCATGCGGCGCTTGCCGGCCGGACGGCATCCCAGGCGGTCAACAGGACGGAGGTCCGGGTGGCGCTGTTCCCCCAGGACTGGATTCGCGAGCCGCGCGCGACGGATCGCCGGGCGTTCCTGCTCGACGTCCCGCGCGACGATCCGGCGCTGCTGGGGGCGCTTGCGGTTCGGCTGCCGGCGGGCGCCGATTGGGAAGAGAGTGAGATGCAGTCTGGAGTGCGCTATGGAAAAGCCGTCTGATGTCGCCGTCATCGGTGCCGGTCCGAACGGCCTGTCGCTGGCGGCTCATCTTGCGGATCGCGGTGTCGACTTCCGGATCTTCGGCAAGGCGATGGAGACGTGGGACACGCGCATGCCCAGGGGCATGCTCCTCAAGTCGGACGGGTTCGCCACCAGCCTCTACGATCCGGGTGGCAAGCTCTCCTACGCCAGCTACTGCGCCGAGCACGGCATCCCCTATGCGCCGCTCGGCGTGCCGCCGCCGCTCGATTCGTTCAGCGCCTACGGCCATGCGTTCCAGAAGAAGCTCGTCGGCGGCCTGGAGGAGAAGCGGGTCGCCACGCTCGAGCGCGACGGCGACGCCTATGGGCTGACGTTCGACGACGGCTCGCGGTGCCGCTCGAAGGCGGTGGTGGTCGCGGTCGGGATCACCTATTTCGCGCAGATGCCGGAGGCGCTGGCCGGGCTGCCGCGCGACCTCGTCTCGCACAGCGCCGACCATCACGATCTCGGCGCCTTCAAGGGACGCCGGGTCGCCGTGATCGGCGCCGGCTCGTCGGCCACCGACGTCGCCGGGCTGCTCCACCGCGAGGGCGCCGAGGTTCACCTCGTCTGCCGCGACACGCTCTGGTTCAACGGCAAGATGGCGGACCCGCGGCCGCTGAAGGACCGCCTGCGCTCGCCCACGACGCCGATCGGGCCGGGCTGGCGATCGTTCCTCTATGCCAACTTCCCGCTGCTGTTCCACCGCCTGCCGGCCGACCGGCGGCTGCGGATCGTGCGCTCCCATCTCGGCCCGGCGCCGGCCTACTTCGCCAAGGAGATGGTGCTCGGCCGCGCCTACACGCATCTCGGCCTGGCCCCGAAGAGCGGGCGGCCGAAGGACGGCGGCATCGAGCTGGAGCTGGCCAACAAGGGCGGCGAGACGCGGACGCTGCAGGTCGATCACGTCATCTGCGCCACCGGCTACAAGCCGAAGCTGTCGCGCGTGCCGTTCCTGTCGGAGGGCGTCCTGTCGCGCGTCGAGGCGTTGGAGGACATGCCCGTGCTGACCGACACGTTCGAGTCGTCGCTGCCGGGCCTCTATTTCATCGGTGCGCTGGCGTCCAACAGCTTCGGCCCGCTGGTGCGCTTCGCCTGCGGCGCGGCTTTCACGGCGCCGCGGCTCGCCCGACACCTCGCCTGAGGGAGGGGCGGGGACGGCCGGACGTCACGGCGCGAACCGGCGCCGCCGCCGGGCAAAGACGTTCCCCAGCCCGACCGTCGTCAGCAGGCCGAGCGTCACCAGTCCCAGCCCGACGACCTGCAGCGGGCCGGGGATCTCGCCGACGATGGGGATGCCGAGCAGCACCGAGATCGCCGGCACCAGCGCCGGGAACAGCACGGCGCGGCTCACGCCCAGCAGCACCACCGCCTGGCCGTAGGCGTACATCGTCAGCGCGCCCTGGACGCCGCCCTGGATCAGGCCCTGGACGGCGAGCGTTCCCAGCGGCAGCGCCTGCAGGTGCGCGGTGCCGACCCACAGGAGATAGCCGGGCGTTGTCGCCAGCGCCGAGAGCACGGCCACCACGGCGGTCGCGCGCAAGGCGGACAGGCGCCAGGCGCGCAGCAGCAGGGTGAAGCCCGCCCACAGCACGCTCGAGGCGAAGAAGAGAAGGTCGCCCAGCCAGGCGCGTTCGCCCGCGGGCTGGGCGATGCCGTCCCAGCCGATCAGCAGGACGCCGGCGATGACGATCGCGGCGCCGGCGAGGTGATTGCGCGACAGCCGCTCATGCAGGAACAGCGCGGCGCCGACGGTGCTGACGATCGTCACGGTGGCGGGCGCGATGACGGCGCCGTGGGCGAGCGGCGCGAAGCCGTAGCCGCCGGTCTGCAGCAGCGCGAACGGCGCCCCGCCCAGGACCGTGAGCACGAGGCCGCGGCCCAGCCCGATCCCGGCCAGGTCGCCGACGCCGAAGCGCAGCAGCAGCGGCAGCATGACGAGCCCCGCGACGATGTAGCGGGCGAAGATCAGGTCGATCGCCTGCAGGCCGCCGACGAGGCCGGCGCGGGCCGCCGCGAAGGCGACCGAGGCGCCGAGCGCCATCGTCGTTCCCGAGACGATGCCCCAGCGCTGTCGCCGCCGCTCGCCGCTGTCGGTATCGGAAGCCGTATCGACCATCGCCCAGCGCTAGCATGAAGCGCGCCAAGGGCCATCTGTTTTGTGCCGTATGTTCCAGAATGAGAAACGATCAGCGGGACGGCAATTCAGATTATGATAATTATTCTGTATCGTATGCTCTAGAATCGTGATTGAGTCGGCCGAACAGGGGCCTCTCTCCACACCAGAGGAGAAATCGCATGATCCGCTTCTATTTCCATCCGACGCCGAACCCGGTGAAAGTGGCGCTGTTCCTCGAGGAGGCCGGCCTGCCCTACGAGACGATCCCCGTCGACACCAGCAAGGGCGAGCAGCACAGGCCGGCCTTCCGGGCCATCAATCCCAACGGCAAGGTTCCGGCCATCGTCGACACCGACGGGCCCGGCGGCAGGCAAGCGCGGGTGTTCGATTCCAGCGCCATCCTGCTCTACCTCGGCGACAAGACCGGCAAGCTCATGGGCACGCCGCAGGACCGGCCGGAACTGCTGTCGTGGCTGTTCTTCATCGCCTCCGGCCTCGGACCCTTCTCCGGCCAGGCGGTGCATTTCCAGTTCGTTGCGCCGGAGGGGCTGGACTACGCGCGCAATCGCTACCGGCGCGAGGCCGAGCGCCACTACAAGGTGCTCGACGACCATCTCGCCGGCCGCGATTTCATCGTCGGCGACGGCTACACCATTGCCGACATCTCGGCCTGGGGCTGGCTCGACCGCGCCGCGCGCGTCCTGAAGGGCGAGGCCGATCCGTTCCGGGCCTTCCCCAACATCGCCCGCTGGTTCAGGGCGATCGAAGCTCGCCCCGCCGTCGCGCGCGCCCGCGCCGTGGGCAAGGACCATGTATTCAAGAGGGAGGTCGACGAGGAGACGCGGCGCGCACTCTTCCCCTCGAACTACGCCGCCGCCTGAGCGGCCTGTCCGGCAGCCCCGAAGCCTGCGACGGGATGCCGTAAAAGGTCGATGACAGTTCCGATGGCCGCAGCCTAACCTTCGCGCCGTCACGGCGGTCCCGACGGGTCGTGGCAAGCGGGGAGCGAAGATGCGTCGTCAGGTTTTTCTCGGCATCCTGCTGGCGTTTGCCGTCGTGTCGGTCGCGGCGCGGGCGCAGCCGGTCCGGATCCCCGGGAAGGGCGATCCGGCCCTGGTGGTGGAGGTGCCGCGCCACTGGGAACTGCATCAGGAAGAGGGCCACGTCGCCCTGCACCTGAAGGGCGCCAAGGTATTCCTCCAGCTCAGCATGGTCAGCGGCCTCGCGGTCGACCGCACGCCGCTCCCGACCATCGCGTCCAACGTCTTCGAGGCCGCGGGCATGCCGGCCTGGTCGCAGACCCTGCCGGCCACGATCGACGGCCGCGCCGGCCAGGCCTATGTCTCCGTCCGCGCCGATCCTGGCGGCGGCATCGTGACCATGGTGCTGACGCTGGTGAAGCTCGACCCGCTGCATGTCGCGGCGCTGATCCGCGGCACGGTCGACAGCGAAGCCTCGGCGCAGGCGGGCTACCTCGACGAACTCGCCGGCTCGATCCGCATCGTCGGTGCACGATGAGGGACCGGTCGATGAGGGGGCGGTCGATCGCCGCTGTCCTGATGGCGGTGCTGCCGGCCGTGCTGATCGCCGCGCCGCCCGCCGCCGAGGCGAAGATCCTGCGCGCGCCGCCGAAGGGCGAGCCCGCCATTTCGATCGATGCCTCCGACGACTGGGAACCCAAGGTCGAGGACGACAACATCGCGCTGACCGCGAAGGCGGGGCATGCCTACGTGCATGTCGGCACGGAGGTGAATCCGACGATCGGCCAGATGTCGCTGTCGGCGATCGCGGCCAATGTCTTCACCGCCGCCGACCTGCCGCCCTATGTGCTGACTCTGCCGACCACGATCGCCGGCTATCCCGGCGCCGCCTTCCTCTCCGTCGTCCCGCCGACCGACACCACCGGCACGGTGACCATCGTCGTCATCCTCGCCAAGCTCGATGCGTCGCATCTGCTCGCCTTGATCCGGGCCACGAGCGAGGGCATCACGCCGGACCAGGTGGCGCTCGTGGAGAAGCTCTCGAACACGCTCAAGGTGAGCGGCTTCCGCAAGCGCTAGCAGGCACGCCCGTAGCCGGCCTGCAGCGCGCGGCGAAGGCATCTTGACGTTGCCGCTCAATGGCGTCCCTATAGATGCCAGAGGTTGGAGGAAAAGCGACTTGGCGCTTGAGCAGCAGCGAAGGCTGGCGGCGATCCTGTTTGCCGACGCGGTCGGGTCGTCTCAGCTCATGGGCCGGGACGAGAGCGGCACCGTTGCCCGGCTCCTCGATCATCTCAACGGCCGGCTGGCGCCGGTGGTCGCGCGCCGTGGCGGGCGCGTGATCCGGCTCAAGGGCGATGGCGGGCTGGTCGAGTTCGTGAGCGCCGTCGACGCGGTCGCCGCGGCGATCGACTTCCAGCAGACGATGGCCGAGATCAACCGCGACGAGCCGCGCGACAAGGCCATCCTGTTCCGGGTCGGCCTTCATCTCGGCGATGTGATCGTCGATGGCGACGACATCTACGGCGACGACGTGAATGTCGCCTCGCGTCTGGAGTCCGAGGCGCCGCCGGGCGGCATCATCCTCTCGCACGCCGTGAGGGAGGCCATCAACGGACGCGTCAAGGCCACCCTGCATCCGCTGGGCGAGCTTTCGCTCAAGAACATCCTGCGGCCGATCCAGGCCTTTCGCGTCGAATGGAATCCCGAGGACTGGCCGGTCGCGGCAACGGCGGCCGTGCCGTGGACCGCGCAGCGATCCTCGCAGCCGTCGCGACTCTCCATCGTCGTCCTGCCCTTCGCCAATATCGGCGGCGATCCGGAGCACGAATACTTCGTCGATGGCGTGACCGAGAGCCTGACGACCGACCTGTCGCGCATGAGCGGCACGCTGGTGATCGCGCGCAACACGGCCTTCACCTACAAGGGCAAGCCGGTCGACGTGACCCATGTCGGCCGCGAGCTGCAGGTGCGGTACGCCCTGCAGGGCTCGGTGCAGCGCGGCGGCAACCGGCTGCGCGTGAACGTGCAGCTTGTCGATACTGCCAACGGCAGCCATCTGTGGGCCGAGCGCTTCGACAAGCCGGTCGGCGACCTCCTCGACATGCAGGATGAAGTCGTCGCGCGGCTGGCGCGACAGCTGGGCACGCAGCTGATCGGTGCCGAGGCGCGGCGCGCCGAGCGGGCGCCCAATCCCGATTCGGTCGATCTCTACTTCCAGGGCATGGCGTGGCTGAACAAGGGCAGCACGCCCAATCACCTCACGCAGGCACGGCGCCATTTCGAGCGGGCGCTGACGCTCGACCCCGGCAACATCGAGGCGCTCGTCTGGGGCGCCTATGTCGATGTCTTCATGGCCTCGCTCTATGCCGCCGAGGACCGCGAGGCGAAGCTGGCGGCGGGCGAGGCGGCGCTGGTCGAGGCCCTGTCGCTGGCGCCCGATCATGCCTGGGCGCACCTGTCGCTGGGCCTTGCCCAGATCCAGACCCGGCGTGCCGCCCAGGGCATCACCGAATGCGAGCGCGCGCTGGCGCTCGATCGCAATCTCGCGCCCGCGCACGCCATGATCGGGCTGGCCAAGTTCCGCATCGGCCGCGGCGAGGAGACCGAGGCCCATGTCGAGGAGGCGCTGCGGCTGAGCCCGCGCGATCCCTTCGTGCCGGCGTGGCTGTCGATCGCGGGCGACGCGAAGCTCTTCCTCGGCCAGGACGAGGAGGCGGTCGCCCTGTTCGGCCGCGCCATCGCGCTGAACCGGAACAATCCCTACACGCACTTCCTGCTGGCCGCCGCGCTGGCCAATCTCGACCGGCTCGTCGAGGCGAAGGCCGCGGTCCAGGCGGGGCTGGCGCTCAATCCGGAATTCACCATGCGGCGCTATCTGGCGGGTGCGGCGAGCGACCATCCGACATTCCTCGCCCAGCGCGAGCGCGTCGCCGACGGCCTGCGCAAGGCGGGCGCGCCGCAGGGCTGACCCGCGGCGGCGGCGGCTCAGAGCGTCTTCAGATATTCGATCAGGGCGGCCCGGTCGTCGGGGCTGAGCTTGGGCCCGATGCGGCCCGGCCGCTCCGGGCCGTCGTCGAACTCGTGACCGGTGTTGCGGTTGCCCGGCAGGCTGGTGTCGAACTCGAAGCCGCCCGACAGCGCATCGGAGCGATAGCCAAGGCGTTTGGGATCGTAGTCGCGATGGCCCAGCCAGAAGGTGCGCGGCCGCTCGCGTGCCGGCGACAGCAGCGCGTCGATGGTGGGGACCGAGCCGTTGTGCAGGTAAGGCGGCGCCGCCCACACGCCGTCGAGCGGCCGCGCCTTGTAGACCAGCTTCTCCTGCAGGGCGTTGTCGCGATAGCCGTCCATCTCGTGGCGCCGCTCGGTGGGAACCGGCGGCTGCTGGCTGTCGTACCAGCGATCGACCGCCCTCTTCACGAGCTGGCCGAGCGCCAGGCCGAAATTGTCGCCCGCCAGTCCCAGCTCGGGGGGCGTGACGACCTTGCGATCGATCATGCCCTGCGCCTGGGCCGGATCGGTGCCGATCTCCGAGATCGGGATCAGGTTCACCCGGAGATAGCGCTGGCCGGCGGCGTTCGGCGCCATCCAGTTCTCCGATTTCCAGAACGCCTCCGACCGCGTCGATGGCAGATGGCAGTGCGCGCACAGGTCGTAGTAGAGGTGGGCGCCGCGCTCGGCGAGAGCCTTGTCGATGGGACCGAGGACGTCGGCGGGCCATTTCGGTGCGGTCAGGCCGGTGAAGCCGGTCGCCGCCGTCGGCTGGTTGCCCGCCAGCAGCTTCTCCATCTCGAACAGGACGCCGACCTGGACGCCCGACGAGAAGAGCGGTGCGGTCAGCGGCGTCGCGCTCGCGGGTGCGCCGGCCAGCACGATCGGGGCGCCGGTCCCCAGCGCCTCGCCGGCATTGCGCACCATCGGCTGGCCGATCGAGCCGTTGTACTGCGCCCATTCGAACCACTGCACGTCCCAGATGCGGGGATAGTGCACCGGGGCGGTGCTGCCGGCGTAGTTCTCCGGCTTGCCGAGGTCGATCGCGAACACCTGGTTGCCGATCCGGTTCAGCGCATCGAGCCGGCCGAAGCCCTCGACGACGCCCTTGCCCGAGACCGTGTCGTCGAGGTCATGGAGCTGCCGGACCCGGTCGACGACGTCGTCGAGCTGCCGGGCCAGCCGGGCGCGCGACTGCTCGTTGGAGTCCGGGCCCAGCAGCCGCAGCGCGAAGCGGTTGAAGCGCAGCGGGTCGTGCTTGGTGAAGACGAGCGACAGGGCGATCGCGGTGTTCAGCTTGACGATGTCGGTCATCGCCGAACCGCCATCGATCAGCAGCTCCGTCTTGCCGTAGGTCAGACGGCCGGTGTGGCAGGCCGCGCAGGTGAGGCCGAGCGCGCTCATGGTCCGCCCGGTTGCCGGGTTCCGCCAGGGCCGGCCGTCGGGCAGGACCATCGGCGCCGTCCGCGGATCGGTGCAGGCGAAGCCCACCGGCAGCCGATGCCGCCGCGACGGCGAGGCGGTGCCGCTGTCGTAGCCCTTGGCCGCCTCGGGTTCGCGGCAGCTCCGCCAGTCGTAGGCGCCGCCCTCGGTGGTCGACGGAATGAAGCCGAAGCGGTCGAGATAGTGCTGGTCGGCCAGCGGCGCCGCGGCCCCCAGCGACAGCGTCGGCTGTTCGAGGGCGATGAACCATTCGTAGGGAACGGCGATCATGGGCGGGAACTGGCCGCCCTGGCTGGCATGGTGATACCACTCGCGCGCGCCGGCCGGCCAGTTCTGGTCCAGCCACACCTGCCGCTCGACCGCCGGGTAGTCCGGCAGCGGAATGCGCGTCTTCCACCACAGCGTGCCGACTGCCGCGGCGAGGATGACGGCGGCCGCGGCGCCGCCGAGGGCGAGCCGGCGCCGGCCGCGCGGCTTTGGCCGGGGCGGAAAGGGGCTGGTCGGCTCGCGCGGGCTCGTCAGCCGGAAGAGGTGGCGCACCCGCGAGCTCAGGGCATAGACGCTGCGCCGGATCTCGTTGATCTGCCCGACCGGCTCGTGGTCGGGCAGCGCGTGCCACGGCGTGTAGGACAGCAGCTCCCCGAAGCGATCCTGTTCGGCGCGGTTGAAGTCCTGCGCCGGGATGGTGATGGTGGCGACGCGATGCACCGGCGTCGTCCACTCGACCGTCGGATTGTCGATGATCTCGGGCGTTGCCTGTTCGAGGCGCTGCACGCAGAAATCGAAGCTCGCCGACCGGCCCGCCAGCACGAGCTGGTTGATCATCGCCTGGCGGAGATAGTGCGGGCCGCGCGCCTCCGGTGCGATCGGCGCCGCCATGTTGTCGGGATGGGGCACGGCGCTGTAGCGGCAGATCGTGTCGGTGCCGGCGCCGAAGCGATATGGGACCTGGCTCCAGTAATGCAGCGCCAGCGGGCTGTCGGCGAGGCGGTCGTGATAGCTGTCGACGACGGGGACGTCCTGCGGATGGTGCTGCTTCAGCCACTTGAGCCACTTCAGCGGATGCTGGCCGGCGGGCAGGCGGGCCAGTTCGCCGACCAGGCGCGCGTAGGAATCGGTGTCGCGCACGAAGAAGACCGGGCCGTCGATCATGATGAAGTCGTGCGTCTCGGCATCGGGCGGAGACGGGAGGATCTTGCGTCCCGGCACGCCGAGCAGCTTGATCGCCATGCCTTGCGCGCCGCGGTCGCGATCGGTGCGCTGCGGCCCGTTCGAGAAGCGGATGAGCGCGTCGTAGGTGCCGGGGCGGGCGAACAATCCGACCTTGCAGGCGTCGGGGATGTCGGCGAGGACCTCGAACCTGGCGCGCACGCAGCCATGCGGCTTGGGATGCTGGCCGCGGCGGCGGAGGCCGGTGCGCAATGCCATGGCCAGGACGGTGACCAGCTCGATCTTGCGGACCCGGCGCTGCTGGTGCGGCGACTGAATGTCAGACATTTGCACTCCGGTTGTCCGGCAAGCCCTGTTCAGGTTTCCGCCCTGGTTCGACAAAAACATAAGCATGCGGTCGGCGCGCATGTCTCGCGGAATTTCTACCGGGCGGGAGAGGGGGCATCGCCACGCCGCCTTGTGACGCCCGCGGCTTCACGCCAATAATAAGGAACGGGTCGAATCTCCGCCGCCGATGATGCGGCGGCGACAATGAAGGTCTGGGGACGGCGCGATGGGGGAGTGGCCGCAAAGTTCAGCAGCAGTGAATGCCGAGTGGCTCGACGCGGTCATGCACGGCAACGATGTGCTGTCCGATGCCCGGGTCACCGACGTCACGGCCGCCCAGCTCGGCATGGGCGTCGGCGTCATGGCCGAGGTGTCGCGGCTCTCGATCGGCTACGACAGGATGGAGGACGGTGCGCCGGCGACCGTCATCAGCAAGTTCCCGACCCCCGATCCGACCAACATCAAGGTGGCGCGCGCGCTCCATTTCTATCCGCGCGAGATCGCCTTCTATACCAAGCTCGCGCAGTACTCGCCGGTGCGCACGCCGCGGCTGTTCCACGCTGAACTCGACATGACGGACCACCGCTTCGTGCTGCTGCTGGAGGACATCCGCAACGCCGTCCTCGGCGACCAGATCGCGGGCCTCACCCCGTCCCAGGCGGAAGCGGCGGTGACCGCGATCGGTCGCCTGCACGGCGCCTGGTGGGGCAAGGTCGATTCGGGCGAGATGGACGCGCTGTTCGATTTCTCCGACGCCCGCTACCGCGAGGCCGTGCAGGCAGCCTATCAGGACTTCCTCGCTCCGGCGTTCGCCAACTTCCCCGACTGCTACAGCGATTACACCCGCCGGACGGCGGAGCGGCTGGCGCCGGTCGCCGCCCAGGTGATCCTGGAGCAGTCCTCCGGCGCGCGCAGCTTCCTGCATGGCGACTATCGCGCCGACAACCTCCTGTTCGGTCCGGCCCTGGGCGCCGACGGCATCGCCGCGATCGACTGGCAGGTCTCGGGTCGCGGCGGGCCGCTTTACGATGTGGCCTATCTACTCAGCAACAGCCTGCCGACGAGCGACCGCCGCCAATGCGAGAAGGCGCTGCTGCGCCGCTATCACGCCACGCTGCTGCAGATGGGCGTGACCGGCTTCTCGTTCGGCGATTGCTGGAACGCCTATCGGCTCGCCGTCCTGCGCGGACTCTTCGTCGCCGTCTTCGGTACCGGCGGCATGGATCTCGGCAACCAGCGCGGACGCACCATGGCGCACGTCATGGCGCGCCGGATCGATGCGGCGATCGCCGACCTGAAGGTCGCCGACCTCCTGCCGGGGTGACGGGTGACTGACAAGGCTCCGCGCGGCACCGAACGGTACGGCGATTTCCCCTTCGCCCTCACCGAGGGACCGAACGAGTCGCGCTTCCTCACCTGGTGGCGCAACCATTCCAACTACATGGCCGCCGGCGGCCTCATCGACTATCTGCGCATCGCCGCCATCCTGCTGCGGGGCATCTTCATCAACACGCTGATCCTGCTGCCGCCGCTCATGGTGGCGGCGGTGGTGCTCAGCCTGCTGTACCCGTACATGCACCAGCACGTCATCGTGGCGCCGCTGGTGCTGGCGCTCGCGACCGGCTGGATGCTGCTCTTCCCGGTCCTGACGATGCTCACCAAGATCGCGGGCTACCAGAAGAGCCTCGCCAGCGGCAGCGACAGCTCGGTCTCCGGGCGCGATCGCTACGAACGGACCTTCGCGATCGCCCTGCTCCTGGTGCTCGGCGCGGCGCTGTTCGAGCTGCTGCCGCATCTCGTCGATGTCTATCACCACTGGCTCGGCCGCAACCTCGAGGGGCACGAGGTCGCGGCGGCGGCGTCGGCGGCCATGGCCGTGTTGAGCGCCGCGCCGCGGATCCTGAAGCTGCTGGGGGGCGCGTGGCAGAAGGTGGCGGCGATCGCGATCGGATTGATCGGCGTGCTCGTGCCGATCGCCATCGTCGTCATCCTGGCCGAGTTCCTGGTCTTCCAGGGCAAGCCCGACCTCTCGCCGGACCTGCTGGCCGATCTGATGGCCGGCCTGGCGCGCCTCGAATATCTCGGGCTGCTTCTGATCGTGACGCCGATCGTCTTCATGATCGGCATCGCGGTCGCGATGATCACCGGCTACCGGACGGGAACCTTCTCGGGCCGCGAGTACCGGCTTCTCTTCATGCTGCTGCTCGCGATCGTCCTCCTGCATGTCGCGGTCGTCGGCGCGGTGTGGGTCGTCTTCAAGGTGACCAGCCTGCTGGAGATCGACAACTCGCGGCTGCCGCTGAAGCTGCTGGTCCTGGCCGGCGCCGCCGAGCTGTGGTTGTTCGGATGGCTGACGATCGACATCAACCAGACCTCGATACACTCGCTCTATCGCGACCGCCTGGCCTCGGCCTTCCTGCTCGGCGTCAATGCACGCGGCAACGTCGATATCGAGGAGGATGTGCCGCTCGGCGAGCTCAGCTACGACGAGACCGGTTCCGTCGCGCCGTACCATCTCGTCAACGTCGCGCTCAACCTGCAGGGCAGCTCCGATATCGGGCTGCGCGATCGTCACAGCGACTTCTTCATCTTCAGCAAGAAGTTCATCGGCGGCGAGCGCACCGGCTATTGCCGCAGCGCCTCGATGGAACAGGTCTTCCCGCAGGTGAACCTGGCCAGCGCCATGGCGATCTCGGCCGCCGCCGCCTCGCCCAACATGGGGCGCAGCACCTCGCCGGCGCTGGTCGCCTTCCTCACCATGATCAACGTGCGGCTGGGCGTCTGGATTCCGAATCCGGGCCGGCTGGAGGACCATCTGGCGCGCCACATCGAGGGTGGGCCGCGTCCCGCGCCGGGCGATGGCCGCACGCCGGGTTTCGCCTTCGCCGATGTCTTCGCCGCCGAGCTGGAGTCTGTGCGCAAGCGCTGGCAGCAGCTCGACGATGGCGGCGCCGGCCGCGCGCTCGCCGCCGGCGAGGTGCCGACGGTGGCCCACGGTCTCGCGGGCCTTGCCTTCTCCGGCGGCGGCATCCGGTCGGCGGCGATCAATCTCGGCATCGCGCAGGCGCTTCACCGCGCCGGGCTGTTCCGCCACTTCGACTACATGTCGACGGTGTCCGGCGGCGGCTATCTCGGGTCGAGCATCAGCACGCTGATGCGCTTCAGGACGCTGCCCGTCAGCGAGATCAGCGGCACGGTGACGGTGGATGGCGCGGTCGGGGCGCAGAAGATCGTGACCGTCGCGGCGCCGAACGGCGAGACGCGCCGCTATCGCTACTCGGCGGATGCCGAACTGCTGGTCCGGACCGGCGACAGGGTCGAGCCGGGCATGCGGCTGATCCGCCGTCCCGGGCCGCGGGTGAAGAGCGAGACGGACGGAACGGTGAGCGTGACGCCCCTCGACGGCGGGCGCCAGCGCGTGACCGTCACCACGCCCTCGGGCGGGATCCGCGAATACATGTACACGCGCTACGACGACCTGGCGGTGGATGACGGCCAGTCGATCGCGGCCGGCGAGCCGCTTGTCCGCCTGAAGAACACCTTCACCGACCGCTTCCTGTGGCGCGTG
Source organism: Pseudomonadota bacterium (assembly GCA_018240685.1). Classification (GTDB taxonomy): domain Bacteria; phylum Pseudomonadota; class Alphaproteobacteria; order Reyranellales; family Reyranellaceae; genus Reyranella. Next base: position 887 of record JAFEFG010000064.1, on the reverse strand, counting down.
CGGCCGGAGGCGCTTCTGCTCGAGATGACCATGCGGCTCGACGAGAAGCACCGCTGGGTCAACCTCTCCGACGGCGGCCATATCGAGAACCTGGCGACGATCGAGCTGCTGCGCCGTCGCTGCAAGCTGATCGTCATCGGCGACGGCGAGTGCGATCCGCAGATGTACTTCGCCGGCCTGGCGACGCTCTTGCGCACGGCCCGCATCGACCTCGGCATCCATATCGACATCGATCTCGATCCGCTGCGCCTGGGAAGCGAGGGCCACAGCAGCGCCCACTTCGTCGTCGGCCGCATCCGCTATCCGGGCGAGGGGGAGTGCGGCTATCTGCTCTATCTCAAGTCGAGCTGCACCGGCGACGAGGACGAGGTGATCGGCCAGTACCGCCATCGCAGCCCGACCTTTCCCCACGAGTCGACCGCCGACCAGCTCTTCAACGAAGGCCAGTTCGAGGCCTATCGCGCGCTCGGCCAGCATATCGGCGAGATCGCGGTGGCCGCGTTGTTCCCGCAGCCGGCCTCGACGGGCGAGGCCTCCTATGCCGGCTTCGTCGCCGCCCTCGAGGCGCTCTGGCACCACCGCCACGACGCGCCGCCGCCCGGCCGGAGGCCGGAAGACCGGCCCGAAGCCGCCCTCCCGGCGGCCTAGGGTCTGTACTCAATTGGGGATTCCGCGCTGCTGGTCGATGTGATTCCGTCTCCGGCAAGATCTGGAGGCGTCGACGGAGCGGGAGCTTTATTGGCTATCGGATATGGAGTGATCTCGTCTGGAACCGCTGATGCCGCGGCGCCGACGAGGCGCGCGTCGTGTCGATGATCGGCGGGTGGTGAGCGGGATCGTACACAGGCGCCGCTCGGGTGGCCGCTGGCGTGACCGTCCTGCCGCTT
>JAFEFG010000063.1 GCA_018240685.1 Pseudomonadota bacterium | reverse complement strand
TGGTGAGCGAGCCGCCCTCCTCGATGTTGCGGGCGGCGCCGAAGAAGCGCTTGGGCCGCTGCAGGGCGTTGGCGTCGACACCGCCGGTCAGCACCTTGCCGGAGCTCGGCACGACGGTGTTGTAGGCGCGGCCGAGGCGGGTGATCGAGTCGAGCAGGATCACGACGTCCTTCTTGTGCTCGACCAGGCGCTTGGCCTTCTCGATCACCATTTCGGCGACGGCAACGTGACGGCTGGCCGGTTCGTCGAAGGTCGAGCTCACGACCTCGCCCTTCACCGTGCGCTGCATGTCCGTGACTTCCTCCGGCCGCTCGTCGACGAGCAGCACCATGAGGTAGACCTCGGGATTGTTGGCGGTGATGGCGTGGGCGATGTTCTGCATCAGCACCGTCTTGCCGGTGCGCGGCGGCGCCACGATCAGGGCGCGCTGGCCCTTGCCGATCGGCGCGATCAGATCGATCACTCGGGTCGAGATGTCGAGCTGCTGCTGCGGCGTGGACGTCGCCTTCTTGGTCAGCGTGCCGGTAGTGCGCCGGCCGGAGCTGACGCGGCCCGAGGACGTCGCCCGGGAACTCGACTGTTCCTCGGAAATGGTGGCGGCCATGGCGCCGGCGCCTTCCATCTCGAGCTTCAGCTTCTCGTCGGGATAGAGCGGCGTGAGCGAGTCGAAGTTGATGCGGTGGCGCAGCGCCTCGGGGTCGTCGAAGTTGACCTTGTTGATCTGCACCATGGCGAAGTAGCGCTCGCCGTCCTTGGGCGCGCGGATCTCGCCTTCCACCGTGTCGCCGGTGCGCAGGCCGAACTTACGCACCTGGGTCGGGCTGACATAGATGTCGTCGGCGCCGGGCAGGTAGTTGGCTTCCATCGAGCGCAGGTAGCCGAAGCCGTCGGGCAGCACCTCGATGGTGCCGCTGCCGAAGATCGCCTGGTCAGAAGCGGCGAGCTTCTGGAGGATGGCGAACATGAGTTCCTGGCGCCGCATCTGTGCGGCGCCTTCCACGCCCTGTTCCTCGGCAAAGGCCAGGAGTTCGGGCGGCTTCTTTTTCTTGAGATCTTCGAGATTCATGGGTCTTCAGTCGTTGGGAAATGACGCACGCGCTCGGGCGACCGATGGGTCGAACCTTTTGTAGTGAGTGTCGTGTCGTACGAGATGGACCCCGTCGATCACCGCCGGGCGGCGGCGCCAAGGGCCCTTAGGTGGCGCCTATATAAAGTTGCCGCACAACGCTGTCAAAGGACATCCTTCGAACCCAGTCGCCATGACACAGGTCCTCGTTCTCGACGCCGTGGGCGTCCTCTACGAGGCGGGTATCGGCTGATCGACGGCGCGCTCGCCGCATTGCCGACCTGCTTCAATCGCCGTCGGCCAGCATCTCGGCGTAGCGGAAGATCTCGGTATGGTCGGCGCCCTTGCCCAGCCTGGCGTCGGCGTCGTTCCAGTAGGCCACGGCCTGCTCGAGGTTGGGCATCTTGAGTTTCAGGTGGGCGGCGACCTCGCCTGCGGTGCGCAGGTCCTTGGCCATCAGAGCGGTCGTGAAGCCGGCGGCGAAGGTGCGGGAGACGACGAACTGGCGGCCCTTCACCTCGGTGGCGTTGCTCTTGCCGGTCGAGTTGTTGAAGACGTCGACCATGGTGCCGGGATCGAGGCCGAACGCCTCGCCCACCACCAGCGCCTCGCACATCGCCACCAGGCCGGCGGCGGAGAGGTAGTTGTTGAGCGCCTTCAGCGCGTGCCCGGCGCCGGCGGGCCCGCAGAGCGTGATGGTCTTGCCCATGGCCGCGAACACCGGCCGGGCGCGCTCGAGGTCGGCCGCAGCGCCGCCGACCATGATGCTGAGCGAGCCGTCGATCGCCCGCTTCACGCCGCCCGAGACCGGCGCATCGAGCAGCGCCACGCCGCGCGCCGCCAGATCGCGCGCGAGCTTCTGCGTGTCGACGGGATTGGACGAGCTCATGTCCATCACCAGCGCGCCCGCTTCGAGGCCATCGACGGCGGGATCGCGGCCCTCGAGCACGGCCTGCCGCACGATCTTGCCGTCGGGCAGCATCGTGATCAGTGCCGAGGCCCCCTGGGCGGCGGCCTTGGCGGAGGCAGTGGCGACGGCCGAGGGATGGGCGCCCACGAAGTCGGACACGGCCTTCTGCGAGACGTCGAAGACGCGCAGCGTGAAGCCGGCGGCGGCGAGGCGTGCGGCCATGGGGCGGCCCATCATGCCGAGACCGATGAAGGCGATGGTGGCGGGCGGGGCGAGCGGGATCATGAGGCGGCTCCGGAAGTGAGGTCGTATTCGTAGAACGGCAGCGTGCGGCCGGGAATCGCATCCGACGGCGCGTTTCGCAGGAAGCGCGCGCCCATATGCTCGTAGAAGGGCGCGGCATGGGGGTCGGCGAGGATGGTCATGCGGCCGGCGCCGAGCGTCCGTGCCAGCCGCACCGCGGCCTCGAACAGGGCGCGGCCGGTGCCGGTGCCGATGGCCGGCGGGTCGACGAACATCAGGCCGAGACTCGCCGTCCTGCCTCGGCGCCGCACGCGCACCAGACCGACGACACGACCATCGGCAACGCAGCCCACCAGCACGCGGCCGGCGGCGATATCGGCCTCCCGCACGATGATCGCCGGCGTGCTGAGACGCATGAACTCGGCATCGTAGCCCCAATGTGCCTTCGACCGCACGCAGAGCGCGGTCAGGCTCTTGGCCTCACCGCGTTCCGCGAGCCGGATCGTGATCACGGCACGGCCGCGGCCTAGACGCCGCGTTCCTTGAAGACGTCGCGCGCGATCTTGAAGGCGTCGAGGCTGGCGGGGATGCCGCAGTAGATCGCGACCTGCAGGAAGATCTCCTTGATCTCGTCCTTGCTGAGGCCGTTGGTGAGCGCGCCGTTGATGTGCAGCTTGAGCTCCGGCCCGCGGTTGAGCGCCGCCAGCATGGCGAGGTTGAGCATCGAGCGCGTCTTCTTCGGCAGGCCCGGCCGCGTCCAGACATAGCCCCAGCAGTACTCGGTGGTGACGTCCTGGAACGCCATCATGAAGTCGTCGGCGCTCGCCACCGAATTGTCGACATAGCCTGCGCCCAGCACGGCCCGGCGCACCTTCATGCCCTCGCCGTAGAGCTTCCTGTTGCGAGGGGCGGGCTTGCCCTTCTTCGGTGCCTTGCTTGCCGTCCTGGCTTTGGCCTTGGCCATCGTCTGCTCCTCCGTTTCAAAAGCGGCGGAGCATAGCCCAGGAATTCCTAGACGACGACCTGCGTGGAATGCGGCGACCGGTTCACCGGCACGGTGCGCAGGCCCTTGGCCCGTGCCTGCTGGCAGAGTTCCTCGATGGTGATGGTGTCGAGCTGCGACATCATGTTGTCGCGCAGCTTCTCCCACATCGGCCACACGACCTCGTGCGCCAGCGGCGAGCCGACGGAGAGATCGCTGGGCTCGGTCTCGGCCTCGAGCTTGCGCACGACCCGCACCACCTCTCCCAGCGTGATCTGGTCCTTGTCGCGGCCGAGGCGATAGCCGCCCCGGGGCCCGCGCTTGCCGGACAGGATGCCGGCCCGCACCAGATGCTGCAGTACCTGCTCGAGATAGCGTTTCGGGATGCGCTGCCGCTCGGTGATGTCACCGCTGCGCACCGGATCGTCGCCGACATGGAAGGCGACATCCAGAACCGCCTCGATTGCAAACATGGTCTTCTTGCTGAGCCGAGGCATCTCCGCAATTTCCTCTTAGCCCTTAGCCGTGTGTCGACGACCCCGCCGCGACGCCTGTCGACCCGAAGCCGCCGGCGCCCCTCTCCGTCTCGTCCAGGGCAGAAACCTCCCGCCAGACAGCCCGGGCGTGCCGCGCCACCACGAGCTGTGCAATTCGCATGCCGCGGCTGATCCGGAACGGCTCCTTGCTCAAATTGACCAGAATCACGCCTACTTCGCCGCGATAATCGGCATCGATGGTGCCCGGCGCATTGGCGACGGTGACGCCGTTCTTGGCGGCGAGCCCGGATCGCGGGCGAACCTGGGCCTCGAAGCCTACGGGAAGGGCAATCGAGATGCCGGTCGGCACGATCCGCCGCTCCAGCGGCCCCAGCTCGATGTCGGTGTCGATGGCCGCCAGCAGGTCGGCCCCGGCCGCCGCCGCGGTCGCATAGTCGGGCAGCGGCAGGTCATGGCCATGGGCCAGCCGCACCACCTTGATCTCCACGCTCTCAACGCCAGCCATCATGTCCCGGTCACTCCGCGGCCGCCTTGCGGGATCCGCCAAGGCGAGCCGCGATGCGGGCGGCCAGCCGGATCGCGACCTCTTCCTTGGACAGCGTCGGCCAGTCCTCGACGCCCTCGGCGCTCACCAGATGCACGGTGTTGCGCTCGCCCCCGAAGGTCCCGGTGGCGGGCGACACGTCGTTGGCCAGGATCCAGTCGCAGCCCTTGCGCTTGCGCTTGTCGACGGCGTTGGCGATCAGGTTCTCGGTCTCGGCCGCGAACCCCACCACCAGCCGCGGCCGCTTCGGCCCGGGCTTCGACAGGGTGGCGAGGATGTCGGGGTTGGGCGCCAGCGCCAGCGCGGGCGGCGGCGCGCCGTTCTGCTTCTTGATCTTCGCCGTCGCCTGGTGCGCGACTTTCCAGTCGGCGACGGCGGCGGCGCAGACTGCGACATCGAGCGTGCCCGCAGCCTGGCAGGCGGCCAGCATCTCGTCCGCCGAATCGACCTTCACCACCTTGACGCCGGCGGGATCGGCAACCGTCACCGGGCCGCTCACCAGCGTCACCTCGGCGCCGAGCCGCGCCAGCGCGGCGGCGATGGCATGGCCCTGCTTGCCCGAGGAATGGTTGGAGATGTAGCGCACCGGATCGATCGCCTCGCGCGTCGGCCCCGACGTGACCAGCGCCCGCCGGCCCGCCAGCGGCCGGTCGAGGGCCGGCGTCAGCATCGCCTCGATGGCGGCGAGGATCTCGTCCGGCTCCGACAGGCGGCCGGGCCCGAACTCGTTGCAGGCCATCACGCCGTCGTTCGGCCCGACGAAGGCGACGCCGCGCTTCTTCAGCGTCTCGACATTGGCGACGGTCGCGGCATGGGTCCACATGCGCACGTTCATCGCCGGCGCCGCCAGCACCGGCTTGTCGGTGGCGAGCAGCACCGTCGTCGCCAGATCGTCGGCCAGGCCCGCGGCCATGCGGGCGAGGATGTTCGCCGTCGCCGGCGCCACCACCAGCAGGTCGGCGTCGCGCGAGAGCTGGATGTGGCCCATCTCGCTCTCGTCGGTGAGCGAGAACATGTCGCTGTAGACCTTGTCCTCGGTGAGCGCCTGCAGCGACAGCGGCGTGACGAACTTCGCGCCCGCCTCGGTCAGCACGCAGCGCACCGACGCGCCCTGCTTGCGCAGGAGGCGGATCAGCTCGAGCGCCTTGAAGGCCGCAATGCCGCCCGCGACGATCAACAGGATTCGCTTGCCGTTCAGCATGGCCGAAACCCTACCACAGCCCCGCTCCCCCGACACTTGCCGCAGCCCCACACTTACCGAAGCCCGGCACTTACCGCAGCCAGGCGGCCACCGCCGCGGCCAGGGCCGCCAGCGCCACGATCTCGACCGCAACGATGCGCCAGCCCCGCACCGGCGGCGCCGCGGCCGGCTCGGGCTGCTCCACCCTGCGCCGCTCGTTCTCGGCCAGGATATGGAGATTGTCGATCAGCCGCGGCAGGCGGCGCAGGCTGCGCGCCAGGTCCTCGGCGGCCCGCGCGGCCGTGGCGCGCGGGCCGAAATGGGTCACCATCCAGTCCTCGATCAGCGGCCGCGCCAGCTCCCAGATGTTGACGCCGGGATTGAGCCGCGTGCCCATGCCTTCGGCCATCAGCATGGTCTTCTGCAGCAGCAGCAGCTGCGGCTGCACCGCCATCTCGAACTGCTCGGTCACGCGCAGCAGCTGCGCCAGCAGGCGCGCGATCGAGATCTCGTGGCTGGGCTTGCCGAAGATCGGCTCGCCGATCGAACGGCAGGCCTGGGCGAACATCTCGAGCGACTGGTGCGAGGGCACATAGCCGGCACGGAACTGCACCTCGGCCACCGCACGGTAGTCGCGCCGCAGGAACGCGACCAGCAGCTCGGCGAGATAGACGCGCGTGTCGGCGTCGACGCGGCCCATGATGCCGAAATCGACCGGCACGATGCAGCCCTCGCGATCGACGAAGGCGTTGCCGCCATGCATGTCGGCGTGGAAGAAGCCGTCGCGGAACACCTGGTAGAAGAAGGCCTCGGCGCTCTTCTTCATGACGGCGTCGGGATCGTGCCCGGCGGCGATGATGGCCTCGCGGTCGCCGATCGGCGTGCCGTCGACGCGCTCGAGCGTCATCACGCGCTGCGCCGTGCGGTCCCAATCGATCTCCGGCGCGCGGTAGCCGGGATCGTCGAGGAAGTTCTCGCCCAGCTCCTCCGAGGCGGCGGCCTCCATGCGCAGGTCCATCTCCACGCGCACCACGTCGGCGAAGGCCTTCACCGACTCGACCGGCTTGAGGCGGCGGAAGCGCGGCTGGGTACGCTCCACCAGCTCGGCCATCCAGTAGAAGAGATCGAGGTCGCGCGCGAAGGCGGCCTCGATGCCGGGCCGCAGCACCTTCACCGCCACCTCGCGGCCGTCGGCCGTCACGGCGAAATGCACCTGCGCGATCGAGGCGGCCGCCACCGGCACGTCGTCGAAGCGCGCGAACAGCGTCTCGACCGGCCGGCCCAGCTCGCTCTCGATGGTGCGTCGCGCCTCGGCGCCCGAGAAAGGCGGCAGGTGGTCCTGCAGCTGGGCGAGGTCGGCCGCCGCCTCCTCGCTGAGGAGATCGGCGCGCGTCGACAGCGCCTGCCCCAGCTTGATGAAGGAGGGGCCCAGCTCCTGCAGCGCCGCGGCCAGCCGCTCGCCCGGCCGCCGCGTCTGGCGGCGCCAGGTGAACAGCCGCGCCCAGGCCACCAGCGCCGGCGCGATGCCCAGCGTCTCCAGCGGGAACAGTGCGTCGTGGCGGGCGAAGGTGTGCGCCATCCGCAGGAGGCGCCAGCCGTTACGAAGGGCGCGGAACATCTAGATCCGCCAGCCCGAATGAAGGGCGACGACGCCGAAGGTCATGTCGCGCCAGGCAACGCGCTCGAAGCCCGCGGCGCGCATGCGCTCGGCCAGCTCGCGCTGCGGCGGAAAGCGGCGGATGCTTTCGTGCAGATAGCGATAGGACTCCGCATCGCGCGCCACGATGCGGCCGAAGAAGGGCAGCGCGTGCTCGGAATAGGTATCGTAGAGGCGGCCAACCGGCGCCAGGGTCACCTTGCTGAACTCCAGGCAGAAATAGCGGCCGCCCGGCCTCAGCACGCGCCGGGCCTCGCGCAGCGCCTGGTCGATGTCGGTGACGTTGCGCAGCCCGAAGGCGATCGTATAGGCGTCGAAGGAGCGGTCGGGGAACGGCAGCGCCTCGGCGTCGCCGGTGGCCCAGGTGAGGCCGTGCAGCAGGCCGCGATCGACGGCGCGGTCGCGACCGACACTCAACATCGCCGGATTGATGTCGCATACGGTGACGTCGGCCTGCGCGCCCTGCCGCTGCAGCAGGCGGAAGGCGACGTCGCCCGTGCCGCCGGCGACATCGAGCAGCCGCTCGCCCGGACGCGGATGCACGGCATCGACCAGCGCATTCTTCCAGAGCCTGTGCACGCCGCCCGACATCAGGTCGTTCATCAGGTCGTAGCGCGGCGCCACGCTCTCGAACACCTCGCGCACCATGCCGGCCTTCTCGGCCCTGGGCACGTCGCGATAGCCGAAGGACGCGAACGCCTCGCCGGCCTCGGCCTCCGCAGCGCCGGCGGGCGAACCGGCCGGCGGAACGTCGGTCGGCGCCCCCTCGTCGGGGGCCTGTCCGGCGGAGACGGGCGCGCTAGGATCGGGCTCAATCATGGAGCGCAACCTAGAGGAATCGCCATGCTGCTGAAAGACCGGGTGATGCTGATCACCAACGTCGAGAAATTCGCAGGTCACGGCACGACAGACGTGGCCCTGTCGCAGGGCGCCACGGTGCTGGCGCACGATCCGTCGTTCGAGGCGCCGAGCGCACGGCACAAATACGAGAGCCAGTTCCCCGGCGCGCATGCGCTCGCCGCCACCGATCCTGCGACGATGGTCGAGCTGGCGCTGAAGCGGTACGGACATATCGACGCGCTGATCAACAACGACGCCTTCCCGGCCCTGCGCGCGCCGCTTGCCGAAGCGCGGCTCGAAGACTATCGCGCCGCGCTCGAGGCGATGGCGGTGGCGCCGTTCCATCTCACGCAGCTCGTGGCGCCCTCGATGCGCAAGCGCAAGTCGGGGCGGATCGTCTTCGTCTCCTCGGCGGCGCCACTGCGCGGCATCGCCAACTACGCGCCCTACGCCTCGGCGCGCGCCGCCGCCAACGGCCTCGTCAACTCGCTGGCGCGCGAACTTGGCCGCGACGGCATCACCGTGAACGCGGTGGGTTCCAACTACGTCGAGAACCCCGACTACTTCCCGCCCGCCCTGCTGGCCAACAAGGAGGCAATGGCCAAGATGACGGCGCAGATCCCGCTCGGCCGGCTGGGCAAGAGCAGCGAACTCGGCGCCACGGTCTGCTTCCTCTGCTCCGAGGGCGCAGGCTTCATCACCGGCCACGTCCTGCCGCACGCCGGCGGCTGGGCGTGAGGCGGTCGGCGCGGCTTTGGTTACGAAAAGTAACGCTTTTAAAAAGGGAAATAAAAAGGAACCGGCCCCGTGAAGGGCATCGTGGCGAGCCTCGTGACGGACACCGCGACGGGCCTCGTGACGGGCCTCGCGACGGGCCTCGTGACGGGCCTCGCGACGGGCCTCGCGACGGGCACCGTGACGCGCTTCGCGCGGACGCACGGCCGACGGGGTGGTTACCGGAAGTGACGCTTTGAATAACGGCGAATCAATTGCCGCCGCCCGTGCGGCGGCGTGTGTCCGGAATTCGCAGATGAGAAGGCGCCTCATGCGACGACGATAGGCGCGTCAGATGCGAGCCCCTAATCCGGTCGTCTATGGCGGTGCAGGTCGCGCGATGCGCGCGGCTCTGGGGGGTAAGGACCATAATCGTTGGTCGCGGGGGTGCGGATTTAACCGGGCGAGACGCTCGATCCCGACGACCACGAGATTCTGCCCGAGATCATCTCGAAGGAACCACTGGGAGCGGTACAGGCCCTATCCACTCAATCGATCCGCCGCGATCTTCCCACCGTCGCCTTGGCCTCGGCTGCCACCCAGGCAACGAAGCGGCGAACACGTTCATCGCCGCCGAGAGCCGCTGGCCAGCGCACGACATGAACCTTGCTCGATGCCATCTCCCAGGTCGGGGGAAGGACACGGACCAACCGCCCGTCCACCAGCGCGTCATGCACCAGCAGCGAGCGCGCGAGCACCACGCCGGCACCCTCCAGCGCCGCGCTGATCGCCGTTCCCAACGTGCCGAACCGCAGTCCCGAGGGCGGCCGCGTTGAGATGCCCAGCCGCTCGAACCACACCGGCCACGACCATTCCGCGCCGCCGCCACGGCCCGCGGGCCCCTTGTGCAGGAGCGGCAGGCTGGCGAGGGCCTTCGGATCGCGCAGGCTTCTGCCATTCGGCAACAGACGCGGGTGGCAGACCGGGAACACCCGCTCCTGAAAGAGCATGCGCTGCGTCGAGGTCTGGCGCGCGGCATCGACCGGTAGCCAGCGGATCTCCACATCGACATCCGGCAACCGCGTCTGGATCTCGCCTTCGACGATGACCAGTTCGATCTCGATTGCGGGATGAGCGGCCGTGAAGGCAGCCAAGCGTCGCACCAGCCAATGGTGGGCCAGCGCCGGGCCGATGCCGACCCGCAGGCTGGCCGGCGCTATCGCCGCCCGGCAACGAGCCCGCAAGTCAGCCAATCCATCGAGCAGTTCGGTAAGGCCTGTCGCCAAGGCCTCGCCGGTGGCGGTCGCGCTCAGTCCCTCGCTCGTTCGATAGAGCAGCGGGGCGCCGACGAACGATTCGAGCCGTCGCAGCCGGTGGCTGACGGCACTTTGCGTCACGCCGAGTTCGCCCGCCGCCCGTGTCACGCTGCGGTGACGAAGCGCGCTGTCGAAGGCGACCAGGGCATCGAAGGGTGGCAAGCGGCGCATTACCACACTATGAACGATATTCATGTTGGAGTGAAGCGTTGGCGCTCGGGGCGATCGGCCAGGCCCGGCGACAATCCCCGGCATGAGTCGCTTTCATCGCACACCCGCCCTCGCCCTTTCCTTCGCCACCTTTCTCACCCAACTCGATGTCACGGCCGTCGTCGTGGCCATGCCTTCCATCGGTGCGGATCTCGGCTTCGGCATCGCCGGCTTCGCCTGGGTCATGGACGCCTACAGTCTCGCTTTCACCGGTTTGCTGCTCGCTTCGGGCGCCTTGGCGGATCGGTATGGGCGGAGGCGTGCCCTTCTCCTGGGCAACGTTGGATTTGCCCTCGCGTCGCTTGCCTGTGCCTTCGCCTGGGACGGCCCGTCGCTATGGCTTGCGCGGGCGCTGCAAGGCGCTGCGGCAGCCTTTGTCATCACCGGATCGATCTCGCTGATCGCCGGGCTCTATGCCGATGCCGGTCATCGTGCGCGAGCCTTCGCCGTGACCGGCATCGTTTCCGGTGTCGCCATGGCGCTGGGGCCGACTCTCGGCGGCGCGGTAGCCTCCGCTTTCGGCTGGCGCTGGATCTTCCTGGCCAATCTGCCGTTCTGTCTGCTGGCCGGCTGGATGCTGCCCCGGCTCGTGGCAGAAACGCGCCCCGACGCAGGCCGGCCGCTCGATCCAACCGGCATCCTGCTGCTGACCCTGGCCCTCTCGCTGGCGGTCGAGGCGCTCCTTCAGGGCAGCAGCACGACCCTGACGCGCCCCACCACCCTTCTCGGCAGCACAGTCATCGGGCTGCTGTTCGTTTTGCAGCAGCGGCGACGGGCCCAGCCGATTCTCGACCCCGCGTTACTGGCGCGGCCAGCGATGATCGCGAGCGCCACGCTGCTGGTGACACTTTCGGTCGGCTACTGGTCCGTCCTCGTCTACCTGCCGTTGTTCCTGCAAGCCGATTTCGGATTTTCCGTCGACATGTCAGGACTCGTTCTCCTCGCCGCAACGCTGCCCATGCTTGTTCTTCCGCCCGTCGGCGGAAGGCTGGTATCGCATTGGGGATCGCGCCGGCCATTCACCCTCGCGCTTCTGATCGTAGCCGCCGGAGATCTGGTCCTGGCCGGCGCGGCGACGCATGTCTCTTCGGCCATCGCTTTCGGTCTCGCCCTCACCGGCATGGCGTGCATCGGCATCGGAGCGGCACTGGCCCATTCCCAGCTCTCCGGCGCCGTCGTCGCCCTCGCGTCGCCGGCCCAAGCCGGCATGGCATCGGCGCTGACCATCGTCATGCGCCAGGGCGGATTTGCCGTCGGCATCGCCGCGCTCGGCGCCACGGTCGAATCGGACCGTGCGCTCGCTGGATTTGCTCAAACCTTTGCATTGGCGGCTTGCGTGGCTGCGATCGGCGCTATCGTCGCCTGGAGCCTGCTGCCCAAGCCCGTGCCGCAGCCAGCGGCATGACCGGCCAGTCTACGAGAACGCCTCGTCCCACGTGCCGCGCGTGGAGGCCTTGGAATACTCCGTGGCGCGGTTCTCGAAGAAGTTGGTGTGCTCGATGGCGTTGAGCATCTGGTCCATCCACGGCAGCGGGTTCTTCGCGTCCTTGCGGTAGATGGGCTGCAGGCCGAGCTGGACCAGGCGGCGGTCGGCGATGAAGCGGATGTAGCGCTTCACGTCGATGGCCGTCATGCCCTCGATGCCGTCGAGCTCGAAGGCGAGGTCGATGAAGGCGTCCTCGTGCTCGACGATGGTCGAGCAGGCGACGTAGAGCTCGCGCTGCAGCGCCTCGTTCCAGACTTCCGGGTTCTCCTGCACGAAGGTGCGGAACAGCTTGATGATCGAGTTGCAGTGCAGCGTCTCGTCGCGCACCGACCACGACACGATCTGGCCCATGCCCTTCATCTTGTTGAAGCGCGGGAAGTTCATCAGCATGGCGAAGGTGGCGAAGAGCTGCAGCCCCTCGGTGAAGGCGCCGAACACGGCCAGGGTCTTGGCGATGTCCTCCTTCGAGTCGACGTTGAAGCCCTGCATGTAGTCGTACTTGTCCTTCATCTCCTTGACGGTGAGGAAGGCGGAGTACTCCGTCTCGGGCATGCCGATCGTGTCGAGCAGGTGGCTGTAGGCGGCGACATGCACCGTCTCCATCGCCGAGAAGGCGGACAGCATCATCTGCACTTCCGTGGGTTTGAACACCCGCGAATAGTGCTTCATGTAGCAGTTGTTCACCTCGACGTCGGCCTGGGTGAAGAAGCGGAAGATCTGCGTCAGCAGATGCTGCTCGCTCTCGGACAGCTTGTTGCGCCAGTCCTTGACGTCGTCGGCCAGCGGCACCTCCTCCGGCAGCCAGTGGATGCGCTGCTGGGTCAGCCACGCATCGTAGGCCCAGGGATAGTGGAACGGCTTGTAGATCGGCTTGGCGTCGAGCAGGGACATGGCGGGCAAACTTCGGCTGGGCTGGGACGGTAACGGGCTGCCTTTCGGCAGCCCGTCATCGGGGACGCGTTACTGGCAGCTTAGACACTCTTCATAGTCGTTGTTGTTGGCCCCGCCGGCCGGCGGCGTGCCGATCGGCAAGGGCGCGGGGACGTCGGCCTTCGAAGAGGAAAGGGCGTGGTCGCCGAGCGGGGAGACGACGGCGTCGCTGGACACCGTCTCCGCCCGCTGGATCGACAGCGAGCGGCAGTAGTAGAGGCTCTTCACGCCGCGCTTCCAGGCCATCAGATGGATCTGGTGCAGGTCGCGCTTGTGCACGTCGGCGGGCAGGAAGAGGTTGAGCGACTGGCTCTGGCAGATGAAGGGCGCGCGGTCGGCCGCATGCTCCACCAGCCAGCGCTGGTCGATCTCGAAGGCAGTCTTGAAGACAGCCTTCTCGTGGTCGTCGAGGCAGTCGAGATGCTGCACCGAGCCCTGGGTCGTCGTGATCGAGGTCCAGGTGTCCTCGTCGTTGCGGCCCTTCTGCTCCAGCATCTTCTCCAGGTACGGGTTGCGCACCACGAAGGAGCCCGACAGCGTCTTGTGATTGTAGACGTTGGCCGCCGACGGCTCGATGCCGGGCGAGGCGCCGCCGCAGATGATCGAGATCGAGGCCGTGGGCGCGATGGCGAGCTTGTTGGAGAAGCGCTCCTGGATGCCGAAGTCGGCCGCATCCGGGCAGGCGCCGCGCTCGGCCGCCAGCATCTTCGACGCCTGGTCGCACTGGGCGCGGATGTGCTTGAACATCTTCTTGTTCCACACCTTCGCCATCACCGCCTCGATCGGGATGTTGTTCTGCTGCAGGAAGGAGTGGAAGCCCATGACGCCGAGGCCGACCGAGCGCTCGCGCATGGCGGCATAGGTGGCGCGGGCGAAGTCGCTGCCGGCATTGTCGATGAAGCCCTGCAGCACGTTGTCGAGGAAGCGCATGACGTCCTCGATGAAGGTCGGATGCTCGTGCCACTCGAGATAGGTCTCGAGATTCAGCGACGAGAGACAGCAGACGGCGGTGCGCTGCTTGCCGTGATGGTCGACGCCGGTCGGCAGCGTGATCTCGCTGCAGAGGTTGGACGTCTTGACCTCGAGGCCCGCGAGCTTGTGATGCTCGGGCATCGCCCTGTTCACATGGTCGACGAACACGAGATACGGCTCGCCGGTCTCGATGCGCGCCGTCAGGATGCGGATCCACAGATGCCGGGCCGAGACCTTGCGCTGTACCGCGCCGTCCTTCGGGCTCACCAGCGCCCATTCCTCGTCGTTCTCGACCGCGCGCATGAAGGCGTCGGAGATCAGCAGGCCGTGATGGAGGTTGAGCGCCTTGCGGTTGGGGTCGCCGCCGGTCGGGCGGCGGATCTCGATGAACTCCTCGATCTCGGGATGGTTCACCGGCAGGTACACCGCCGCCGAGCCGCGGCGCAGCGAGCCCTGGCTGATGGCGAGCGTGAGCGAGTCCATCACGCGGATGAAGGGCACGACGCCGGAGGTCTTGCCGTTCATGCCGACCTTCTCGCCGATCGAACGCAGGTTGCCCCAGTAGGAGCCGATGCCGCCGCCGCGCGCGGCCAGCCACACGTTCTCATTCCACAGGCCGACGATGCCTTCGAGCGAGTCGTTGGCCTCGTTCAGGAAGCAGGAGATCGGCAGGCCGCGCGAGGTGCCGCCGTTGGAGAGCACGGGCGTCGCCGGCATGAACCAGAGATTGCTGATGTAGTCGTACAGCCTCTGGGCATGCGCATCGTCGTCGGCATAGGCCGAGGCGACCCTGGCGAACATGTCCTGGTAGCTTTCGCCCGGCAGGAGGTACCGGTCGGTCAGGGTGGCCTTGCCGAAGGCCGTCAGGCGAGCGTCCCGGGAGGAGTCGGTAACAACACGCGCACCGCTTCGAACTTGAACGACATCAAACACTTGCGGCCCCCATTTTCTTCTTGTCCACACCTGTGGATAAAACAGTTTGTGGAAGACACCTACATCTTGGGACCGGTTCAACCAGCCCCACTACCAATTGATGATACGCGTGGCGTTTCGCCTGTCATCGCCAATTTTATTCCACCGATGTGAATCTCAGGAATGTGTACATAACCCATTGTTTTATAATAAAAAAAAGTCCTTACAGATTCTACATTTTTGGCCCGCTCCTCTCCTTCGCAAGTGCAGCATGAGAAGAGAACAAAACGCGCTTTCCCGCGGAATCCGTGGGCCGCAAACAGAAACACCAGCGAATCGGCGCGCCGGCGTCGGGCCATGGAGCGAAAGGGCCGATGCGATGGGCACTTCCGGCCTCATCAACTCTTCGTCGTCAGATTGTCATGTCGGGGCGTACCATCCGGGCCACGCTGAAGGGTAGGAACGAGGGCATGGCGACGGCATTTGCACCGCGGATCTATGGGCTGGATGCCATCTGCGCGGCCGCCCTCCCTCACGGCGAAGGTGCGGCGCAGTTCGCCCGCCGCCTGTACCAGCGCGTGGCCGACAAGGACCTCGCGGCGGCCCCGGTCGAGCAGCGGGCGGCGGCGGCGGTCAGCCTGCTGGCCTTCGCGCGCCGCCGCCTGCCGGGCATCGCCAAGGTCCGGGTGTTCAATCCCGTCCTCGCCCTCCACGGCTTCGAGAGCCGGCACACGATCGTGCAGATCGTGAACGACGACATGCCGTTCCTGGTCGCCTCGATCACCAACGAATTCAATCGCCGCGAGATCTCGGTCCACCTGCTGGCGCATCCGGTGATGGCGGTGCGGCGCGATCTCGACGGCGACCTCCTGGAGGTGGCGACCGAAGCGGGCGAACGCGCCCGGCCCGAGTCGATGATGCACATCGAGATCGACCGCCAGGCCGAGCCGGAGAGCCTCGACGAACTGGCGGCGGCACTGGGCCGCGTGCTGGGCGAAGTGCGCATGGCGGTCGAGGACTGGGTGCCGCTGCGCCGCGCCTGCCTCGATGCGCTCGAGGATCTGGTGGCCGGACACAGGGCCGATCTCGCCGAGCAGGAGGAGTTCCTGCGCTGGCTCGAGGCCAACCACTTCACCTTCCTCGGCCATCGCCGCTACCGCTACATGGATGAGCCGGGCCATCCCGGCGGGCTGCGCTACGAGCTGGTGCCCGGCTCGGCGCTCGGCATCCTGCGCCGCGACGAGGTGCATCTGTTCGAGGCCGGGCTCGGCGGCGGCGAGGCGATGGCCCGCTTCGCGCGCGGGCCACAGCAGCTCATGATCGTGAAGACCGACCGGCCGTCGCTCGTCCATCGCAGCGGCGCCATGGACTGCGTGATCGTCAAGACGCACGACGCCGACGGCCGCGTCACCGGCGAACGGCGCCTGGTCGGACTCTTCACCTCGACCGCCTACCACGCGATGGTGCAGGAGGTGCCGCTCCTGCGCGGCCGCGTCGACAGCGTGCTGCGCCGCGCCGGCCTCGATCCCAACGGGCACGACGGCAAGGCGCTGATGGCGATCCTCGATTCCTATCCGCGCGACGAACTGTTCCAGATCGACGAGGACACGCTCTACAGGCACGTGCTGGGCATCCTGCAGCTGCAGGAGCGCCGCCGCGTGGCGCTGTTCGTGCGCCGCGACGCGGTCGGGCGCTTCGCGACCTGCCTGGTCTTCGCCCCGCGCGAGCGTTTCGACGCCGCGCTCAGCGACCGCTTCGGCCATCTGCTGCAGGAAGCCTGGCACGGCAAGGTGATCTCCGTCACCGGCACCAGCACCGACGAATCGGCGCTGGCGCGCGCGCTCTACACGCTGAAGCTCGAGCGGCCCGATGCGCCGCCGCCCGATCCCGCCGCGCTCGAGCAGGCGCTCGCCGAGGCGGCCACGTCCTGGAACGACCGGCTGCGGGCGGCGCTGCAGGCCAAGCTCGGCGATGCCGAGGGGCGCGCCGCCGCACGCACCTGGCGCGACCACTTCCCGCCCGTCTATCGCGACAGCTTCGACGCCGAGCACGCCGTGGCCGACATCGAGCCGCTGCAGGCCGCCCTCGCCGGCGCGCCGTTCGGCGTGCGCCTCGACCGCGCGGCGGGCCTGCCGCCGCATCGCTTCACGGTGCGGCTGTTCCATCCCGGAGAGCCGATCGCGCTGTCGGACATCCTGCCGCTGGCCGAGAATCTCGGCCTGCGGGTGCTGAGCGAGGCGCCGTTCCAGCTGGCCGCCGATGGCGCGCACCAGGGCGTGGCGCTGCAGGTGCTGAGCGTGCAGACCGCCGATGGGTCCGCGGTCGATCTCGCGACCGTCGGCCCGCGCTTCGCCGATGCGCTCGACCGGCTGTGGTCGGGCACGATGGAGAACGACGGCCTCAACCGGCTGGTCCTCGGCGCCGGCCTCGCCTGGCGTGAGGTGGCGGTGCTGCGCGCCTATGCCAAGTTCCTGCGCCAGGCCGGCATCGCCTTCAGCCAGGACTACATGGAGCGCGCGCTGGCCGCCTACCCGGCGATCGCGCGCGGGCTGGTCGACCTCTTCGCCGCCCGCTTCGATCCCGCGCTGGGCGAGGCGCAGTCGGCGCCGCGCACAGCGCGCATCGGAGCGGTCGAAGCGGCACTGGCGGTGCCTCTCGGCGCGGTCGCCACGCTCGACGAGGACCGCATCCTGCGCCGCTTCGTCAATGCCGTGCGCTGCACTCTGCGCACGAACTACTGGCAGCGCCAGCCCTCCGGCGACGCCAAGGAGTGGATCTCCTTCAAAATCGACAGCCGCGCCCTCGACGAGCTGCCGGCGCCGCGGCCGCTGGTCGAGATCTTCGTCTACAGCCCGTACATGGAAGGCATCCACCTGCGCGGCGGGCGCGTGGCGCGCGGCGGCATCCGCTGGTCCGACCGCCGCGAGGATTTCCGCACCGAGATCCTCGGCCTGATGAAGACGCAGGTCGTGAAGAACGCGGTGATCGTGCCGAC
This sequence comes from Pseudomonadota bacterium, assembly GCA_018240685.1. Lineage (GTDB taxonomy): Bacteria > Pseudomonadota > Alphaproteobacteria > Reyranellales > Reyranellaceae > Reyranella. The sequence goes on along the minus strand of JAFEFG010000063.1, from coordinate 12,226 downwards.
GGGCTCCAAGGGCGGCTTCTACGTCAAGCAGCCGCCGCAGGGCGGATCCCGCGAGCAGGTCCAGGCCGAAGGCGTCCGCTGCTACCAGACGCTGATCCGCGGCCTGCTCGACCTCACCGACACCTATGCGGCCGGCACGGTGAAGCCGCCATCCCTCGTCGTGCGCCACGACGGCGACGATCCCTATCTCGTCGTCGCCGCCGACAAGGGCACGGCCACCTTCTCCGACATCGCCAATGCGCTGGCGCGCGACTACGGCTTCTGGCTCGACGACGCCTTCGCCTCGGGCGGCTCGGCCGGCTACGACCACAAGAAGATGGGCATCACCGCCCGCGGCGCCTGGGAATCGGTGAAGCGGCACTTCCGCGAGCTCGGCACCGACATCCAGCGCACGCCCTTCACGGTCGCGGGCGTAGGCGACATGTCGGGCGACGTGTTCGGCAACGGCATGCTGCTGTCGAAGCAGATCAGGCTGGTCGCCGCCTTCGACCATCGCCACATCTTCGTCGACCCCGCTCCCGACCCCGGGGCGAGCTGGGCCGAGCGCAAGCGCCTGTTCGACCTGCCGCGCTCCTCGTGGATGGACTACGACAAGACGCTGCTATCGCCGGGCGGCGGCATCTTCGAGCGCACGGCCAAGTCGGTCGCCCTCTCCGCCGAGGCGATCGCGGCGCTGGGCATCGACCGGCCTATCACGACGCCGGTCGACCTCATGCGCGCCATCCTGAAGGCGCCGGTCGACCTGCTCTATTTCGGCGGCATCGGCACCTATGTGAAGGCCGCCGGCGAGAGCAACGCCGATGCGGGCGACCGCGCCAACGACGCGCTGCGCGTCGATGCCGCCGACGTGCGGGCGCGCGTGGTGGGCGAGGGCGCCAATCTCGGCGTCACGCAACGCGGCCGCATCGAGGCGGCGCTGGCGGGCCGCCGGATCAACACCGATGCGCTCGACAACTCGGCCGGCGTCGACACCTCCGACCACGAGGTGAACATCAAGATCGCGACGGGGGCCGCGATCGAGCAGGGCCGGCTGGAGAGGGCCGAGCGCGACGCGCTCCTGTTCGGCATGACTGGCGAGGTGGCGGACCTCGTGCTGCGCCACAACTACCAGCAGAGCCAGGCGATCAGCGTCGCCGAGGCTCTGGCGGCAGAGGAGCACGACCGGCTGGAGCGCTTCATGCGCGCGCTCGAGCGCCAGGGCCGGCTCGACCGCGCGGTGGAATTCCTGCCCGACTCGGCGGCGATGCGGACGCGCGCCCTGAACCGCCAGTACCTCACGCGGCCGGAACTCTGCGTGCTGCTCGCCTACGCCAAGATCGATCTCGCCGACCAGATCCTGAACTCCGACCTGCCCGACGACCCGCTGCTGGAAAGCGAGCTGCTGCGCTACTTCCCGACCACGCTGGAGCGGAGGTTCGAGGGCGTGATCCGGACGCACCGCCTGCGGCGCGAGATCGCGACGCTGCAGGTCGTGAACTCGACGGTGAACCGCTGCGGGCCGACCTTCGTGCGCAGCATCGGCCAGCGCACCGGGGCCTCGGCAGCCGCCATCGCCCGCGCCTTCGCCGTGGTGCGCGACGCCTGGAACCTGCGCGACCTGTGGACCGACATCGAGGCGCTCGACGACGCGCTGACCGCCGAGGCGCAGATCCGCATGCTGGTGGCCTCGCAGCGCTTCGCGACGCGGGCGGTGCAATGGACGTTGCGCCGCCTGCCGCAGCCGCTCGACACGATTGCCGCCACCGACCAGCTCGGCGGCGCCGCGGCGGCACTGGGCGATCTCCCCCCGTCCCTGATCGGACCGGCGGAAACCGCGGCCCTCAACGAACGCGCTGCCGCCTTCGAGGCATCGGGCGCACCGCCTGCGGTGGCGCGCCGGGCGGCGTCGCTGCAGACGCTGGCCGCTGCCGGCGACCTGATGCAGGCGGCCCAGGCCAACGGCTGCAGCATCGAGGATGCCGCGCGGCTCTATTTCCGCCTCGGCGAGCGGCTGTCGCTCGCGGCCCTCGGCACCGGAGCGCAGAAGCTACCGCGCGAGGGGCTGTGGCCGGCCCAGGCGGCGCTCTCCGTGGCCGACGACCTCGCCGCCCTGCACGCCGATCTCCTCGGCTCGGTGCTGCGCGCCGCAGGCCGCGACGGAGCGACCGACGCCGACGCGGCGCTGGCGCGCTGGGCCGAAGGCAGGACGCTTGCGCTCGAGCGCGTCGACCGCTTGAAGGAGGAGCTGGCCGGCGCGGACCAGCTCGATCTCGCCATGCTGTCGGTGGCGACGGCGGAACTGCGCAGCCTCATCTGAGCGCATGGCATTGTGTGGAAGGAATGGGCACGGACCCCGGAGGACCTCATGAGCACCAAGCCCCCTGTCGACAAGAGCGACGCCGAGTGGCGCCAGGAACTCGACCCGTTGCAGCATCACGTGCTGCGCGACCACGGCACCGAGCGGCCCTTCAGCAGCCCGCTGAATGACGAGAAGCGCACCGGCGTCTTCCGCTGTGCCGGCTGCGGCGAGCCGCTGTTCGATTCCTCGACCAAGTACGAGAGCGGCTCGGGCTGGCCTTCGTTCTGGGCACCGATGGCCGATGCGGTGGACACGTCGGTCGACCAAAGCCACGGCATGACGCGCGTCGAAGTCCATTGCGGCAAGTGCGGCGGCCATCTCGGCCACGTCTTCCCCGACGGGCCGCGGCCGACCGGCCAGCGCTATTGCATGAACGGCGCGGCGCTGAAGTTCGAGGAGAAGAAGTAAGCCGGCCGCCGTCGCGCGTCTGCGGCTAAAGCCCCTTCAGGAACCCGATCAGCAGGCGGTTGACCTCGTCGGGCCGCTCCTGCTGCACCCAGTGTCCGGCGCTGTCGAGGATATGGCAACCGCGCAGCCCGGGCAGCGTCTTGGGATAGGCGTCGAGCTGCGCCTGAGCGGCCGGAAACTTCAGCACGCCGTCGCGGCTGCCGGCGACGAACAGCGACGGCTGGCGGATCGGCTGGCCGCGCCATGGCGCCGCCAACTCCCAGTTGCGGCGCAGGTTGCGATACCAGTTGAGGCCGCCGCGAAAGCCCGCACGAGAGAACTCCTGCGCGTAGTAGTCGAGATCCTCGGCCCGCAGCCAGGCCGGCAGCGTCGCTGGATCGACGGTGTTGCCGAGCAGCGTGCCGGTCGGCAGCCGCGCGAAGCCCTTGCCCTGCTCGGTGAAGTCGCCGCTCGCCGCATAGTAGAGCCGCCGCAGCGCGCCCTTGATGTCCTGCTGCAGCTCGGCCTCGGGTACGCCGGGCTTCTGGAAGTACTGCAGGTAGAAGTCGCGGATGCCGAGCTTCTCGAGCGCGGTCAGGATGTCGACATAGCCGGGCGGCGCATAGGGCACGCTCATCGCGCACACCGCCGGGAAGAGATCCGGCCGCCACAGGGCCGCATGCCAGGCGACCGGTGCGCCCCAGTCGTGACCGACGATGAAGGCCCGCGTCTCGCCCAGCGCCCGGGTGAGCTCGGCCATGTCGCCCACGAGATGGTGCAGCGTGTACTGGTCGATCGGCTCGGGCGCCTCGGTGCCGCCATAGCCGCGCATGTCGGGTGCCACGCAGCGGAAGCCGGCCGCGCTCACCGCCGCGAGCTGATGGCGCCACGAGTACCAGCTTTCCGGCCAGCCATGGCAGAACAGCACCAGCGGCCCGCTGCCGATCTCGGCATAGCGCATGTGGATGTTGTTCGCCGTGACCGTCTTGAGCGTCACGCCCGGAACCGGTGAAGCCGTCATGCCTGCCTCCTCCAACGCCTTTTCATCGCCGGCGAGACCATCGCCGATCGTGCCGCCGAGCGCCACCGCGGCCTTGCCGTCCGGCGGCGAAGACGCGCGCTCAGCCGCGGAGATGCACCGGCTGCAACAGCCTCGCGCGCACCGAGGCCCGCGAGCCCAGCAGCAGCGACCCCAGGAAGAAGAGGCTCGCCACCAGCACGATCACCGGACCGGAGGGCAGCCCGGCATGGAAGGAGACCAACAGGCCTATCGCCGCCGACAGGAACGCCATCGCCGCGGCGATGATCGTCATCGACCAGACCTCGCGCGCCCAGAACGACGACGCCACCGCCGGCAGCAGCATGAGGCCGAGCGCCATCAGCGTGCCCAGCGCCTGGAACGCGGCCACCATGTTCAGGACCGCAAGCCCCAGGAACAGATAGTGGTAGCGCGCGCCCCTCACGCCCATCGCGGCGAGGAAGCCCGGATTGAAGCACTCCACGACCAGCGGCCGGTAGATCAGGGCGAGTCCCACCAGGGTGATCGTCGTCGTGCCGGCGACGAGAATGAGCGCCGTATTGTCGACGGCAAGGATGGCGCCGAACAGGATGTTCATCAGGTCGATCGCCGAGCCGCGGAAGGAGACGATCATGACGCCGAGCGCCAGCGACGTGAGATAGGCCGCGCCGAAGCTTGCGTCCTCGCGCATGTTGGTGAAGCGCGCGATCGCCCCCGAGGCGAGGGCCGTGGCGATGCCGGCGAGGAAGCCGCCCAGGCTCATGGCCGGCAGCGACAGTCCGCCGAGAAGGAAGCCGAGAGCGGCACCGGGCAGCAGCGCATGCGCCAGCGCGTCGCCCATCAATGTCATGCGCCGCAGGATCAGGAACACGCCGATCGACGCGCCCCCCATCGACAGCGCGAGGCTCGCCACCAGCGCACGCCGCATGAAGCCGAAGTCGGCGAACGGCCCGATCAGGAGGTCGTACAGCATGACACGCGATCACGCGCTCAAGCGCACGGGTTCGTCGCAGGCCGAAGCGTGTTCGTCCCAGGCTTCGGCCATCGCGCGGGCGCGGCGGAGATTCTCCGTCGAAAGCACCTGCTGCGTCGGACCCGCAGCCACCAGTTCCCGCGCCAGCAGAAGGCTGTTCGGAAAGTCGCGGCGCACCAGGTCGAAATCATGCAGCACGGCGACCACCGTGCGCTTCTCGTCCCGCCAGCGCCGGATCACCGCCATCAGGTCGGCGACCGTCTTGGCATCGATGGCGGCAAAGGGCTCGTCCAGCAGCACCAGGTCGGCGTCCTGCAGCAGCAGGCGCGCGAACAGCACGCGCTGGAACTGGCCGACCGACAGGGTGGCGATCGACCTCTGCTCGAAGCCGGCGAGCCCGACCGCCTCCATCGCGTGACGCGCATCGTGCAGATCGACCGCCGCCGCCGCACCGAAGCCGCCGAAACGGGTCCAGCCACCCAGCAGCACCGTGTCGAACACCGAGATCGGAAAGCTGCGATCGATCTCCGCCTGCTGCGGCAGGTAGGCGATGCGCCGCGCCCCGCATTCGATGCGACCCTCGACATGCGGCGTCAGCCCCATCATGGCCTTCAGGAGCGTGCTCTTGCCGGCTCCGTTCGGGCCGATGATGGCCGTCATCTCGGCAGCGGGAATTTCGGCCGACACATGGTGTACCGCTGGATGACGGTCGTAGCTCACGGTCACGTCGACCAGACGAAGCGCCGCTACCATGCGATCCTCAGAGGACGGCCCAGACGCAGAGCCACAGGACGGCGACCGCAACCAGCGCAACGGCGACGCGACTGGCGGCGCTCATGGCAAGCAGGGCGGTGCCGGGCGACACGGGCGAGGGCATCGCGATTTGTTATATTGTTACCTATCGCGAGTCCAGCCGCCGCTAACCGTTTGTTGATTGGCTCGTGTACTTCGATTTACCCATGCTGTCGGCCATGTCGAACGTTCCCAAGCCCGGTCGGCGCACATTCCTGATTGGCGGCGCAGCAGCCGCGGCTGTTGCCGCCGGCGGCGGCGCAGCGGCGCGCGAGAACGCCGCCGGGCCGTGGGCGATCGAACTCTTCACTTCGCAGGGGTGCAGCTCCTGTCCGCCGGCCGACCGCAACCTCGGCGCGCTGGCGCGGCGCGCCGACATCGTCGCGCTCTCCTATCACGTCGACTACTGGGACTATATCGGCTGGAAGGACCGTTTCGCGACTTCGGCGACGACGCAGCGGCAGCGGGCCTATGCGCGCAGCCTCAAGCAGCGCTACGTCTACACACCCGAGATGGTGGTCGACGGCATCGTCCACGATCCGGGCGTCACGAACGCGGCGATCGAGGCCATGCTGGACAAGGCGCGCGCCCGGTCGCCCCGGCGCGCGACGCCGGAACTCTCCTGCCCCCCCGGCGGCCCCCTCACCATCCGGCTCGCGCCCTTCAAGCTCCCGAACGGGCCCGCCGACGTCGTCCTCGCCGTCTATGACCGGCGGCACAGCACACCAGTGAATTCCGGCGAGAACGGCGGGCGAACGCTCGAGAATTTCAATGTCGTGCGCCACTTCGAAGTCGTGAGCCGCTGGAACGGCTCGGCGGCGCAATGGACTGTCGCGCCGGACCGGTTCTCGCCCGACCAGGGGCTTGCGGTCCTGGTGCAGAGCGCCGACCAGGGGCCGATTCTGGGCTGCAACAAGCTCGAGCCGGTTGCGACCAACTAGCATCAGCAGCCGATTCATGGCCTTGCTTCAGCCGCAGACGCGCGCGAAGGTGAGCCAATGTCGCTCAGCAGCGCCGCCGGCCGCCTGACCGCCGTTCTCGGTCCCACCAACACCGGCAAGACCTATCTCGCGATCGAACGCATGCTCGGACACGAGTCCGGCATGATCGGCTTCCCGCTGCGCCTTCTCGCGCGCGAGAACTACGATCGGATCGTCCGCATCAAGGGCGCCAACCAGGTCGCGCTGATCACCGGCGAGGAGAAGATCGTTCCGCCCGGCGCGCGCTATTTCGTCTGCACGGTCGAGTCGATGCCGGTCGAGCGCACGGTTTCGTTCCTCGCCGTCGACGAGATCCAGATGGCGGCCGATCCCGAGCGCGGCCACTTCTTCACCGACCGCATGCTCAATGCCCGCGGCACGAACGAGACGATGCTGCTGGGGGCGGACACGATCCGGCCGGTCCTGAACCGGCTGCTGCCCGACATCGACATCGTGGCCCGGCCGCGCTTCTCCAAGCTCTCCTACGTCGGGCCCAAGAAGGCGACGCGCCTGCCGCGTCGCTCGGCGGTGGTCGGCTTCTCGGCCAACGAGGTCTATGCGATCGCCGAACTGATCCGGCGCCAGCGCGGCGGCACGGCGATCGTGATGGGCGCGCTCAGCCCGCGCACGCGCAACGCCCAGGTCGAGATGTTCCAGTCGGGCGAGGTCGAGTATCTCGTCGCGACCGATGCGATCGGCATGGGCCTCAACATGGACGTGAACCATGTCTGGTTCGCGTCGTTGCGCAAATATGACGGCCGAACCCTGCGACCGTTGCGCAATGTCGAGCTGGCGCAGATCGCCGGACGCGCCGGACGCCACATGAACGACGGCACATTCGGCACCACGACCGATGTCGGCGGGCTGGAACCCGACACCGTGGAGGCGATCGAGAACCACCGCTTCGATCCGCTGCGCGACGTGCAATGGCGCAATTCGGCGCTGGATTTTCGCTCGGTGCCTGCGCTGATCGCCTCGCTCAACCGGCCGCCCCCGCATGCCGCGCTTCAGCGCGTGCGCGAACAGGACGACCAGATCGCTCTGCAGACCCTCGGCGTGCGCTCGGAATTCCTGCCACGCCTTCACGCGCCGGCGCGCGTGAAGCTGCTATGGGAAGTGTGCCAGGTGCCCGATTTCCGCAAGACGATGACGGAGGAGCACACGCACCTGCTCGGCGAGCTCTTCCAGCATCTCACCCAGGGCGGCGAGCGGCTGCCCGAGGACTGGATCGAAAGTCACGTCAAGAGACTGGAGCGCTACGACGGCGACATCGACACGCTGATGGCGCGTATCGCCCATGTGCGCACTTGGACCTATATTTCCCATCGCGCCGACTGGATCCAGCGCGCGACGCATTGGCAGGAACGTGCAAGAGCAATCGAGGACAAGCTTTCGGACGTGCTACATCAGCGTCTGACGCAAAGGTTTGTCGATAGACGCGCGGCGTTGCTTGTACGAAAATTATACGATGAGGGTGAAATGACGACGTCGGTCGCCGAAGCGGGCGAGGTCATAGTCGAGGGCGAGCATCTCGGACGCATCGAGGGCTTCCGTTTCGTTCCCGACACGGCCGAAGGCCAGACGGACCAGAAGGCCGTTCTGAGCGCTGCCCTGCGCGCGCTGCGCGAAAACCTGCCGGCACGGCTGCAGGCCTTCACGAACGCGCCGGACGGCGAACTCGTGTTCGATGCGCAGCTTCGCGTGTGCTGGGGCGGCGGTCCGGTCGCGCGGCTTCTGCCGAGCGGCGACGTGCTCGCGCCCAAGGTCGAGGCGCTGCCGTCGGATCTTCTCGACGGCCCGGCGCGCGAGGACGTGCGCAAGCGCGCCGCGACCTGGGTCGAGACGCGCATTCGCCTCGGCCTCAGTGAATTGATGGATGCACGCGCGACCCAGGAGCAGCTGCCTGCTGGCGCCCGCGGCGTCGTCTTCCAGCTCTGCGAAAATCTCGGCGTCCTGCCGCGCCGGCCCATCGAGCAGCAGCTCGCCGAACTTTCGGACGAGGATCGCAAGGCCCTGGCCAAGCTCGGCGTGCGCATCGGCGTCTATTCGCTCTACTTCCCGAGCATGCTGAAGCCGGTGCCGATCCGTCTGCGCGCCGGCCTCTGGATGGTGGCGCACAACCGCGACGTGATCCCCGCGCTGCCGGCCGAGGGACGCACGTCGATCGATCTGCCGCGCGACGCCGAACGCGATTTCTACGCCGCCATCGGCTATCTGCCGCTCGGCGGCCATGCCATCCGCGCCGACATGGTCGAACGGCTTGCCGCAATGGCACGCCAGGCCGTGCGCGAGAGCCGCGAGGCGGCGCGGCGCGCCCAGCAGGAAGAACGCAAGGCCGAGGGCGCCAAGCCGGCTCGCGCAGGCGACGCCAAGTCGCCGAGGACCCGGCCATCGGGCGCCCAGCCCTCGGGGGCCGCGCCGTCGGGCGACGAGATCACCGAATGGGCGATCGTCGCCGCCGCCTTCGGCGAAATTGAACCCGCGGCTCAGGGCGAGCTCGAAGACGCCGCTGCGTCCGACGCCCTGCCGGCTGAAGCCACCGCCTCCGAAGATGTCGCGGCCGAGGCCCCGGCCGTTGCCGAGGACACCGCCGAGGCGGCGCGCGCCGAGATCGTCGAGGCCGGCGAGCAGCAGACGGTGGACACGCAGCCGCAGGACACGGCGGCTACGGAAGCCGAGCCGGCGCCGACGGTCAGCGCGGAAGCCCCGGCCGAACCGGCCGCTGCTTCTGCTCCCGAGACCGAAGGAGCCGAAGCCGAGCCTGCCGGCACACAACAGGCGGAACGGGCGCAGCCCAAGCCGCTTCCCCCAGGCCATTTCCGCGCCACGCCGCAGATGATGTCGCTGGTGGGCTGCCCGGAGCCGCAGATGGCCGACGTGCTGCGTGGCCTGGGCTATCGCGTGCTGCCGCCGACGGAAGAAGGCGGCCCGCACAGCTTCTCGGTCAAGCCGCGCTTCGTACGCGAGCGCGAGGAGCAGCGCGAGCGTCAGCGCCAGCAACAGCGCGAGCACCGCGAGCAGCGCCGCCGTGAGCGCCCGGAGCGACCGAACGAACGGCAGTTCTTCGCGGACAGCCCGCGCCGCGAGGGGCCCAATCGCGATGGCCCCAATCGCGGCGGTCCGAAGCCGCAGGGTCCGCGGCCGGAGCAGGGCAAGGGCGGTCCGCGCGAGGGCCGGCCCCGCGACGACCGTCCGCGGGGACCGCGGCGGGATGCTGGCGGACCGGCATTGCGGCTCTACGCGACGACGGAGAAGAAAGGCGAGTCCAATACCGATTCGCCCTTCGCCAAGCTGCTCGAGCTCAAGCTGGGCGGGAAGAAATAGCCCGCCGCGCGACAAGGGCAGATGCGGCTCGACAAATGGCTCTGGCACGCCCGCTTCTTCAAGACGCGCTCGCTTGCCGCACGCTATGTCGAGAAGTCCCGCTGCCGCATCGATGGACGGGTGACCGACAAGCCGCACGCCACGGTGGCCCCGGGCATGGTGCTGACCTTCGCGCTCGGGCCACGGGTGCGCGTTATCCGGATCAGGGCCCTGGGGGAGCGGCGCGGGCCGGCTCCGGAAGCAAGGTCGTTGTATGACGAAATCGATGCTGCGTGATTCGGGAGCCTTGCGCCGGGCCTCCCTACGCGTTAAGCACGCCGCCGCTCGTGTCGGGAGCTATTGATGACGTATGTGGTTACGGAAGCTTGCATCAAGTGCAAGTACATGGATTGCGTTGAGGTCTGCCCCGTGGATTGCTTCTACGAGGGTGAGAACATGCTCGTCATCAACCCGGACGAATGCATCGATTGCGGCGTCTGCGAGCCCGAGTGCCCGCCGGCCGCGATCGTGCCGGATACCGAGAAGGGCATCGAGAAGTGGCTCGAGCTGAATCGGAATCTGGCGACGCAGTGGCCGAACATCACCCGAAAGGGCGAGGCACCGGCCGATGCTGAGGCCCACAAAGGCGAGCAGGGCAAGTTCGAGAAGTATTTCAGCGACAAGCCCGCGGCGCGCTAAGCGCGCCGTTCCGCTCTTTCCAGGTCCGTCTACGCATATTTTGCGGGAGCCATGCACTCTCCGCATGGCGGAGCGTTGCTGAAATGCAACATAGAGCGCGACTCTCATCCATTTTTCTGTTATATAAATAGCGCTGGAAGCGGTCCGGGTTCGGTCCGCCGCTGGCTCGGCCGCCGTATCGGTATCCGAAAGCAACTTACCGATGCCGGGCGCCGAGCCGAGCGCGCAGGGGAGCGCGCGCGGTGGGTCGCGGTATCGCTTGCAAAAGGGGCATAGTGTGAAGGGACAAGAGGATATGGCCAAGCCGAAGAAGACCGCGGCGAAGGCGAAGGAATTTGCTTTCGAGAAGGGCGATTTCGTCGTTTATCCGACCCACGGCGTCGGCCGTGTGATCGATATCGAGGCGAAGGAAATCGCCGGTCACAAACTCGACCTGTTCGTGATCTCGTTCGAGCAGGAGCGCATGATGCTGCGCGTGCCGGTGGCAAAGGCCAAGATTTCCGGCCTGCGCAAGCTTTCCTCGCGCAAGATCATGGAAAATGCCCTGGTGACGCTCAAGGGCCGCAGCCGGGTCAGCCGTGCAATGTGGAACCGCCGCGCCCAGGAATACGAAGCCAAGATCAACTCGGGCGACCCGGTGTCGATCGCGGAGGTCGTGCGCGACCTCCACCGCAACGCCGGCCAACCTGACCAGTCCTACAGCGAGCGCCAGATCTACGAGGCCGCCCTCGACCGTCTGGCGCGCGAACTGGCCGCCGTCGAGCGCATCGACAAGGACCTGGCCACGCAGAAGCTGAACAGCGTCCTCCAGAAGGTCGCCTGAGCCGCGATCGCGCTGGAGCTGGAATCGAAAACGAGGCGGCCGACCGCAAGGTCAGGCCGCCTTTTTCGTGGCCGTCTTCCGTCGCGCCAGCCCCTTGGCCAGCCTCCCGGCCGGCCGGTCAGGAGGCGCCGGTCAAGGTTCGATGATCTTGATCTGGGCGAAGCGCAGCAGGGCTTCCGGAGTGGTCACGCCGTTGAGCGTGAGCAGGCGATCCAGCCGATGGTCGCGGTAGGGCATGCGCCGGGCGAGCGCCTCCGGCGACACGCCGGCAGACGAGATCACATGCAGGCGCCGCGGCTGAAGAGCGGCCGCCTCGGCATCGGAAAGGGTATGGAAGGTCCGCGCCGCCGCGACCATCTGCTCGATCCGCCGGTCGCGATCCGCACCGTCGCTCAGCAGGTTGAAGTAGCAGATACCGCTACCGGTGCCGCGCCGGACGAGGACGTAGCGGATCTGGGCCAGGCCGGTATCCGATCCGCGCGGCCGCGAGCCGATGGCGGCTTCCGCGCCGCCGATCTGCGTCTCCTGGATATTGACGGGCGTGGGCTTCAATTCGTTGCGCATCCACACGTCGAGACGGCCGGGAATCTCCTCGTCCGTGCAGGAGAAGAACATCAGCGACCGGTCCCGCCCGACAGCCAAAACGCCGTCATGGGCGTTGAAGAGCGTGAAATCGGCCGGCGCGGTGAAGGCGAGCCGCATCACCGGATGCAGGAACGAGGAACCGTGGACGAAGCCCTCATCCGGCGAATCGTCGACGGACATGCCGTCGACGGCGGTGAGATAGGGCTGGCGGCCCGAATCGCCCGGCTTGCGCGCCAGTTCGAGACGCTGCAACGCCGCCAGCCGCTGTTCCGGATTGGGGTGGGTCGAAAGCGCGCTGCGGTCGCTCGCCGTGTCCGGCGCCGATCCC
>JAFEFG010000062.1 GCA_018240685.1 Pseudomonadota bacterium | reverse complement strand
GAGCGCGATATAGTGGCCCTATCGCCATGCTCAGCCTGCGCCAGCTCCAGCAGTTTCTCGCCGTCACCGAGGCGATGAGTTTCCGCCGCGCCGCGGAGCGCCTCAACATGGCGCAGCCGCCGCTCACGGCCGCAATCCGCCAGATGGAGGAAGAGCTCGGCGTTCGCCTGCTCGAGCGCACCAATCGCATCATCGGCCTGACCGAAGCCGGTCGCGTGCTGCGCGAGGAGGCGCGTCGCACCCTGGCGCAGGCGGAACGCGCGGAAAAGCTCGCGCGGCGCGCCGGACAGGGCATCTCAGGCGCGCTGCGACTGGGCTTCGTCGCGAGCGCCGTACGGCATCTGCTGCCGGAGCTGGTCGCCACGTTCCGCCGCTCGCATCCGGATGTCCTGCTCGAACTCACGGAAATGCCGACGGCACGGCAGGCGGAGGCCCTGCTGGACGATCGCCTGGATGCCGGCATCGTCGTCCTGCCGTTGCCGCAAAGCGCTGCAAACGCGATCGCCACCCATGTGGTCGCGGCGAGCCGCCTCGTCGCCGCGCTGCCCGCGTCGCACCCTCTCGCCGCCACGCCGGCCAGGCCCCTCGCCCTGTCGGCGCTCGCGCGCGAGCCGTGGATCTTGTTCCCCTCCCATGAGGGCCCGGGCCTGCATGGCAGCATCCTCGCCGCCTGCGCCGAGGCGGGCTTCGCGCCGCAGGTCGCGCAGCGCGCAGTGCAGATGGAAACCATCCTCGGCCTCGTCGCCGCCGAGCTCGGCGTGGCTCTGGTGCCCGATCTCTTCCGGGCCACGGGCTGGGACCGCGTGGTGTTCCGTCCCCTACGCGGCCCGGGGGCGCCGGTCGACTATCGGGTCGCGCTGGCCTGGCGCCGGAACGACCCCGCCGCGGCGCTGTCGGCTTTCCTCTCTGCAAGCGGCGTGCGGCCGGGCGGAAAGACCAGGCGATAGGCCGTCCCTATCGCGTCTTCAGCCAGACGGTATTGGACCGCGCGCACCGCCGTTCCTAGCTTCGCCTCCGAACACGGACGAACGGGAGCGAACCCTCGTGCGAAGTGGATTTTCCGTCCTGGCTTTGGTGGGAATGATGATCGCCCTGATGCAAAGCGCCGGCGCCGCCGAAGGCGTGGAGCGGCAAGACCTGCATGTCACGACCGAAGACGGCCTGCGGCTCTTCGTGCGCGAACTGCGCCCGCCTTCGCCGGATGCCGGAGCCGCCCCCGTCATCCTGGTCCACGGCGCCCGCGTGCCGGGGCTGGCGAGCTTCGACCTGCCGGTACCGGGCGGCTCTTTCGCCAGCGATCTCGCTCTGCATGCGAACCGGATCGTCTATGTCATGGATGCCCGCGGCTACGGCGGCTCCGAACGACCCGCGGCACTCGCAGAAACCGCGAATGCCAACCCGCCGCAAGCGCGCGCCTATCAGGTGGTGCGCGACATCGCCGCCGTCGTCAGCCTCGCCAAGGCGCGAACCGGCAGTCCCACCGTCAGCCTGCTGGGATGGGCGACGGGCGGCATGTGGGTCGCCTACTACACGTCACTGCACCCCGAGGCGGTCGGCCATCTGATCACGCTGAACGCGCTCTATGGCGGCTCGGCCCGGCACTCGCAGTTCGGTCCCGGCTCGCCGGTCAGCGATCCCGCCCATCCGGATCGGCTCGGCCCCAGCATCGGCGCTTATGCCCGTTATGACGCGGCATCGCTGCTGCCGGGCTGGGACAAGTCCATTCCCGTGGCAGACAAGAGCGCGTGGCGGGACCCGGCGGTTGCCGCCGCCTACCAGCGCGCCGCCCTGGCGAGCGACACGGAGTCCGGGAAGTCCGACCCGCCGGCCTTCCGCGCGCCCTTGGGCGCCATCGAGGACAGCTTCTACCAGGCGAGCGGGCGACGGCTGTTCGACGCCTCCTCGATCACGGCCCGCACTCTGGTCGTGCGGTCCGATCTCGATTTCTGGAGCCGGCCGGAGGACGTACAGGCCTTCGCCCATGACGCCGCCCATGCCGCATCGCTCGAGATCCTGACCCTGCCCGAGGCGACGCACTTCGTGCATCTCGACCGCCCGGACCACGGCCGTGACCGGCTGCTGCACGAGGTCCGGGCATTCCTGGCCGATCGCTGAAAGGCTAGATCGCAGCCTCCAGCGCGCAGCCGGCGACGGTGATGCGGTGCATCAACCGACGCTCGCCGTGATAGTCGTTGGCCGCGTAGTGCCAGGTCGCACGGTTGTCCCAGAAGGCGATCGAGCCTTCCTGCCAGCGGAAGCGGCAGGTGAATTCGGGCCGCGCGGCGTGGCGATAGAGATGGTCGAGCAGCGGCTTGCTGTCCTCCACCGACCAATCCTCGAAGTGTAGCGTGAAGGCGGGATTGACGTAGAGCGCCTTGCGGCCGCTCAGCGGATGCCGGATCACCACCGGGTGCACGACATCGTCGCCGACCAGATGCTGGTTGCCGTAGCGGCCCGCGCCTTCGGGATTCTTCGCGTTCACGCCCTTGGCGCCGAAGACATGGGCCGAGCCGTGGACGGCGCGCATGCCCTCGAGCGTGCGCTGCAGGCCGGGCGAGAGCGTCTCGAAGGCGCGATACATGTTGGCGAACAGCGTATCGCCGCCCTCGTCCGGCAGCTCGCGCGCCAGCAGAATCGAGCCCATCGCGGGCTCCGGATCGTAGCTGTGGTCGGTATGCCAGCCGCCGCCGATATTGGTCTTCTCCTGCGGCTCCTTGCGCACCTCGGCGATCTCGGGATAGCCGGCGGCCGCCTTGAAGAAGCGATTGACGTCGACCGGCGCCCAGCGCCGCGCAAACTCGAGATGCTGCTCGGGCGTGAGCTGCTGGTCGCGGAAGAAGATCACGCCGTGCTCGACGAAGGCGTTCCGCACTTCGTCCCACTGCCGGTTGCTCAACGCCTTGAGATCGACGCCCAGCACCTCGGCACCGCAGCCGCCGGTGACCTTGCGCACCTGGATCGTTTCATAAGCCATCTTTGTTTCCTCCCGACCACAAGCCTACCCCGGGTGCACGCCCAGCAACAGCAGCGCGATCGACAACGTGACGATACTGGCGCCTGTCGAGAGCACGACGGCGTTCGTGGCGAGGCCGACCCCGGTGCGATAGAGCTGCGCCACCAGATAGACATTGGCGCCCGCGGGCAGGGCGGCGTTGAGCGTGGCGACGGTGAGCCACAGCGGGTCGAGCGCGAAGAGATAGTATCCGGCGGCCCATACCATGAGCGGCAGGACGGCGAGCTTGAAGACCGCCACGATCACCGCGGTCTGCCAATGCTCCTTCAGCCCGACATGGGCCAGCGAGGCCCCGGCCATGATCAGGCCGCAGGGCGGTGCCGCCAACGCCAGACCTTGCAGGACCCGGTCGATCACGGCCGGCGTGCCGAGGCCGGGCACGAGGGCGGTGATCTCCGACCAGATGAGGCCGGCGAAGATCGGCGGCAGGACCGGATGCTTCAGCATCTTCAGGGCCGCGCCTCCCAACTTGCGCAGGAGATGCGTCTGGTTCGCCCCCTGGGCGCCCATCTCGAGAAGGAACGAGGAAAGCGTGAGCAGGATCAGCGAGTTGACGCTGATGATCATCAGCAGGGGCACCAGCCCCTTCTCGCCGAAGGCGTAGGAGATGAACGGGATGCCGATGCCGACGCCGTTGCAGAAGGTGGCCGACAGCGCGAAGACCGCGCGCTCGCCGAACCGCATGCCCATCGCGCGGGCAAGCAACATCATCAGGAAATAGAGGAGCAGGCCCGCCCCGAAGAAGACGACGAGGATGCCGGGCGACAGCGCCTCGATCCGCACCTTCGACATGGAGCGGAAGAGCAGGGCCGGAAACAGGGCGTAGAAGGTGACGTTGGTGAGGCCGCGCAGCCCTTCCTGCGTCAGCAGCTTCGTGCGGCCGATCGTCCAGCCGACCGCGACCATGCCGAACACCGGCACGATGATCTGGAGGATGGCGGTCATGAATTCCGGTTCCTCCCCCGCGCCGGGGGAGGCGTCGTCACACGACGACGGAGAGGGAACGACAGATCGCCACGCCGGCTTCTCCCCTCCGCCTCTCCGGGGCGCCTCCCCCGAACCGGAGGAGGCGGGAAGAACAGCACTACGCCGCCATGGCGAGGTTGCTGTAGCGCGTCAGGTGATGCTGCTGGGTGCCGAACATCAGGTCGATCATGGTCAGGCGCTTGAAGTAGTGGCTGACCGAGAGCTCGTCGGTGACGCCCATGCCGCCATGCATCTGCACGGCGCTCTGGCCGCAGAACTTGCCCGACTTGCCGATCTGGACCTTGGCGCCCGAGGCCGCCTTGTGGCGCACCACCGGATCCTTGTCCTCGATCTTCAAGCTGGCCATCAGCGTCATCGAGCGCGCTTCCTGCGCGTTGGTGAAGCAGTCGACCATGCGGTGCTGCAGGACCTGGAACTTGCCGATCGGCACGCCGAACTGCTTGCGGGTCTTGATGTACTCCAGCGTCGCGGCGTTGACCGCGTCCATGCAGCCCGTCGCCTCGGCGCACAGCGCCACGATGGCGCGATCCACCGCATCCTCGGCCACCGGGAAGGCACCGTCGACCGTGCCCAGCACGGCGTCGGCGCCGACCGACACCTTGTCGAAGGTGAGTTCGGAGGCGCGCAGGGAGTCCTGGGTCGGGTAGTCGCGGCGCGACAGGCCCTTGGCGTTGCCGTCGACCACGAACAGCGTCAGCCCCTTCTCCTCGCGCGCGCTGCCGGCGGTGCGGGCGAGCACGATGATCTGGTCGGCCGAGGCGGCGTTGTAGACCACGCCCTTGTGGCCCGACAGCGACCAGCCGCTGCCTTCCTTGGTCGCCTTGAGCGAGACGTCGGCGAGGTTGTAGCGGCTCTGCCGCTCCAGCCAGGCGAAGGCGAACTGCTTCTTGCCCTCGATCATGGGGGCGAGCAGCGCTTCCTTCTGCGCCGCGCTGCCGACCGCGGCGATCATGCCGCCGCCCAGCACCACCGTCGGCAGGAAGGGCTCGAGCACCAGGCCTTTGCCGAACTGCTCCATGACGATCATGGTCTCGATCGGACCGCCGCCGTAGCCGCCGTCCTCTTCCTTGAAGGACATGCCGAGCCAGCCGAGCTCGGCCATCTGCGCCCAGTTCTCCGGCAGCCAACCCTTCTCCGTCGCGGCGATCTTGCGACGGTTCTCGAACGCATACTTGTCACGAACAAAGCGTTCGGCCGCGTCCTGCAGCTGCTTCTGTTCGTCGGAAAGGGACAGGTCCATCTTTCTCCTCCGGAAATCTCGCGTTTCTTATAGCGCCAAAGCCTAGAGGCCCAACACCATCTTGGACACGATGTTCTTCTGAATCTCGTTGCTGCCGCCGTAGATGCTGGTCTTGCGCATGTTGAAATAGCGCGGCGCGGCCGGCACGGCGTGATCGGGGCCGATCGGCGTTTCGTTGGTGTCGTGGAACAGCATCCCGGGCTGGTACGGCTGGGCATACTCGCCGACCGCCTCCATCGTGAGTTCCGCGATGCGCTGCTGGATCTCGGAGCCGCGGATCTTGAGCGTCGACACTTCGGGACCGGGCGCGCCGCCCAGCGCCATGGTCGACAGCGCCCGCAACTCGCTCATCTCCAGCGCCTGGACCTGCAGATCGATGTCGGCGATCTGGGCCACGAAGGCCGGATCGTCGGCGAGCGTGCGGCCGTCCTGGGGTTCGGTGCGTGCGATGTCCCGCAGCGAGCGCACGCCGCGCTTGGAGGCCGGGACCTCGGCGATGCCCAGCCGCTCGTTGGCGAGCAGGAACTTGGCGCAGGTCCAGCCCTCGCCTTCCTTGCCGATGCGGTTGGCGACCGGCACCTTCACGTTGTCGAGGAACACGTCGTTCACGTGGTGCGCGCCGTCCGTCATGATGATGGGCCGCACCGACACGCCCGGCGTCTTCATGTCGATCAGCAGGAAGGAGATGCCCTCCTGCGGCTTGGCGTCCGGATTGGTGCGCACCAGGCAGAAGATCCAGTCGGCCCAGTGGGCGAACGACGTCCAGGTCTTCTGGCCGTTGACGATGTAGTGGTCGCCCTCGCGCACCGCGCGGGTGCGCAGGTTGGCGAGATCCGATCCCGCGCCCGGCTCGGAATAGCCCTGGCACCAGGCCACCTCGGAGCTGCGGATGCCCGGCAGGAAGCGCTCCTTCTGCTCGTCGGTGCCGAAGGTATAGATGACCGGACCGACCATCTTCACGCCGAACGGGATGATGCGCGGCGCGCCTTCCTCGGCCAGCACGTTCTCGAACAGGAAGCGCCGCGTCACGTCCCAGCCCGGGCCGCCATACTTCTTCGGCCAGGTGTAGGGCAGCCAGCCCTTGCGGCCGAGCGCCTTCTGCCACTCGACGTGGTCGGCCTTGTCGTAGTGCTTGCCGGAGAACGTCTTCTCCCGCGTCGCCGGCGACAGGTTCTGGCGCGCGAAGTCGCGCACCTCGTCGGCGAAGGCCTGATGCTCGGGCGTCAGTGCGAGGTCCATTGCGTCGTCTCCCTACAGGCCGAGGACCATCTTGCTGATGATGCCCTTCTGGATCTCGTTGCTGCCGCCGTAGATCGTGGTCTTGCGCGTATTGAAGTAGCGCGGCGCCGCGAGATGCGCGTATTCCGGCCCCACCGGCTCCTCGTTCGAGCCGTGCCAGAGCAGGCCCGGCAGGTACGGCGCGGCATACTCGCCGACCGCCTCCATCGTGAGCTCGGTGATGCGCTGCTGGATCTCCGAGCCGCGGATCTTGAGGCCGGAGACCTCCGGTCCGGGCTGGCCGCCCTGCGCCATCTGCGACAGCACGCGCAGCTCGGTGAATTCGAGCGCGGTGACCTGGATCTCGAGGTCGGCGATCTTCTCGGCGAAGCCCGGATTCTCGATCAGCGGCTTGCCGTTGTCCTGCTCGGCGCGGGCGATGTCCTTCAGCGCCTCGACGCCGCGCTTGGACTGCGGCACGGCGGCGATTCCCAGCCGCTCGTTGGCGAGCAGGAACTTCGCGCAGGTCCAGCCCTCGTTCTCCTTGCCGACGAGGTTGGCGACCGGAACCTTCACGTTGTCGAAGAAGACCTCGTTCACCTCATGACCGCCATCGGCCATGATGATCGGCTTCACAGTGATGCCGGGCGTCTTCATGTCGATCAGCAGGAAGGAGATGCCCTCCTGCGGCTTGGCCTTGGAATCGGTGCGTACGAGGCAGAAGATCCAGTCGGCCCAGTGGCCCATCGTGTTCCAGGTCTTCGAGCCGTTGACGATGTAGTGATCGCCCTGCTTCTCGGCCTTGGTGCGCAGGCTCGCCAGATCGGAGCCGGAGCCCGGCTCGGAATAGCCCTGGCACCACCACACCGTGCTCTCGCGGATCGCCGGCAGGTACTTCTGCTTCTGTTCTTCCGAGCCGAACGTATAGATCACCGGCCCGACCATCTTGGTGCCGAACGGAATGATGCCGGGGGCATACTCCTCGGCGCAGACATTCTCGAAGATGTAGCGCTGGGCCGGCGTGAAGCCCGGGCCGCCGTATTTCTTGGGCCAGGTGTAGACCAGCCAGCCCTTCTTCCCGAGCGCCTGCTGCCAGCGCATGTAGTCGTCGCGACCGAGATGCTTGCCGTTCTTGACCTTGTCGCGCACGTCGGCCGGCAGGTTGGCCTTCACGAAAGCGCGCACCTCGTCGGCAAATTTCTGCTCTTCCGCGGTGAATGCGAGATCCATGTGCCTCTCCCAAGCCTGGCATGGTGGACGATTTTGTGGGGCCGGAGTTTAGTCAGCGACCCGTCCCGGACAAGCGCCACGATACCGGTCCGCGGCTCAAAGCGCCGCGTCGCGGAACAGGTTTCCGTAAGAAATGGCAAGCGGAAATCCGACCGAACGGATCCGACATCCGGCACTGAACGGCAGCAGCGCCGCGGATCGTCCGGGTGCTGGCCTGCCACACACCAGGGCAATGCGTCTCACTACCGGCGATTGCCGCGATCCGATTCTACCTGGCGACCCCGAATGTGGCGAAGCGGCAACGCCTCCGCCGGCATCTTGCCGCATTTGATCCAGATCAACCGCGCGCGCCCGACCGTTCATATCGTGCCGCCCACGACGTTGATCGTAGGAGTAATCGAATGAGAACAACACGCATCGCGAGTGCCCTTGGCACTGCCGTCCTTGTGAGCTGCGCCTTGTGGCAGCCGGCGCAGGCCGACGAGCGCCCGTCCCTCCAGGCACAGATGCAGACGACGGCGGCGAGCGGGACATACACGCTCGACAACACCCAGCCCCCCGCGGCAGCGCAGGCACAGGCGCAAGCCCCCTCTCAAGCCCCCTCCCAGGCCCAGGCTGCCTCGTCCGGCTCGGACATCCAGGACTGGAGCAAGTGGCAGATTCGCCTTCGTGCACTCGGCGTCGTCACCGACACGTCGTCGGCCACGGCCTACGTGCAGAACGTTCCGTCCCTGTCGACTCCCAACTCCGGGCTTTCCGTCGGCAATTCGGTCGTTCCCGAACTCGACATCACCTACTACTTCACCCGCAACATCTCGGCGGAACTGATCCTCGGCATGAGCCAGAACCACATCACGGGTAACGGCTCCCTGAACGGGCTCGATGTCGGCAGCACCTGGCTGCTGCCGCCGACCCTGACGCTGCAGTACCACTTCACCAACTTCGGCCGCTTCCAGCCCTACATCGGCGCCGGCGTGAACTACACGTTCTTCTTCGGCCAGCAGCCGGCCGGCGCCTATACGGCCTCCGGCCTCGCGATCACGGGCCTGCACATCAACAACTCCGCCGGCTTCGCGGCACAGGTCGGCTTCGACTACATGATCGACAAGCACTGGGGCATCAACTTCGACGTCAAGAAGCTGATCCTGCGCCCGACCTATAACGCGTGGGTCAACTACACCATCCCGGTGAGCGGAACCGCGGCCCTCGACCCGTGGCTGTTCGGCGGCGGCGTCACCTACCGCTTCTGAACGGCAGCCCAACCGCCTTGAGAGAGCCCCGGTCGACGCGACCGGGGCTTTCCGTTGAACGAACCGGAGCGGATCAGGGAACGATCAGCGTCCCGTCCGCCTTCAGCTTTTCGATCTCGGCCTCGCTCAGCCCGGCCTCGCGCAGCACCTCCTCGCCGTCGCCGCCCAGCCGCGGCGCATGGCGGCGGTATTCGACCTTCGTCTTCTCGAAGTCGAGCGGGCTGGCGACGGTCTTGATCGGCCCTTCGCTGGGATGTTCGCGATCGGTGAAGAATCCCGTCGCGTTGAGATGCGGGTCCTCGAGCAGCTGTTCCATCGAATGGACCGGCATGGCCGGAATGTCGGCCTTGTCGAAGGCCTCCAGCCACTCGCCGGTCGTGCGATGCTTCAGGAGCGAGTCGAGCACCTGATAGAGCTCGCTGAAATGCTTCGGACGTTCGTTGCGATCGACGAACTTCTTCTCCCGGGCAAGGTCGGGGCGGCCGGCCAGCTCGAAGAAGGAGATCCAGTGCGCGTCCGTATAAGGCAGAGCGCAGATGTAGCCGTCCTTGGTCGGGAACGGATGGCGATACTTGTTGATGATGCGGTCGTACCCCATGCCGCCGCGCGCGGGCCTCCAGGTCGCCCCGAACAGATGCTCGGTGAGCCAGAACGAGGCGAGCGTCTCGAGCATCGGCACCTCGATCATCTGCCCTTCGCCGGTCGCCTTGCGGTGATAGAGCGCCCCCAGCACGGCGATGCAGAGATGAAGGCCGGTGGTCTTGTCGGCCACCAGGCTCGGCATGAAGCGCGGCGGCCCGCCATCGACCCGGCTCTGCAGGGAGGCCGCACCGCTCACGCCCTGCACCAGATCGTCGAAGGCCGGCTTGTGGCCGTACGGGCCCTTGCGGGCATAGCCCAGCGAATAGGCGTAGATGATCGATGGATTGATCTTCTTCAGGTCCTCGTAGCCCAGCCCCAGCCGCTCGATGGCCGCGGGCCGGCTGTTGTGAATGAAGATGTCCGCCGTCTTCACCATGCCCTTGAGGATCTCCACCGCCGCCGGCTTCTTGAGATCGATGCAGATCGAGCGCTTGTTGCGGTTGGCGGCCATGTAGATGGGGCCCATGTTCCTGTCGCGGCTCATGGATCCGCCCGACACCCGCAGCAGATCCCCCTCGGGCGGCTCGACCTTGATCACGTCGGCGCCCATGTCGGCCAAATGCTGCGTAGCGAACGGCCCCAGCAAGACGGCCGTCAGATCGATCACGCGTACACCCGCCAGTGGTCCCGGCATTTCCTCTCCTTCTCCGGATCGTGCTTTCCTTGGCCATGACTATGGCACGGTCCGCGCCGATCATGCATGTTGCCCGCGCAACTCGGATAGAAGGCGGAAGAAGGATGTCCGGAGCGTTGGATGGCCTGCTGGTCGTAAGCGTCGAGCAGGCGGTGGCGGCCCCCTATTGTTCGGCCCGGCTGGCGGACGCCGGCGCGCGGGTGATCAAGATCGAGCGGCCGGAGGGTGATTTCGCGCGCGGCTACGATGCCTATGTGCACGGCCTGTCGAGCTATTTCGTCTGGCTGAACCGGGGCAAGCAGTCCGTCGCGCTCGACTTCAAGCAGGCGGAAGACCTCGCCCTGCTGCATCGCCTGATCGGCAAGGCCGACGTGCTGATCCAGAACCTGGCCCCGGGTGCGGCCGAGCGCGCGGGCTTCGGCTCGGCTGCGATGCGGGCCCGGCACAAGCGCCTCATCACCGTCGACGTCTCGGGCTACGGCGATCACGGCCCGTACAAGAACCGCCGCGCCTACGACCTTCTCGTCCAGGCCGAGAGCGGCCTGGCATCGATCACCGGCACCGAGCATGCGCCGGGCCGCGTCGGCATCTCGGCGACCGACATCGGCACCGGCATGTACGCCCATGCCGCCGTGCTGGAAGCGCTGCTGGCGCGCCAGAAGACCGGCGAAGGCCGCGCCATCTCCGTCTCCCTCTTCTCCTCGATGGCGGAGTGGATGACCGTGCCGCTGCTCGGCATGGACTATTCCGCCTACGAGTGGCCGCGGCTCGGCCTCACCCATCCCTTCATCGCGCCCTACGGCGTGTACGAGACCGGCGACAAGGTGCCGGTCCTCATCTCGATCCAGAACGATCGCGAATTCGAACGCCTCTGCCACGGCGTGATCGACCGGCCCGGCCTCGAGAAGGATCCGGACTACGCCACCAACAAGGCGCGCAACGCCCGGCGCGACCAGACCAACGCGATCGTGCAGCAGAGCTTCGGAAGCCAGACCTTCGCCGATCTGGCGGCCCGGCTGGATGCGGCCCAGATCGCCTGGGCGCGCGTCAGCTCGGTCGCCGATCTTTCCAAACATCCGCAGCTCAAGCGCATGAGCTTCAACACGGCCAACGGCGAGGTCTCGATCCCCGCGCTGGCGGCATCCTATACGGACGAGCCCTCGCGGCTGGGCGACGTGCCCAAGCTCGGCCAGCATACCGATCAGGTGCGGCGCGAGTTCGCGGCGTGATCCCTCCGCGCTGGCTGACGGCCTTCCGGCTCGCCGGCTACGGCGCCGGCTACTTCTTCGCCGCCGGCGCGTTCATGAGCTACTGGCCGGTGTGGCTGCGTCATCGCGACATCACCGACGCCCAGATCGGCACCCTGTTCATGGCGCGCCAGTTCGTCGGCGTGGCGGCCACGCTCGGCATCGGCTTCCTCGCGCATCGCATCGGCAACCTGCGCGGCATGCTGCTGGCGTTGAGCGTCGCCGCCGTGGTGATGATGGGCGCCTATCAGGTCTCCTACACTTTCCTGGCCCTGCTGATCGTGGGCCTGATCTGGGGCGTCGTCTGGTCGCCGACCCTGGCGCTCTATGACGGGGTGCTCGTCAACGAGGCCCGGGCCCGCGGCCTCGTCTACGGCCGCCTGCGCCTGTGGGGATCGGTGGCCTTCATCCTCGGCACCATGCTGTGCGGCCTCGCGGTGCAGGAGCTGGGGCCGCCCTGGGTCCTCTATGTCGGTCTCGCGGGCATCCTGCTGATGGTGCCGTTCGCCGTCACCCTGCCCACGGCCGAGAGCCATCCCATCGGCGCCGCGCGCCACGCGCCATTCAGCGTCCTCGCCCTGTTCCGCTCGCGGCCTTTCCTGCTGTTCATGATCGCCGCCGGCTTCTGCCAGTCGAGCCACGCCGTGCTCTACAGCTTCGGCACCCTGACCTGGCGCGGCGCCGGCATCGACGATGTCACGATCAGCCTCCTGTGGGGCGAGAGCGTCGCGGTCGAGATCCTGATGATGCTGCTGAGCGGCTGGCTGATCCACCGCATCGGCGTCACCGGCATGATCGGCGTCGGCCTCGCCTGCGGGCTGGTGCGCTGGACCGGCCTCGCCTTCACCAACGACCTCGTCGCCCTCGTCTTCCTGCAGGCCCTGCATGCCGGCACCTTTGCCGCCAGCCATCTCGGCGCCATGGCCTTCATCCAGCGGTCCCTGCCGTCGAGCGGCGTGGCCCTGGGGCAGAGCATCTATTACGCCCTCGGCACGGGCGCGACGCAGGCGGTGATCTTCCAGTTCGCGGGCCTGCTCTATGCCCGCTACGGCCAGCACGCCTTCCTCGGCATGACCGCCATCAGCGCGATCGGCATGATCGCACTGCTGCTGCTGGCACGCCTGTGGAAGGGCGAGGTGCTCGTGGGGGCGACCGCGTCGCCGGAGGTCAGCGCGACCGGCCGCGTGCCGTGACCGGCCAGATGTCGACCAGCGTGTCGCCCTTCACCACGTGATAGCTCTCATAGAGGTTGACCGTCGGGTCGCAGTGGGGCGGCACCAGGATCACCTGTTCGGCGAGGCCTGGCACGGCCTTTCCTTCCGGCGCGATGACGGCGAGATGCTCGTCGCCCATGAAGCGGGTCGTCGAGCCTTCGACGGCGCCCTTCAGGATCGGCGGCGGCCCCTTCTCCGTCGCCATCGCCTTGAGGCCGGCATCGACCGTGGCCATGCCGGGCGTATTGGCGCTGACGACGCGCGCGTCGATCTGCAGCGCCTGCTCGAACGTCGGCTTGTCGAGCCCGCGCAGGTCGCAGACGTTGTATTCGTGGTCCATGAACACGTAGGAGCCGACCTGGAGCTCGGTGAACACGCCGAGCTTGGCATCGATGAAATGCGTGCCGGTGCCTGAACCGGTGACGATGGCGGGCTTCAGTCCCGCCGCTTCGAGCCTGGCCAGGATGCCCTTGAGATAGTCCGTGCGTTCCTCGATCGCGGCCTTGCGTTCGGCGAAGTCCTCGATGTGCTGGTGGCGCCCGCAATAGAACTGCACACCGGCATATTTCAGCGACTTGAGGCCGACGACCTTCCGCACCAGCTCGACGACACCCTCGGGCGTCGCCACGCCGGTGCGATGGATGCCGGGATCGATGTCGACGATCACGGTCAGCGGCTTGCCGGCCTTCGCCGCCGCCGCGGCCAGGGCCTCGACATTGGCCGGATGATCGACCACGACCATCAGGTCCTTCACCTTGCCGTTCAGCGCGACGAGGCGGTCGATCGCCTGCGGCGTCACCACCGGCGAGGTGATGTGCAGGCTCTCGATGCCCTGCTCGGCCAGCGCCTCCGCCTCGCCGAGCTTGGCGCAGCAGACGCCGAGCGCGCCGGCCGCGATCTGGCGCCGGGCGATGTCGGCCGACTTGTGCGTCTTCGAGTGCGGACGCAGGTTCACCTTGTGGGCCTTCGCGAAGCCGGCCATCTCGGCGATGTTGCGGTCGAGCATGTCGAGATCGAGCACCAGCGCCGGCGTGTTCAGCGAACGCCGCGATCCCTGCTGGCCGACCAGATGACGATGAAGACGCTCGGCTTCGCTCATTACTCTACTCTCTTGTTCCTGGTTGAAGGGTCCGTACGACCATGGCCTCGCCTGTGGTACCACGATTGACGCCCGCACTCTTCATGAAGGTGTTGTCGGCGCCGGTGCCCCAGAGCGCCACCCCCTGCGCCAGCAGGCCGCCATCGACCTTGATCGTCTCGCCGGTGATGAAGCGCGCGTCGTTGGAGCACAGGAAGGCCGCGACGTCGGCGATGTGTTCCGGTTCGCCCCGGTCGGGCCAGGGCTGCTGCCTGAACTGCTTCTCGTACTTCTCCGGCCGGCCGCGATGGACGAGCGGGGTCGATATCACGCCGGGCGCGATGCCGACCACGCGGATCCGGTCCGGTCCGAGCTCGGTCGCCACGTTCTCGATCAGGCTGATGACGGCGGCCTTGGCGGCCGAATAGGCGTGGCTGCCGCCGCCGCCCACCATGCCCGCGATCGATGCCGTCACCAGGATCACGCCTCCCTGCCCATGCTTCTTCATGGCGAGCGAGGCGTGTTTCATGCCGAGGAAAACCGATCGCACCAGCATGGCGAAGGTATAGTCCCAATCCTCCACGCTCGTTTCGGCGATCGGGCCGAATGCACCGCCGACGCCGGCATTGAGATAGACGATGTCGAGCCGCCCGAAGCGCTTCTCCGCTTCCGCGACCATCGCCGCGACGTCGGCCTCCCGCGCGACATCGCAGCGGACGAAGGCGACGTCGTCGCCGTGTCCCTGGGCCCTGGCCACCGCCACGGCTTCGGCGCCGTTCTTCTCGTTGAGATCGGCGATGACGACCTTGGCGCCATCGGCCAGGAAACGCATCACCGTGGCGCGGCCCATGCCGCTTGCGCCTCCGGTCACGATCGCGACTTTGCCAGCCAGCTTTTTCATTGGATTTCGCCCTCCGATGGCATGGTGGAGTTGCGCCGCTCGTCCGGCAAGCCTAGCGTTTCGCAAAACACGCGAACAAGCGAACGGATACCCGAGGAGCGCCCAATGAAAGTCGGAGTCTTCTCCACCTTCATGTCGCCGCTGGCGACGCCGCAGATGATCCGCGACTTCGGCCGCCGCGCCGAAGACATGGGTCTCGACTCGATCTGGATGGGCGAGCACGTCGCCCTGTTCGACAGGAACACCTACGGCTATCCCGGCTCGAAGGACGGGCGCATCCCTGTGCCGCCGGGCGGCGGCATGCTGGACGTGACCGCGACTTTCGGCTTCCTCGCCGCCGCCACGAGCAAGTTGCGCTTCGGCACCGGCGTCGCCCTCGTGCCGCAGCGCAACCCGATCTACACGGCGAAGGAGATGTGCACGCTCGACTGGCTCAGCGACGGCCGTCTCGATTTCGGCATCGGCGTGGGCTGGAACAAGGAGGAAGTCGAGGCCTGCGGCTATCGCTGGGAGGATCGCGGCGCGCGCTGCGACGAGTTCCTGGAGGTGATGCGGCGGCTGTGGACCGAACCGGTCGTCGATTTCTCCGGCAAATGGGTGAAGTTCGAGACCCTGCGGCTCGATCCCAAACCGATCCAGAAACCGCATATCCCGATCATCGTCGGCGGCTATGCCGATGCCGCCTTCCGCCGCGCCGTGCAGTTCGGCGCCGGCTGGTACGGCTTCAACCTCGACGTCGCACGCACGAAGGAAATGCTGGCCAAGCTCGATGCCGCCTTTGCCAAGGCCGGCCGCAAGCGGGACAGCTCGTACCAGATCATCGTCACGCCGCCCATGACGATGCCGATGGATGCGATGCAAGGCTATGCCGA
Organism: Pseudomonadota bacterium; assembly: GCA_018240685.1. GTDB lineage: Bacteria > Pseudomonadota > Alphaproteobacteria > Reyranellales > Reyranellaceae > Reyranella. The sequence continues at coordinate 14,471 of JAFEFG010000062.1, read as the reverse complement.
GCTGGGCGTCCATCGCGTCGTCGTCAATCTCGGCGGCCAGAAACCCGAGCAGGTGGACAAGCGGCTGCCCGAGATCGGCTCCCTGGTGAAGAAGGCGGCCTGAACCCATGCGCCTCGAGACACTGCTGCCGCTCGGCAAGGTCGACCCCGGCCTGCGGGCTCCCGAAGTCCCGCTCGACCTGCACAGCATCGGCCGCGATGCGCGCCTCCTGGAGGAGATCGGCTACGACCGGCTGGTCGTGGAGGAGACGAAGGACGATCCCTTCATCCTGATGGCACTCGCCGCCGAGGCGACCCGGACGCTCAAGCTCGGCACGTCGGTCGCCATCGCCTTCCCGCGCAGCCCAACCGTCACGGCGCTCAGCGCCTGGACGCTGCAGAAGCTCAGCCAGGGCCGCTTCACGCTCGGACTCGGCACGCAGGTCAGGGCGCACATCGAGCGTCGCTACGGCCTCCAGTGGTCGCCGGCCGGGCCGTGGATGCGCGAGTACGTGGCGGCGGTGCGCGCAATCTGGAACTGCTGGCAGAACGGCGTGCCGCTCGACGTCAAGGGCGAGCACTACAACCTCAACCTGATGGTGCCGCTGTTCAATCCCGGACCCATCGAGCATCCGGACATCCCGATCCATGTCGCGGCGGTGAACTCCGTGCTGTGCCGGATCGCCGGCGAAGTGGCGGACGGCATCCGGGTCCATCCCGTCTGCACGCCCTCCTACATCGAGAAGGTGATGCTGCCGGCCGTACGCGCGGGCGCCGCCAAAACCGGCCGCCCGCTCGACGACTTCCAGGTCTGCATGAAACCGCTGGTCGCCGCCGCGGCGACCGAGGCGGAGCTGGTGCCCAAGGTGCGCGACGTGCGCGCCCGCATCTCCTTCTACGCCTCGACGCCGCAATATCGCGCCGCCTTCGATCATCTCGGCCTGGGCGACCTCGCCGACCGGCTGAAGCTCCTGTCGCGTGCGCAGCGCTGGGAGGAGATGCCCCAGCACATCAGCGACGACATCCTGCACACCTTCGTGACGATCGGCACCTACGACACGATCGCCCGGAAGCTCTGCGAGCGGTTCGGCAAGGTGGTAACGCATTGCGAGTTCTCGATCGCCGTCGCCAACGACGCCGACAGGGAACGCCTGCGCGACCTCGCCCGGACGATCCAGTCGCAATCCCTCGACGGGGTTCGCCGCACGATCCTGGGCGACGCCGCCTAGAAGGCGTGCATCGCCGGGATCGGCGCCATCCCGGCGCGCCGGCCTATTCCGCCGCGCGCCCCGTCGCCTCCTCGAAGCGGCGTCGCCGCATCTCGCGGCGGGGATCGTCCATCCCCTCCGCCGATTCATCCGGCACCCAGTCGTCGCGGCCCGGCACGTAGTTGCGGTTGGTCTGGACCGGATTGCGATTGATCAGCGGCCGCGCATAGAGCGGGTTGCGCAGGCTCCTCACCTCGTGCTCGATCTCGAACAGGACCCTGCCGCTGGCGAGATCGACGATGTTCTGGAACCGATACTGGTGCCGGTTGCTCTCCTCCGTGACGAGACCGCGTTCGGTCAGCAGCCGGTGCGGCCCCGAGAAGTTGGCGACGTAGACCTGGACATGATGCCCGTCATAGGCGGGCAGTTCGGCACGGGTCTCGCGGAAGATGAGTTCCTGTCCCGCGCCGACCGATACGTGCGCCGCCGGCATGTCGCCCGAGTCATCGACCCGCGCCATGGTCGAGAAGACGCGGCGATAGAACTCGGCGACGGCCTCTGCCGTGCCCGGCGGCACGTCGAACTCGACATAGGCCATGCCGAGCGGCATGCCGTCGAACCTCGGAGACGGGCGGTGGCAGATGATCCGGTTGCCCCACGGGCAGATGGTCTCGACGCAGCCGTCGCGCTCGGCGAAGGCGAACTGCGTGTGCGCCAGCGGCTTGCCCATCCGCTCGAGACGGCTCAACAAATAATCGTGATCGGGAATGACGAGGCCGACACGTCCCCTCAGGCGTTGTGGCTTTCCGGTCGGCAAATGGAACTGGCTGCGTCCGACGTTGATCCACATGTTGTCGACGCTGGTCATCATGTACGGGTCGCGGGTGAGCCCGAGCCCGCTCACGTAGAACAGCGTCGCAAGGCCCTGGTCCGGCACCAGCACGTTGACGTGCTCCAGGGCGACGATATTGCCGACATCCTCCGCGCTGCGGTCGTATTGCCTGGCCATCGCTTGCCTCCCTCCAGTCGCACGGACATTCTAGCGCAATCCCGGCCCCGGCGTTGCAGCCGATGGGATACCGGCGCCGCGAGCGCTCGAAAGGAAGAACCCGATGATCTTTGAAGTACGCACCTATCTCCTGAAGCCGGGCACGGTCCCGCAGGCCGAGGAGGCGTTCGCGGTCGCCCTGCCCGAACGCGTCAAGCTCTCCCGCCTGGCCGGGTTCTGGCGCACCGAGGTGGGGACGCTGAACCAGATCATCCACATCTGGCCCTACAAGGACCTCAACGAGCGCGACCACATCCGCGCCGAGGCCGTCGCCAAGAAGGTCTGGCCGCCCAAGATCGCGGACTTCGTGCTCAACATGGAATCGATGATCCTGCATCCGGCGCCCTTCTCGCCGCATTTCGAGCCGGGCGAGCACGGCGATCTCTACGAGTTCCGCACCTATACCTACGGACCGGGCGCGATCCCGAAGGTGATCGAGGAGTGGACGCCGCGCATCAAGGAGCGGACGGCGGTGTCGCCTCTCGTCTTCGCGGGCTACACCGACATCGGCTCGCTGAACCAGTGGGTCCATGTCTGGGCCTACAAGAACATGGGCGAACGCGAGCGCCTGCGCGGCCAGGCCATGAAGTCGCCGAACTGGCCGCCGCCGCGTCATCCGAGCGTCAGCCGCCAGCAGAGCGTGTTCGCCGTCCCGGCGAAGTTCTCGCCACTGCGCTGAGGGAGCGCCGCATGCCGATCGCGACCCGATACGTCTTTGTCGTCAGCATGGACGTGACGACGGAGAAGGAAGCGCTGTTCAACGAGGTGTACGACACCGAGCACGTCCCCCTTCTCATGAAGGTGCCGGGCGTGCGGTCCGTCACCCGCCTCAAGACGGCACCCGCCGCCTTCATGCTGGGCGGCGAGCGCAAGCCGCTCGACGGTGCCGGGCAGGCGGCCTACGTGGCGATCTACGAGATCGACAGCCCCGACGTGCTGCTGAGCAAGGAATGGGCGGAGGCGGTCGAGAAAGGCCGCTGGCCGACCGAGGTGCGGCCCTTCACCTCCAACCGCCGCCACATCGTGCGCAAGGTGCTCTGAATACGCGACCCGGGCACGGTCAGTGCACCGGGTCGAGCACCACGACCGGGATCTCGCGCGCGCCGGCCTTCTTCTCGTAGTCGGCGTAGGGCGGGAAGAAGGCGACGGCCTGCGCCCACAGGCGCTTGCGCTCCTCGCCGGTGGCGGTCCGGGCGTGCGCCTTCATCTTCTCGGTGCCGACCTGGATGTCCACGGTCGGATTGGCCTGCATGTTGCGGAACCAGCCCGGATGCTCCGGGGCGCCGCCCTTGGAGGCGATCACGAAGTAGCTGTTGCCCGTCTTGCCGTAGAAGAGCGGGAACATCCACTTGTCGCCCGACTTGCGGCCCGTCGTCGTCAGCAGCAGCGACGGCACGGTAAGCGCGGCCTGACCCGGCGGGTTGATCGTGTACAGGTGGCCGTCGGTGCCGCCGCTCTTCAGGTAGCGGTCGGCATGGTCCTTCATCCATTGCGGCAGGTTCGGCGGGAGCTTGGCTTCGGTCATCGCTACCTCCTCAATCGATCTCGATCACATCGGCGCCGCCCGTATAGAGCCGCTCCACCAGCGCCTTGCGCCGTTGCAGGGTGGCGCGCTGGTTGATGTAGCCCTTGTCGGTGATCTCATGACCATCGACGGAGGGCGGCTCCTCCATCAGGATAACGCGGCGGACCCGCATGGAGGAACCCCGTCCCTCGGCATTCATGCGGGCGAGTCCGCCTTTCAGCGTCTCCACGACGGCGGGGTGCTCCAGGAGCTGTGCCACCGACAGCGCGTTCCCGCCATCGCCGGCAATGCGCCGGCAGGCGGCGACGTTGGGAAAGCCCAGCAGCCCGATATAGTCGTGATCCGGCGCGCACACGACCGCGTCCTGCAGGACCGGCGAGGCCGCTGCGATCGCGTTGGCGCGCAGCGTGCCGACCAGGACGAAGGTGCCGCTCGTCAGCTTGAAGTCCTCGACGACACGGCCGTCGAAGATCAGCCCCTGGTTGGGATCGGCGGGATCGACGAAGCGCGCGGCGTCGCCGATCTTGTAGAAGCCCTCCTCGTCGAAGGCCGCCGCCGTGAGATCGGGCCGCTTGTAGTAGCCCGGTGTCACGATCACGCTCCTGAGGCGCACCTCGTAGCGGCCCTCCTCGCCCGCCGGCACCAGCTTGAGCTGCACGCCCGGATAGGGAAGGCCGATCAGCCCCACGCGTTCCGACGCCCAATGCACCGAGGTCGCGGTCGGCGCGGTCTCGGTGGCGCCCCAGCCCGTAAGGAACGGCAGGCGATAGCCCGTATGCTTCACGGCCAGCGCTTCCATGCGCTCGTAGAGATCGTTCGGCAGCGTCGCGCCGCCATAGATGAGGCTGTTGAGGTTCGCGAAGAACTTCCCGGCCAGCGCGTCGTCCTTCTCCAGGGCCGTCGCCAGCATCGCGTAGCCGGCGGGCACGTTGGCGAACGAGGTCGGCGAAATCTCCCGCAGGTTGCGCAGCGTCTCCTCGAACAGGCCGGGCAGCGGCTTGCCGTCGTCGATCCAGGTCGTGCCGCCTTCGGCGAGGTTGCCCTGGAAGGTCGCGTTGCCGCCCATCGTGTGGTTCCACGGCAGCCAGTCCAGCGAGACGGGCGGCGGCTCGTCGGACGCGCGCGTACGCCCCATCTGCGCCATGGCGATGTTCGCGCACATCATCTCCTGGGTGTTGATCACGGCCTTGGGCATGCCGGTACTGCCCGAGGTGAACAGGAACTTGCCGATGGTCTTGGCGTCGATCGCGGCGATCGAATGTGCGACCGCTTCCGTCGGCCGGGTCGCGATCAGTTCGCTCCAGGGCAGCGACTGGCGCTGCGGCGGCGCCTTGTCGACATGGACCACCAGCACGCCGTCCAGGTCGAGGGCGGCCAGCGCACCGGCATAGATCTCGCCGTTCTGCACGAACACGAGGCCCGGCTTGATGAGATCGTACACGTAGCGCAGCTTGGCGTGGTCCTGGCTCATCACCGAATAGGCGGGCGATACGGGAGCCACGGGTGCCCGCGCCTGCATCGCCGCCATCATGAGCAGCGCGAACTCGATCGAATTGGAGGACAGGATCATCACCGCCCTGTCCGGTCCGAAGCCGCGGTCGAGCAGCGCCTGCGTGACCGCATCGACCTGCGCCTTGGCCTCGCCGTAGGTGACCTTGTGCCAGTCGCGCGACGGCCCGCGGCGTTGCGCCAGCCAGACGCGGTCCGGTGCCTCGGCCGCCCATTTGGCCAGCAAAGCCGGAACGTGCCGTTCATACGGTTTCAGCCTGTGATTTGACTGCAGCAACAGGCTGCCGTCCGGGCGGCGATCGAGGCGCACGTCCCGGCTCAGGAAATCCACCGGCTTGAAGGGGGTCTGCATCACGCTGTCCACTACGCATCCTCCCGAAGACGCTTTGTATGAGATGTAGGCCCGTCCCCGTCGGTTGGGCAAGAGAGCGCCGGTCTGCAAATCCCGACGCTCAATGCGATATCTGCGGCGCCTTGTAACTTTGTCGCCCGTGGCGGCGGTGCTAGCTTCCGCCGCCGAATTTCAAGAGGAAACCCCATGATAGGAAGAATGGCCGCGGCCTTTGCCGCCGGATTGATGCTTGCCACGCCCGTCCTTGCGGCGGATCCGCCGGCCGAGATCAAGATCGGCACGCTCTACGCCTCGTCCGGCCGCTATGCTTCGATCTCGATGCCGGTCCACAGCGCCCTGAAGCTCTGGGTCGAGCAGAAGAACGCCGAAGGCGGCGTCTACGTGAAGGCCTTCGACAAGAAGGTCCCGATCAAGCTCGTGGCCTATGACGACCAGAGCAACACGGCGACGGCCTCGACGCTCTACAATCAGCTCATCACGCAGGACAAGGTCGATCTCCTCGTGGCCGACTCGGGCTCGGTGCTGACTGCGCCCGCCGTCGCCATCGCGCGCGATCACAAGATGTTCCTGTTCGACCAGACCGGCACCGGCGCGAGCTTCTTCTCCAAGGACAATCCCTACATCGCGCTGATGGCCGACCCCGTCTCGACGATCTGGCCCAAGCCGGTCGCCGACTTCCTCACCCATGACGGGCCAGCGCTCGGCATCAAGAAGATCGCCCTCCTCTACTCGACCAACGAGTTCACGGGCACGCAGGCCAACGCGGTCCGCAAGTTCATCAAGGAGTCGGGCGCTCCGGTCGAGATCGTCTATGACCAGGGCGTCCCCACCGAGACGACCAACTACACGGTCATCATCAACAACATCCGCGCCAAGAAGCCGGACGCCGTGATCCATCTCGGCTACGCGCCCAACGACATCGCCTTCCTGCGCAACGTCAACGAGGTGGGCGTGAAGTTCAAATGGATGTTCTCCATCTATGCCGGCCTGGAGACGGAGCTGCTGGAGAAGAACGTGGGCGTGAAGGGGCTGCAGTACGTCTACACCTACGTGCCGCCGTCGGAACTCGACTACCCGGTGAATTTCGGCATGAAGATGCCGGAGTTCCGCGCGCTGTGGAACAAGACCTTCCCCGACGGAAAGGTCGAGTTCGGCTTCAACGCCGTCGCCGGCTACACGACGGCGCTGGTGATCGAGAAGACCCTGTCGGTGGCCACGAGCCTCGACCAGATGGAGCTGCGCCGCGCGGTGTTCAGCCTTTCCGGCCAGCTCAAGACGCTCGACGGCACCTTCGCCCTCGACGAGACGGGCGGGCAGATCGGCGAGTTGACCCCGCTCGGCCAGCTCGTGCCCAACGAGCACGGCCATCTGAAGTTCGTCGCCGTCTATCCGCACGAGGTCGCCACCGGCAAGCCGGTCTATCCGCGCCCGTGAGAACGCACACCATGAGCTCCCCGCCGGTCACGGCGGGGAGCCCGAGGACCTGATCCTATGCTTGTCTACGCCCTCGTCGCGGGCCTGTTGTTCGGTCTGTATTTCAGCCTGGTGGGAATCGGGCTCAATCTCGTGTTCGGCGTCATGCGCATCGTCAATCTGGCGCATGGCGACTTCCTGATGCTCGGGGCCTTCATCGCCGTCGGCGTGTCGGCGCTGGCCGCGCTCGATCCTCTCTTCGCCGTGCCGCTGGCCTTCGTGGTGTTCGTGCTGGTGGGCCTCGTGCTCTACCGCCTGCTGGTGCCGCGGCTGCAGGGATCGGTGAATCCCGAGATGCTGTCGATCATCCTCTTCTTCGGGCTGAGCCAGGTGATCGAGGCGCTGACCACCATCGCCTTCGGCACCAGCGAGCGCTCGATCGACAGCAGCGAGCTTGGCGCGATCCTGGCGCCGCTGCGGACGGCCCTGTTCGGCGGCGACGCGGACGGCCCGGTCGAGCTCTTCGGCCAGAGCTTCCCGGCCAGCTGGGCGATCTCGGCGACCGTCAGCGTCATCGCGATCGGGCTGGTCTATGTCTATCTCTACCGCACCCGGCTGGGCACCCTCACGCGCGCGGTGATGTCTCGCCGCGACGAGGCCTTCGCCACCGGCATCAACGTCGATCGCGTGTCGGCCGCGGCCTTCGGCATCGGGCTCGGGCTCGCCGCCGTCGCGGGCGTGTTCGCGCCCTTCATGTTCGGCTCGGTGACGCCCGCCTTCGGCGAAGACGCGACGGTGACCTCGTTCGCGGTCGTGGTGCTGGGCTCGCTGGGCAATCCGCTCGGCACGGCGCTCGGCGGCGTGGTCTACGGCATCTCCTACATGCTGGTGCAGACCTATCTCAGCTCCTGGGCCGACCTGCTGCCCTACGTCCTGCTGATCCTGATCCTGCTCCTGCGTCCGAGCGGCCTGCTCGGAAGGCGGGTGCGCGTTGCCTAGCGCGATCCGCCACCTTCTGTTCATCGTCGTGCCGCTGCTGGTCGTCTTCGCGATCCTGCCGGGCGTCTACGAGAACCACCTGATGCTGTTCAACTTCGTGGTGTTTCTCATCCTCGCCCAGGGCGTGAACGTCATCTACGGCTTCACCGGCTATCTGCCCTTCGGCTATGTCGGCTTCTTCGGCAGCGGCGCCTACGGCTTCGCCATGATGGTCATGCATGCCCACGCCTCGGCACCGGTTGCGGTGATCGCGGCCGGACTGGCCGGCATGCTGATCGGCCTGCTGCTGACACCGCTGCTGCGCCTGTCCGGGGCCTACTTCGCCATCGCCAACCTCGCGTCCTCGCTCGCCGTGCTGCACTTCGTCGCCAATCCGGCGCTCGAGGACATCACGCGCGGCCCCTACGGCGTGTCGCTGACGGCGACCTTCAACCCCGAAGCCGCCTATTGGGCGGCCCTGGTCGTTCTGGCGCTCACCCTGGGCGTGGTCGTCTACCTCAAGAACTCACGCTTCGGGCTGGCGCTCCAGGCCGTGCGCGAGGATCCGGTGAGTGCCGGCATGGCCGGCGTCAACGTGGTGCGCATGCGCGTCGCCGCCTGGCTCGCCTCGGCCCTGATCGCCGGCCTCGCGGGCGGCGTCTATGCCTGGTACGTCTCGGTCTTCTTCCCCGACAACGTCTTCAGCGGCACGTTCAGCATCTTCGCCATCGTCTTCGCCCTGTTCGGCGGCGTGGCGACGATCATCGGGCCGATCGTGGGCGTGCTGATCCTGTACGGAGTCTACAACCTGATCGGCTTCACGACGCCGCAATACTTCCAGCTCATCTACGGGTTGCTGATCATGGGGCTCGTCCTGTTCCTGCCGGCGGGCCTGGTGTCCCTGGTCACGCGGCGAGGCCGGCATGTCCCCTGAACCGACTCCCATCCTCCGGGCGGAAGGCCTGGTGAAGCGCTTCGGCGGCTTCTACGCCCTGGGCGGCCTCACCTTCCACGTCGCTCCAGGCGAGATCCTGGGGCTGGTCGGGCCGAACGGCTCGGGCAAGACGACGGCGATCAACGTCATTTCCGGCCTCTACGCGCCGGACGGCGGCAGCGTCACGTTCGAGGGGCGCGCGATCGGCGGGCTGTCCTCGCATCGTCTGGTGCATCTCGGCATCAACCGCACCTTCCAGGTGCCCAAGCCGTTCCTGTCGCTCACGGTACGGCAGAACATCGAAGTGGCGCTGGCCTATGGCCGTTCCGCTGCGGCACCGCCGTCGATGGAGAGCCTGCTCGAGGAGTACCGGCTCGCCGACGTGGCCGACCGCCCGGCACAGGATCTCAACAACGTGCAGCAGAAGACGCTGGACCTGGCACGCGCGCTCGCCACCGGCCCCCGGCTCCTGCTGCTGGACGAGCTCGCGGCCGGCCTCAACCCGACCGAGCTCGACTGGATGGCCGGTCGCATCAAGAGCCTGGCCCGGAGCGGCATGGCCATCATCGTCGTGGAGCATCTGATGGGCTTCATCGAACAGATCACCGACCGCGTGATCGTCATGAACGCGGGCAAGGAGATCTTCGAGGGCACGCTCGCCGTCGCGGTGAAGGTGCCGGAAGTCATCGAGGTGTTCCTGGGAGGCGAGCATGCCGCCTGAGGCCAATGCGCTGCTGCGCACGACCGGCATCGACGCCGGCTACGGCACCATGCAGGTCCTCTGGGGCGTCGACCTCGACGTGCGCCCCGGCGAAACCGTCCTGCTGCTGGGCGCCAACGGCGCCGGCAAGACGACCTTCCTGAAGACGCTGGTCGGGCTGATCGAGGCGCGGCACGGCAACATCGTCCTTGCCGGCGAGGACGTGACCAGGACCCGCTCGAGCGACCGCATGCGGCGCGGCATGACCTACATGTCGGAGCTTGCCGTCTTCCCCGACCTGTCGATCGAGGAGAACATCCTGATCGGCGCCCAGGCGCTGGGGCACGCCCATCCCGAAAAGCGGCTGGACGAGCTCTACGACCTGTTCCCGGTGCTGCGCGAGAAACGGCGTGACGCCGCGTCGAGCCTCTCGGGCGGGCAGCGCAAGATGCTGGGCATCGCCAAGGCCCTCGCCGCGGAGCCGAAGCTCCTGGTCATGGACGAACCTTCGGCCGGCCTGTCGCCCTTGTTTGTCAAGGAAGTGATCCGCATCCTCGGCACCCTGCGCAAGCGCGGGCTCGCCCTGCTGATCGCCGAACAGAACATCGGTTTCCTCGAAGTCGCCACGCGCGTCTTCGTGCTGGAAGGCGGGCGCATCCGCTTCTCCGGCACGGTGGCCGAGATGGCCGACAACGAAGCTCTGCGCCGCGCCTATTTCGGCCTGAAATAGGCGCGCGTCCGGCCGGTCCCCGACCCAGCGCCCTGCCGACGGCCGCGACCGTCACGACCGGCTTTTTGGCACGCGCTTGCGCGCGGCCAATGCGTCTCAATCGGATGACGGTTTTGACGAACGAAATCCGAGGTGCGGCCTGAATAACCGTTCACATCGGCGCCGTTTTCGACCACAGTCCGCCGCAGCACAGAGGGAGAAAAAGATGGATTTCGAATATTCCGACCGCACCAAGGCGCTGCTGGAAAAACTCAACAAATTCATGGACGAGGTCATCTACCCGGCCGAGGCCGTCTATGAAGAGCAGATGGAGAAGGCCAAGGACCGTTGGCAGCTCCCGCCGGTGATGGAGGAATGCAAGGCCGAGGCGAAGAAGCGCGGCCTGTGGAACATGTTCCTGCCCGCCGACCGCGACAGCGGTGACACGCACGGCACGATGGGCCTTTCCAATCTCGAATACGCGCCGATCTGCGAGGTGCTGGGCCGCTCCTCGATCGCGTCGGAGGCCACCAACTGCTCCGCCCCCGACACCGGCAACATGGAAGTGTTCGCGCGTTACGCGTCGAAGGAACTGAAGGACAAGTGGCTGAAGCCGCTGCTCAACGGCGAGATCCGTTCCTGCTTCGCCATGACCGAGCCGGCCGTCGCCTCCTCCGATGCGCGCAACGTCGAGTGCCGCATCGAGAGCGACGGCGACAACTATGTCATCAATGGCCGCAAGTGGTGGTCGTCGGGCATGGGCGATCCGCGTTGCAAGGTGATCGTGCTCATGGGCAAGAGCGATCCCAGCGCCCCGGCCTACCGCCAGCAGTCGATGATCGTCGTGCCGCGCGACACGCCCGGCATCAAGGTCGTGAAGATGCTGCACGTGTTCGGCTACGACGACGCCCCGCACGGCCATGCCGAAGTGATCTACGACAACGTGCGCGTTCCCAAGACGAACATTCTCCTCGGCGAGGGCCGCGGCTTCGAGATCGCCCAGGGCCGCCTCGGACCGGGCCGCATCCATCACTGCATGCGCGCCATCGGCGTTGCCGAGCGTGCGCTCGAGATGGCGATCAAGCGCGCCAAGAGCCGCGTCGCCTTCGGCCAGCGCATCTCGGAGATGGGCGTGACCAAGGCCCATGTCGCCGACATGCGCATGGAGATCGACATGGCCCGCCTGCTGGTGCTGAAGGCCGCGTGGGCGATGGACAAGTACGGCAACAAGGAAGCGCGCCAGCAGATCGCCATGATCAAGGTCGCGGTGCCCAACATCACCTCCAAGGTGGTGGATCGCTGCCTGCAGCTCCATGGCGCCGGCGGCGTCAGCCAGGTCTTCAAGCTGGCCAGCATGTACGCCCACCAGCGCACCCTGCGCCTGGCCGACGGTCCGGACGAGGTTCATCGCGACCAGGTCGGCCGTCTCGAGATCGCCAAGCACAACTGAGTTCCGCTCCGTCGGGACGAATGCGAAGGCCGCCGCAAGGCGGCCTTCGTCGTTCTGGGGCGGAGGCTCCTCCTGCAGCGACTCCGGGCCTTGCCACTGTTATTACTGACTGGTAAGTTATTTAAATGGCACAGAGGAAACAGCGCCGCGCTCCCGAAAAGCGGCCCCAGGAGATCCTCGACGCGGCCCTCGCGCTGTTCGTGGAAAAGGGCTTTGCGGCGACGCGGCTCGACGACGTGGCGGAGCGCGCCGGCCTCAGCAAGGCGGCCATCTATCTCTACTTCGAGGACAAGATGGCGCTGTTCCAGGGCGTCATCCGCCAGACGCTGATCAGCAACTTCAGCATCGTCGAGGCGCTGGTGAGCGCCCATGACGGCCCGGTGGCCGAGATGCTGCCGCGCATCCTGGAATTCATGGCCGGCCGCATCGAGGACACGCCGCTGCCCTCGATCGCCAAGCTGGTGATCGGAGAGTCGCGCGCCTTCCCCGAGATCGGCCGCTTCTACCTGAATGAGGTGATCGGACGCGGGCTGCCGCTTCTCGAATCCCTGATCGCCCGCGGTATCGCCCGCGGGGAGTTTCGGCCCGTCGATCCCGGCTTCACCGTCCGCAGCCTCGTCGGCGCCATGCTGCTGGCGGGCGTGTGGAAGACCGTTTTCGAGCCGATCGGCGGCGAAAGGCTCGACGTGCGCGCGCTCGCCCGCCATCACGCCGATCTCCTCCTTCACGGGCTGAAGCCGTCATGAAACGCGCCCGCCTCGTCGCGCTGGCCTTGGCCGCGACCAGCCTGCTGGTCGTCGCCCTGTGGGGACGCGCGCCGCTTTCCGCCGTCCTTGGCCTTGGCGGCAGCGATGCGCAGTATCTCGGCTACGTCGAGGGCGAAACGAGCCTGATCGCCCCGCCCGTCGCCGGCCGGCTGGTCGCGCGGCCGGTGGAACGCGGCCAGCGCGTCAAGAAGGGCGACCGCCTGTTCATCATCGATCCCGAGCTCGCCAAGGCCGAGGTCGCCCGCGCCGAAGCCGCTCTGGCCGAATCGAAGGCGCGTTACGACAACCTCCTGACCGGCAAGCGGCCGGCGGAACGCGACATCACGCATGCCCAGCGCCGCGAAGCCGAGGCCGCACTGGCCCAGGCCGAACTCGACTACAAGCGCCAGGGCGAGTTGCTCGCGCGCGGCATCAACGCACGTCAGGCCTACGAGCAGGCCGAATCGCAACTGCACCAGATGCGCGCCCGCGTCGCCTCGCTGGTGGCGCAGGAAAAGGTGAACGAGCTCGCCGCGCGTCCCGACGAGATCGCCGCCGCCAAGGCCACGGTGGAGCAGAACCGCGCCAATCTCGAACAGGCGCGCAAGCGCCTCGACGATCAGATGCCGGTCGCGCCGGAGGATGCACTGGTCGAGAACACCTTCTACAACGTCGGCGAATGGGTGCCGGCCGGCACGCCGGTCGTGTCCCTCCTGCCCGCCTATCGCGTGAAGCTGCGCTTCTACGTGCCGCAAGGGGACGTCGCCGCCGTCCGCATGGGCCAGCAGGTGCGCTTCACCTGCGATCGCTGCCCGCCCGACCTGAAGGCGAACGTCATCTATATCTCGCCGCGCGTCGAATACACGCCGCCGGTCATCTACTCCCAGAGCGCGCGGGCGAAGCTCGTGTTCCTGATCGAGGCGCGGCCCGAGCCGGGACAGGCGCCGCTCGCGCCGGGCCTGCCCATTTCCGTCGCCGCCTTCGCACGATAGGCCGGTCATGGCGCTCGCGATCGACGTCCATGACCTCGTCAAGCGCTACGGCACGCGCACCGTGGTCGACCATGTCAACCTCGCCATCGGCACCGGCCGGGTCTGCGGTTTCCTCGGTCCCAACGGTTCCGGCAAGACCACCACGCTGCGCATGATCTGCGGCCTGCTTACTCCCGACGGCGGCGGCGGCACCTGCCTGGGCCACGATCTCGTGCGCGAGCGCGACGCCATCAAGCGCCAGGCGGGCTACATGACGCAGCGCTTCGGCCTCTACGAGGACCTCACGATCCGCGAGAACCTCGAGTTCGTGGGCCGGGTCTACGGGCTCGACCGGCTCCGGCAGCGCGTCGACACCTCGCTCGAGCGGCTGGGCCTCGCGACGCGGCAGCGCCAGCTTGCGGGCTCGCTGTCCGGCGGCTGGAAGCAGCGGCTGGCGCTCGCGGCCTGCGTCCTGCACGAGCCCAAGCTCCTGCTGCTGGACGAACCCACCGCCGGCGTCGATCCAAAGGCCCGGCGCGCCTTCTGGGACGAGATCCACGCCTATGCCGCCGAGGGCATCACCGTGCTGGTGTCGACGCACTACATGGACGAGGCCGAGCGCTGTCACGAGATCGCCTACATCGCCTATGGCGAGCTGATGGCGCGCGGCACGGCGCCGGAGATCATCCGCCAGTCCGGCCTCTCGGCGATCATTGCCAGCGGCCCGGGCGCCGACCGTCTCGCCCCGAAATTGCGCGACGCCGCCGGCGTGACCGCAGCCGCCGCGTTCGGCACCACGCTGCATGTCTGCGGACCGGACCGGGAGGCCCTGCAGCGCGCGATCGAGCCCTTCCGCCAGGATCGGACGCTGGTCTGGGAGGAAGCCGCACCCACGCTGGAGGACGTGTTCATCCACCTGATGGGACAGGCGCGCGACAACGCGCCCGGG
>JAFEFG010000061.1 GCA_018240685.1 Pseudomonadota bacterium | reverse complement strand
GGCGTTGAAGGTGCCGCCAAACGGAGCCTTCCATGTCTCCTTCTCGGGGGCGGCAGGCGCGGCCTGAGCCTGCTGGGTAGCCGCCGCCGGCTGCTGCGCTTGGGCAATCGGACCGAATGCTGCGGCAGCGATCAGTCCGCTCAGGATGGCGCGAGTATTCTTCCTCATAGAGGCTCCCCTTTGTGTGAGCCCAAAGAAGCATGTCCACGCCTTAGGAAATCCATGCCGTCGCTTCGGTGCCGTTATAGGATTTCCATAATTGTTCCCACGCGCCGGAACGTGAAATCATTCATCTTTCCTGCACGCGAGGGGGTCCTCTTCTCTCGATTTCGCATGGCTCCGGCGCACACATCCCCCTTGAGCGATCCGGCTCTGCCAAGAGTGCGGACGCTTCATGGAGCGGCGGATGAGCTGCAGCGCCATTGGAACGAGGGATGCGTATTACTGAGTCGTGCAGGTCGATCCTGGCTGGCGCATATTGCGGCCCGACGCGTCCACGCCGCACGGATTCGATTCTCTCGATGACGCCGTCGTCGAGATCTTGGCGGGAGAAGTCTGCATGATGAAGCGGATCTCTTCCGACGTCTAGAAATCGGCAATTCCTATACGATTCCTATTGGCGGCCGAATTTCCCGCCATCGATTTCCTACGGGCCTCGGGCGCACATAGAGCGCGCGATGATGGAAAATCTCTCTCCTGAGATTTGGGCGAAAACTATGTCTGGGCCTTCAGGCGCACGTCGACGGGATTCCGATGACCAGTCGGAGATCCGACCGCCTCGTCCGGGCGATGTTTTGCGCGATATCGGTTTGGTGCTTGGCGCGCATGTCGCGCTCGTGACCGTCGTGCTCTTGGTTTTGCGATTCTTCGGGATCGATTGATTGAACAATGTTGATGTAGATCAATTGTCGATAGTGCCGATTGCCTAGGGTCAACGGGATCGTTCACGTCTGGCGCATATATGAGAATCCTATATCGCCGCGGTTCCTGGCCTCTCGATTCCCTATGCGCTCAGGCGCGACAACGTGGCGTAACGATTGAGGGCAAGCAGATGTTGGATGTCACCCTGATTGCGGTCGGCTGCGGCCTTTTCCTGCTGGCGATCGCCTACGCCTACGCCTGCGACAGGCTGTGAGGAGACCGGCATGTTGATCGACTACGTCCTCGGCGGCGCGGTGACGCTCGGCCTGCTCGTCTACCTTACCTACGCGCTGCTGCGTCCCGAGCGCTTCTAGGGAAACCACTTCCATGACCTTCAACGGCTGGTTCCAGATCGCGCTCTTCAGCGCGGCCGTCGTGCTGCTCGTGAAGCCCTTCGGCGGCTACATGACGCGCGTCTTCTCGGGCGAACGGACGATCCTGTCGCCGGTCTTCGGCCCTGTCGAACGGCTCTTCTATCGCCTGAGCGGCGTCGACGAGCGGCGCGACCAGAGCTGGATCGGCTACGCCGTGTCCATGCTGCTGTTCAGCCTGGTCGGGTTCGTGCTGCTCTATGTGCTGCAGCGCTTCCAGGCGCTGCTGCCGTTCAATCCGGCCGGGCAGTCGGCGGTGGAGGAGGGGCTCGCCTTCAACACGGCGATGAGCTTCGACACCAATACCAACTGGCAATCCTACGTGCCCGAGACGACCATGAGCTATCTCGTCCAGATGGCCGGGTTCACGGTGCACAACTTCGTCTCGGCCGCGACCGGCATCGCTCTGGCCGTTGCCCTGATCCGGGGCTTCGCGCGCCGCTCGGCCAAGGGCATCGGCAATTTCTGGGTCGATCTCACGCGTTGCACCCTCTACGTGCTGCTGCCGGTCTCCGTGGTCGTCGGCCTCTTCTTCGTCTGGCAGGGCATGCCGCAGAACCTGTCGGCCTACACCGAGGCGACGACGCTCGAGGGTGCCAAGCAGGTGATCGCCCAGGGGCCGGTGGCCTCGCAGGAAGTGATCAAGATGCTGGGCACGAATGGCGGCGGCTTCTTCAATGCCAACTCCTCCCATCCGTTCGAGAACCCTAGCGCCATCACCAACTTCGTCCAGATGGTGCTGATCTTCTCGATCGGCGCCGCGCTCACCAATGTCTTCGGCCGCATGGTCGGCGACCAGCGCCAGGGCTGGGCGGTCTTCGCGGTCATGGGCATGCTGTTCCTGGGCGGTGTGGCCATCGCTTATTGGGCGGAAGCGGCCGGCAACCCCATCCTCGCCCATCTCGGTGCCGTCGGCGGCAACATGGAAGGCAAGGAGGTGCGCTTCGGCATCGTCAACTCGGCCCTGTTTGCCACCGTGACGACCGACGCCTCCTGCGGCGCCGTCAATTCCATGCACGACAGCTTCACGCCGCTCGGCGGGCTTGTGCCGCTGTTCAACATCCAGCTCGGCGAGATCATCTTCGGCGGCGTCGGCTCCGGCCTCTACGGCATGCTGCTCTTTGCGATCATTTCGGTGTTCGTGGCGGGCCTGATGGTCGGCCGCACGCCCGAATATCTCGGCAAGAAAATCGAGGCGAGGGAGGTGAAGATGGCGATGCTCGCAATCCTCATCCTGCCGCTCTCGATCCTGGGTTTTACGGCCATCGCAACGGTTGTGGATGCCGGTCTCGCCGGACCCGCCAACCAGGGCCCGCATGGCTTCAGCGAGATCCTCTATGCCTACACGTCGGGCACGGGCAACAATGGCTCGGCCTTCGCCGGCATCAGCGCCAACACGCTCTTCTACAACACGACGCTGGCGCTCGCGATGTTCATCGGGCGCTTCCTGATGGTCGTACCCGTGATCGCCATCGCCGGCTCGCTTGCAGCCAAGAAGATCGTGCCGGCCTCCGCCGGCACCTTCCCGACCGACGGCCCGCTGTTCGCCGGCCTGGTGGTGGGCGTGATCCTGATCGTCGGCGGTCTCACCTTCTTCCCGGCGCTCGCGCTCGGCCCGCTCGTCGAGCACGTCGCGATGGGCGCCGGCACCCTGTTCTGAGTCGAGAGGTTCTCATGACCATGGAACTCGCTACCCATATGCGGAAGCGGATGCCGGTTGCCACCATGACCGATCCGAAGATCCTGGGGCCCGCGATCGTCGACGCTTTCAGGAAGCTCGATCCGCGCGTGATGGTGCGCAACCCGGTCATGTTCACGGTCGAGATCGTCGCCGTCCTGACGACGATCCTGTTCGTCCGCGATCTCGTGGCCGGCCAGGGCGGCCTCGGTTTCTCGCTCCAGATCAATCTCTGGCTGTGGTTCACGGTGCTGTTTGCCAACTTCGCCGAGGCGGTCGCAGAAGGCCGCGGCAAGGCACAGGCCGCCACGCTGCGCCGGGCGAAAACGGAGACTGTCGCCAAGCGGCTGAGCGATGCCTCGGCCACTCAATGGACCGAGGTGCCGGCACCCCAGCTCAAGAAGGGCGACATCGTGCTCGTGCAGGCGGGCGACCTGATCCCGTCGGACGGCGAGGTGGTCGAGGGCGTGGCCTCGGTCAACGAGGCGGCCATTACCGGCGAATCGGCGCCGGTAATCCGCGAAAGCGGCGGCGACCGGTCCGCAGTGACCGGCGGCACCCAGGTGATCTCCGATTGGATCAAGGTGCGCATCACCGCCGAGCCCGGTTCCACCTTCCTCGACCGCATGATCTCGCTGGTCGAGGGGGCGGAGCGCCAGAAGACGCCGAACGAGATCGCGCTCAACATCCTGTTGGCTGGTATGACGATCATCTTCGTCTTCTCGGTCGCGACCATCCCGAGCTTCGCCGCCTATGCCGGCGGCACCATGGGCGTGCTGGTCCTGGTGGCGCTGTTCGTGACTCTGATCCCGACCACGATCGGCGCGCTCCTGTCGGCGATCGGCATCGCCGGCATGGACCGCCTGGTGCGATTCAACGTGCTCGCCATGTCGGGCCGCGCCGTCGAGGCCGCGGGCGACGTTGATACGCTGCTGCTCGACAAGACCGGCACCATCACGTTGGGCAACCGCCAGGCGACCGAGTTCCTTCCGGTTGCGGGCGTGAGCGAGCGCGAGCTGGCCGATGCCAGCCAGCTTTCGTCGCTGGCGGACGAAACGCCGGAGGGCCGCTCGATCGTCGTGCTGGCCAAGGAGAAATACGACATCCGCGGCCGCGAGATGGCACCGCTGCATGCCAGGTTCATCTCCTTCTCCGCGCACACGCGGATCAGCGGCATCGACGTCGATGGCGCCTCGATCCGCAAGGGTGCGGTGGACGCCGTCATCGCCGACGTCCGGGCCCTGCCGCAGGCGGCGCACGAGATCGAGGCGATCGCGGAGAAGATCGCCAAGGCCGGTGGCACGCCGCTGGCCGTCGCCAAGGATGGCAGGATGCTGGGGGTCATCCACCTCAAGGACATCGTGAAGGGCGGCATCCGCGATCGCTTCGCCACGCTGCGCAAGATGGGCATCCGCACGGTGATGATCACCGGCGACAACCCGCTGACGGCAGCCGCCATCGCTGCCGAGGCCGGCGTGGACGACTTTCTTGCCCAGGCGACGCCCGAGACCAAGCTCAAGCTGATCCGCGAGGAGCAGGCGCAGGGCAAGCTGGTCGCCATGTGCGGCGACGGCACCAACGATGCGCCGGCGCTGGCCCAGGCCGATGTCGGCGTCGCCATGAACACGGGCACCATGGCCGCTCGCGAGGCGGGCAACATGGTCGACCTCGACTCCGATCCGGCCAAGCTCATCGAGATCGTCGAGATCGGCAAGCAGCTCCTGATGACACGGGGCGCGCTGACGACCTTCTCGATCGCCAACGACGTCGCCAAGTATTTCGCCATCATCCCGGCGATGTTCCTGGCCTTCTATCCGCAACTCCAGGCGCTCAACGTCATGCAGCTGAAGACGCCGCAGAGCGCCATCCTGTCGGCGATCATCTTCAATGCGCTGATCATCATCGCCCTGATCCCGCTGGCGCTGCGCGGCGTCCAATACCGCCCCGTCGGTGCCTCGCAGGCGCTGCTGCGCAATCTCCTGATCTATGGCCTCGGTGGCGTGATCGTGCCTTTCGTCGGCATCAAGCTGATCGACATGGCGATCACGGCCGTCGGGCTGGCGTGAGGACAGACCATGTTGAAGGAACTTCGCCCCGCCATCGTGATGATGGTGCTGTTCACGGTGCTGACCGGCCTGGCCTATCCCCTGGCCATGACCGGCTTGGCTCAATTGGCCTTTCCGCGTCAGGCCAAGGGCAGCCTGATCGAAAAGGACGGCAAGGTGATCGGCTCCGAGCTGATCGGCCAGAATTTCGAGAAGCCCGGCTACTTCCACGGCCGGCCGTCGGCGACCACGGACGTCGACCCCAAGGATCCGACCAAGACCGTTCCGGCGCCGTACAACGCGGCGAATTCTGGCGGCAGCAATGCCGGCCCGACCTCCAAGGCGCTGGCCGAGCGGGTCCAGGGCGACATCGAGAAGCTCAGGGCGGAGAACCCGAACGCGCCGATCCCGATCGACCTCGTGACGACCTCGGCGAGCGGTCTCGATCCCGACATCTCGCCCGAGGCCGCCCTGTTCCAGGTGCCACGCGTGGCCAGGGAACGCGGTCTGCCGGAGCAGCGTCTGCGGGAGCTGGTTGCCAACCAGACCGAGGGCCGGTTCCTCGGCGTGATTGGCGAGCCGCGCGTGAATGTCCTGCGGCTCAACATGGCGCTCGACGCTCTGGTTGGGCGGTGACATTCTCGTCAGCCGATGGCAGCCGGCCGATCCGATGACGCGCGACCGTCGCCCGACGCGCTGCTGAAGGCGGCGCAGAAGGAGACGCGCGGCAGGCTCAAGATCTTCTTCGGGGCCGCGCCCGGCGTCGGCAAGACCTACGAGATGCTGCTGGCCGCCCATCGCCGCAAGGCCGAGGGTGTCGACGTGGTGGTCGGCGTGGTGGAGACGCACGGCCGCGTCGAGACCGAGGCGCAACTTGCCGATCTCGAAGTCATTCCGCGCTGTGCTGTCGAGTACAAGGGACGCACGCTCCATGAGATGGACCTCGACGCCATCCTGAAGCGGCGGCCGGCCCTGGTGCTCGTCGACGAGCTTGCGCACACCAACGCGCCGGGCAGCCGCCATCCCAAGCGCTACCTCGACGTCGAGGAGCTGCTGGCCGCGGGTATCGACGTCTATTCGACGATGAACGTCCAGCATGTCGAGAGCCTGAATGACGTCGTCGCGCGCATCACGCGCATCCGCGTGCGCGAGACGGTGCCGGACTCGGTCGTCGATGCGGCGGACGAGGTGGAACTGGTCGACACGACACCTACCGACCTGATCGCCCGCCTCGGCGCCGGCAAGGTCTATGTGCGCGAGCAGGCCCAGCGTGCCCTGAGGCACTACTTCTCTCCAGGCAACCTCACGGCGTTGCGCGAGCTCGCCCTGCGGCGGACGGCCGAGCGGGTCGACGAGCAAATGCGCAGCTACATGCGCGAGCATGCGATTACCGGGCCCTGGGCCGCCGGCGAGCGCGTGATCGTCTGCCTCGATCCCAGCCCCGACGCGCCCAATACCGTGCGCGCCGCCAAGCGTACCGCCGACAGCCTCGATGCCGAGCTGATCGCCCTTTATGTCGAGACGCAGCGGCATGGCCTCCTGACCGAGGCCGAACAGGCTCGCCTTGGCGAGGCCATGCAGCTCGCAAGCCAGCTCGGCGCCGAAGTCGTCACCGTTCCCGGGCGCACCGTGGTGGAGGAGATCGTCTCCTTCGCCCGCTCCCGCAATGCCACGCGCGTGGTGGTGGGGAAGTCGCACCGCTCGCGCTGGTTCGAGCTCCGCCACGGGTCGGTCGTCGACGAGCTGGTGCGCAGCGGCTCGGGGCTCGTCGTCGAGGTGGCGCCGTCGACGGCCAAGCCGGAACCGGCCGGCGCGGCAGACTGGATGAGAGGCACGCCGCGCTCGATCGGCCCCTACTTCGAGGGCGTGCTGACGACAGCTCTCGCGACCGCGCTCGGCATCCTGATCGACGCCTACGTCAAGCTGCCGAACATCTCGCTCGTCTATGTCGTGCCGGTGTTGATCGCGGCGGCTCGTCACGGACTGGTGCCGTCGCTATGGGTCTCCGCCCTGTCAGTGCTCTGCTACAACTTCTTCTTCCTGCCGCCCCTCTATCGGCTGACGATCGCCGATCCGGCCAACGTCGTTGCGCTCTTCTTCTTCATGTTCGTCGCGGCGATGGCGTCCGCCCTCGGCACGCGCACGCGGGCCCAGGCGCAGGCGGCGCGGCGCGAGGCCCGCACCACTGCCGATCTTTATGCCTTCAGCAGCAAGATCGCGGGCGTCGTCGACCTCGACGACCTTCTCTGGATCGTCGTGACGCATCTTGCGCGGCTGCTGAATGCCGAGGTCGCGATTCTCATGCCCGAGCGCACGCTTCGGGAGAGCGGGCGCCTGACGCTGCGGGCCGCCTTTCCGCCCGACAGCGAATTCACGGACGGCGATCTCGCGGCTGCGCGCTGGTGCTGGGATACGGAGCGGCCGACGGGCAAGGGAACGGACACGTTGCCCGGCGGACGCTGGCTGTTCGTCCCCGTGCGCACCAGTCGCGCCCCGATCGGTGTCGTCGGCATCCTTCCTCTCGGCGAAGGCCGTGACCTGGGCGCGTCGGAGCGGCGCCTGCTGGAGGCGGTCGGCAACCAGGCCGCCGTCGCCGTCGAGCGCGTGGCGCTCGCGGAGGACATCGACCAGGCGCGCATCGGCGCCGAGCGCGAGCGGTTGCGATCCGCCATGCTCACTTCGGTCTCGCACGACCTGCGCACGCCGCTCGCCTCGATCATCGGCGCCTTGTCCAGTCTCAAGAGCTACCGCGAGCGATACGACGACCAGACGCGGGCCGAACTGGTCGCGACGGCCCTGAGCGAGGCCGAGCGTCTCGACCGCTTCGTCGGAAATCTTCTCGACATGACGCGGCTCGATGCGGGTGTGATCGTGCCCAAGCGGGAGCCGGTGGAGGTCGGTGATCTCGTCTCCACCACGCTCAGGCGGGCCACGCCGCTGCTGAAGGATCGCGTGGTGACAACCGCGATCGAGGGCGATCTGCCGCCGCTGTCGCTGGATTTCGTGCTGGCCGAACAGGCGCTCTTCAACATCCTGGACAACGCCGGCAAGTATTCCTCGCCCGGCGGGCGCATCGAAATCACGGCCCGCCGTACCGGCGACGCGGTCGAGATCGCTGTGCGCGACGAGGGGCCCGGCATCGCTGTGGAGGCGCTTGACCGCCTGTTCGACAAATTCTATCGGGCCGACGATGGCGATCGGCGGCGGGCCGGCACCGGGCTGGGCCTCGCCATCGCCAAGGGGTTCGTCGAGGTCCAGGGCGGGACGATCGCCGCGCGCAACCGCACGGACCGCACGGGGGCGGAGTTCGTCGTGACCTATCCGATATCGACATGAGCGGCGACGCCGCAGTCATCCTGATCGTCGAGGACGAGCCGCCGATCCGGCGCCTCCTGCG
This sequence comes from Pseudomonadota bacterium, assembly GCA_018240685.1. GTDB lineage: Bacteria > Pseudomonadota > Alphaproteobacteria > Reyranellales > Reyranellaceae > Reyranella. The sequence continues at coordinate 21,652 of JAFEFG010000061.1, read as the reverse complement.
CACGACGCTGGGCGCCCACGACTACCGCGTCCTCGAGGCCGCGACCGGCGGCGAAGCCCTGTCGGCGCTGCGCCACCATCGCCCCGATCTCGTCCTGCTCGATCTCGGCCTGCCCGACGTCGACGGCCTCGATCTGATCGCGAGGATCCGGGCGATCGGCCCGGTGCCGATCGTCGTCCTGTCGAGCCGCGGCGAGGAGGCGGCCAAGGTGACGGCGCTCGATTCCGGTGCTGACGACTATGTCACCAAGCCGTTCGGAGCCGACGAGCTGCTGGCGCGCATCCGGGCGGCCTTGCGGCATCGTCTGCAGCAGCAAGGCGCGGAACGTAGCTTCACCAGCGACGATCTCAACGTCGATCTCGTCCGACGGCTGGTGAAGCGCGGCGGTGAGGACGTGAAGCTTTCGCCCAAGGAGTACGACATCCTCGAACAGCTGGTGATCCATGCCGGCAAGGTGCTGACGCACAGGCACCTGCTGCGCGAGGTGTGGCGCGACGAGTCGGTCGATCCGCAATATCTGAGGGTCTATGTCCGCCAGCTGCGGCAGAAGATCGAGGCCGACCCATCGGCGCCGCGGCATGTGCTGACCGAACCCGGGATCGGCTACCGGCTCGTCTGATCGTGCCGCCTGGCAGGCCCGCACGCCTGACAAAGGGGAGGGCGGAGCCTATGACTCCGGAACAGGCCGCCTGGCGCTGGCGCGGCAAGGGCGATGGCCGGGCTGTCCCGGGCGCCGCCGATCCGGCCGGCAAGACCGGTCCGGAAGAGAAGAAAAGGAGGGAACATGGCCGAGAGCGAACTCTACAAGAAGGGCACCGAGATCCGCCGCCAGCTCATGGGAGCGGCGACTGCCGACAAGATGGCCAGCACGGTCTACGACGATCCCATGATGCAGAAGTTCGGTGACTACGCGCGCGAGGCCGTGTTCGGCATGCTGTGGTCGCGGCCGGGGCTCGACATGAAGACCCGGGCCTTGATCTGCGTGATCTCGGACACGGCGCAGGCGCGCTGGCCGGAGCTCGCCATCCATCTGCGCATGGCGCGCAATACCGGGTGGACGGAGGACGAATTGTCGGAGGCGCTGATGCATCTTTGCGGCTATATCGGCCTGCCGTCGGTGCGCGAGGCGATGCTGACCGCGAAGGAAGTGTTCCACGAGATGAGGAACGAGAAGTAACATGATGCTGATGACGACGAGCGACCTGCCGCTCAAGCGGATCGCCCGGGGCAAGGTGCGGGACGTGTACGAGGTCGATGCCGACCGGCTCCTGCTGGTGGCGACCGACCGGGTAAGCGCCTACGACGTCGTCATGGCCGAGCCCATCCCGATGAAGGGCGCCGTGCTCACGCAGGTGAGCGCCTGGTGGTTCCGTCAGCTCGAAGGGCTCGTCAAACATCACATGATCGCGGCCGACGCCGACCGGATCATCGCCGAGGTGCCGGCGCTCGAGGGCCATCGCGATGCGCTCCTGGGGCGGGCGATGCTCTGCCGGCGCGGCACGGTGTTCCCGATCGAGTGCGTCATCCGGGGTTACCTTTCCGGCTCGGCCTGGCGCGAATATGCCAAGACCGGCACGCTGGCCGGCGAGAAGTTGCCGGCCGGCTTGCAGGAAAGCGGCCGTCTCGATCCGCCGATCTTCAGCCCTGCCACCAAGGCGGAGAGCGGCCACGACGAGAACATCACCGTCGGCCGCATGCGCGAGATCCTGGGCGTGGACGTGACGGCTGAACTCGAGCGGCTGACGCGTCTGGTCTACACGAAGGGCCGCGACGTCGCCGCCGCACACGGGATCATCATCGCCGACACCAAGTTCGAGTTCGGTCGTACGCGGTCGGGCGAGATCCTCCTGATAGACGAGGTGATGACGCCGGACAGTTCGCGCTTCTGGCCGGCTGACGGTTATGTCCCCGGCAAGCCGCAGCCCAGCTTCGATAAGCAGCCGCTGCGCGACTGGCTCGACGTCGAACGCCATGCCGGGCGCTGGAACGGCGACGCCCCCGCGCCGAAGCTGCCTGCTGCGGTCGTGGAGGCCACCAGCAAGCGCTACCTCGAGGCCTATCGCCGCCTGACCGGTAGCGAACTCAAGATCGCCTGAACCATCTCCGGATCGCTGCCTGGGGCTGCGAGCCCGCAGCCTGCGTGCGATATGGTCTGCCAGCCGGTTTCCCTTGCCGTGGATCTCACCGCGGGGCCACGCGGCGTCGCTGCTCTCATCTCATGAGACCGGCCTGACTACGCAACCAGCGGCCGTATTGCGCTACGCGAATGCCGACGTCCGGCCATATGGACGGCACGACATTTGCACCCGGAACAAGCACAGCTTGTGTGAAATCGCTGGGAACGTCACAGGAAGGGAAAGGTGCTATGGGGCTCGCGAGTCGTGCAGGAATTGCGCTGGTTGCTGCTGCCGGTCTGTGGACATGCGAGGCCCATGCCCAGCAAATGACGGCGGTTACCCAGCTCGGCTGGCTCCGGATTGGTGAATACGCGCCGATCCTGATCGCGGAGGCCAAGGGCTTCTTCAAGGACGAGGGGATCGAGCACAAGACCATCGATGGCGGCCCGGGCAAGAACCCGATCCCGATCGTGGCGGTGGGGCAGGCGCAGTTCGGCGTCGCCACGAACGGCATGATGGTCGTGACCGCGCGGCTGGCCAAGGATCCTGTCGATGTCGTCGCGGTCGGGACGCTCTTCCAGCAGGCGCCGTCGGCCTATCTCAGCATCGGTGCGCCGGACGCGCCCGCGCCCAAGCCCAAGGACATGGAGGGCAAGACCGTCGGGGTCCAGGCCGGTTCCGAATTCATGTTTCACGCCTTCACGAAGAAGAACGGCGTCGACGAGAGCAAGGTGAAGCTCGTCCAGGTCAATGCGACGGCCGAACCCCTGATGGTCGGCAAGATCGATTTCTTCTCGGGCTGGGTCGTGAACCAGACCTACCAGATCGAACAGGAGGCGGCGAAGGCCGACGCGCCGCCGACGGTGAAGGGCAAGACCTGGAAGGCGATGCGCTTCGCCGAATACGGTATCCCTGCCTATGCCGATGTCATCTTCACATCCGCCGAGCTTCTGAAGAAGAATCCGGAACTGGTGCGCCGCTACCTGCGCGCGGTCGCCAAGGGCATGCAGTATGTGATCGACCATCCCGACGAGTCGGCCGAACTGCTGGCCAAGTTCCCCGGCCAGATCGAGGACGTGAAGAAGCTGAAGTGGCGCTTCAAGCTGCAGAACCCGCTGGTCCAGAGCGAGGACACGAAGAAGAACGGCCTGCTGTGGATGAACCCTGCGGTCTGGGGCCAGATGATCGGTTTTCTGAAGGATGGCGGTCAGATACCGAAGGTCGTCCCCGCCGCCGAGGTCATGACCGACGCCTACATCGCCAAGCCGGCGTCGCCCTGATGGCCGCGGCGATCTCCATCCGCAACGTCTCGCGCCGCTTCGGCGAGACCTGGGCGCTGCGCCCGGTGGATCTGGAGATCGCGGCCGGCGAGTTCATCGCCCTCGTCGGGCCGTCGGGCTGCGGCAAGACCACGTTGCTGCGCATCGTCGCCGACCTGCAGGAGCCATCGACCGGCGAGGTCCGCATCGGCGCCGACACTGCTGCCGAGGCGCGGCGCAAGCGACTGCTCGGCCTCGTCTCGCAGCGGCCGGCCGTGCTTCCGTGGAAGCGGGCCATCGACGACGTGCGGTTCACCCAGAAGATCGCCGGCCGTGTCGGCTTCGATCCGGCCAAGGTGCTGGGTGAGTTCGGCTTGGCCGGGCATGAGAACAAGAGGGCTCGACAGCTTTCCGGCGGCATGTTGCAGCGGGTGAACATCGCCAGCGCCATGGCGCACGATCCCTCCGTCCTGCTGATGGACGAACCCTTCTCCGCGCTCGACGAGATGAAGCGCGAGGAGATCGGCGAATGGTTCGATCGTGAACTGATCCTGCGGCCGAAGACGGTGCTGTTCGTCACCCATCACATCGACGAGGCCGTCATGCTGGCCGACCGGCTGCTGGTCTTTTCGCCGGCGCCGGGCCGCGTGCTCGAAGTCGTGTCGGTGCCGGTCCCGCGGCCGCGCGATCCGTCGTTCCGGCAGGATCCACGATTCGTCGCCATCACGGGCCATGTGCGGGACCTGCTCATGCATCGCCCGTCGTCGGAGCGGGCCGCCTGATGCCGTCGGACATGGCCCTTGGCGACGTGCCTGTGGCCCGTGCCGGGGCGGCGGCGCGCATCCTGTCGAGGGTCGGCGTCGCGGCGCTGCGTATCATCGCGCCGATCGGCTCGGTGCTGCTGCTCTGGTACCTGGCCATCTGGTTCTCCGGCCTGCCGGCCTTCGTGATCCCGCGCCCCGAGCGGGTGCTCGAGGTTCTCTGGGTCGAGCATGGCTTCATCCTTGAAAACCTGCTGGCGACGCTGGAAGTCTCGGCGATCGGCTTCCTGTGGGCGAACGTCGCCGGCATCGGGCTCGCGGTGCTGTTCGACGCTCTGCCGCCGACACGCCACATGCTGATGCCGGCCGCGATCACCTTGCGCAACGTGCCCTACATCGCCCTGATATCGGTGCTGATGCTGGCCTTCGGCGACTCGATCCTGAGCAAGACCGCCATCGTGGCGCTATCCGGCTTCTTCCCGGTGCTCGTGAACACGCTGCAGGGGCTGCGTTCGGCAGACGAGGTCCATCTCGATCGCATGCGCATCCTGAACGCGAGCTGGTGGCAGACCTTCAGCCAGGTCCGGCTGCCCTATGCCGTGCCCTCGATGATTTCCGCGCAGGAGATCACCGGCTCCGGCTCGATCATCGTTGCCATCGCCGCAGAGTGGATGATCTCCTCCACTGGGCTCGGCTATGTGATCAATCACGCTATGCAGAACTACAGAGGCGACGAGGTCTATGCCGTCGCCCTCATCGCGACAGCGCTCTCGTTCGTCATCTACTCGTTCGTCCACTGGCTGGGACGGCGGCTCGATTGGCGGGCGGGCGATTCGCGGCGCGGCTAGGATTCAGGAAGGGTGGAGGTGGACATGGCAGCAGGTCTCTCGACGCAGCAGCAGGCGATGCCGGCGGGCATCCCGGTGGTCGATCTCGGCGGGCTCTATACGTCCGATCCTGTCGCGCGCCAGGCGGTGGCCGCGAAGATCGGCGCGGCCTGCGACGACATCGGGTTCTTCTATGCCGTCAATCACAACGTGTCGGTCGAGGTCATCGATCGCGCAGTGGCGATCGCCGACAGGTTCTTCCATCTACCCGAGGAAGAGCGGCTCAAGGTGAAGGCCGACAGCAACAACCGCGGCTATCGCGACGTGTGGGACAGCGTCCATCGCAACGGCAAGACCAATGCGCGCGACAGCTTCGACCTCGGTTTTCCGGTGACCGCCGACGATCCGGAGGTGCGGGCCGGGACGCCGCTCTATGCCCCGAACAATTGGCCGGACATGCCCGGCTTCCGCGAGGCCATCGAGGCCTACTATGGAGAGACCTACAAGCTCGGCATGAAGATCCTGGAAGGGTTCGCGCTCTATCTCGGCAAGCCCGACGACTTCTTCACGCGCCACTTCACCAAGCCGGTGGCCGACATGGTCATCAACCACTATCTCGGCAATGCCGGCCTGCACATCTCCGACCAGGCGTCGGGACCGCACACGGACCATGGCATCGTCACCATCCTGTGGCAGGACAGCCTCGGCGGCCTTGAGGTCATGGGCAAGGACGGGAACTGGATGCAGGCGACGCCGCTGCGCGGCAGCTTCGTGATCAACGTCGGCGAGCTGATGAAGCGCTGGACCAATGGCCGCTTCAAGGCGACGGTGCATCGCGTCGTGCATCTGCGCGACATACCGCGCTATTCCATGCCGCTCTTCTGCAATCCCGATTTCCGGACCATCGTCGATCCGCGTGACCTCGGCGTGCCGGAGCAGGACGTGCAGTATCCGCCGGTTCAGTCGGGCGAATTCCTGCTGTCGCGCTTCAAGGCGACGCGCAAGTTGTGGGGTGCCGAGAAGAACGCCGTCGTGTCCAACGACGACAAGCTCGTCGAGGCAGCCGCGGAATAGTCAGTCGCCGAGAGGCGTCAGGAAATTGTGCACGGGCGCGTTCAGCCAGACGCGCTTCTTGTCCAGGAAACGGTACTTGGCGTGCCAGGACTCGCGCTTCCACTTGTCGTGCGCGGTGCGGCCGGGCCGCGGGATCACGTAGAGCGCCTGCTCGCGCGCCTCGTTGCGTACCGGGCAGGCGACCCACGCAGCGAGGCTCATCCTGAGGTCGTTCAGTCTGAACTCGAGCGTATTGTCGTGTGAGAAGACCGGCATCATACGGCCCTTCTTGGCGAGCTTCTGGACGTTGAGCAGCAGCGCGACGCGCAGGCCGAGCCGGGCGTAGCTCGAATTGTCCTCGATGCTGCGGCGATCCTCTTCCGACAGGAACGGCCGGCTCGGCCACGGCTCCCGGATGGTCCAGGGATGGCTGTGGAAGTCGCCAAGGAACTTGAGGTTCGGCCAGTAGGTCGGCAGCGCCCTGTTGATCGTCTCCAGCCCGCGGGACGGGATCACGGAGCTTCGGCTACGCTCGGCATTGGCGTCGACGATGGCGACCTCGACGTTGAAACAGCGCCCCTTGCTCGCCGTCGTGGTCTCGTAGCCCCACAGCAACCCGAAGGTCTCGCGCTGGCGGGTGTACCGGCCCGCTTTCCCGGCGCGGCCGGGCACCAGGAAGCTTTCGATCGTGGCGATGACCATGCTCTGGAAAGCCGCCTCGGAGACATTGACCAGGTAATCGAACTTTCCTGCGACCATCTTCTTCCACGTCCCGAGCCAGGAGCCAGAGATCAGGACGCTATTGTGACAGGACCAAGGTGCTCTCCCTATTACGGTCGCTACCGGCGGCCACGGCCGGCCCGGCTGCGGCCGGGGAGGGGCCCCGGCATCGACCCGGGTACGGGGTAGAGTAGGTTCGCCGGATGGTCGGAACGGTTGCTTGTGGTAACCTGCGGCCTGGGATGCAGCGGTCTATTCCAGAGAAGGCTGCTGCGTGTGTTCGACGGCGCGCTCTTCGGCCCATTTGACGATTTCGACGAAGATCGGCCGCAGCCTGCGGGCCGCGGGCGTGATCTCGTATTCCACCCGTGGCGGGACTTCGGCGTAGATCGTCCGCTTTATCAGCCCGTCCTTCTCCAAACCGCGGAGCTGGGCGGTCAGCATGTGCTGGGTGATCCCAGGCAGGCCGCGTTTCAGCTCCCCGAAACGGTGGACGCCTTGGCTCAGCAGCCAAAGGATTTCGAGCTTCCATCGGCCGTTGATCATGCCGACCGCTCGCCGGAATGCGGCTTGGACGACTTTGGCGACTTCGGGGTCGGTTCGGACGGCATTGATGTCGATCATGGCTGCTCGGCGTCAGGGACAGGTCTCAAATTCTTGTTAGTCATATAGGCATTACTAAGTCGGAAATTCAATCCTACTTGAGTAGAAGATCCAACACGCTAGATGCACTACAAGCCCGGATTCGGGCCTTGCGTAAGCACTGCGTGTAAAGGAGCAGGTTTCGTGGATGGTTCCGTATCGCCAAGCGATCTCAAGCAGGAGAGCGCTTCCTTGAGGAGCCCGGCTGCCGTCCCAAAGGCCGACCAAGCTGCTGAAAATCGCCGTCGTCGCCGTCGCTGGCTGACGGCGGTGGCGGCCGTCGTGCTGGTCCTGGGCAGCGGGTACGGGGTCTACTGGTATCTGGTCGGCCGCTTCTACGAGAGCACGAACGACGCCTATCTCGCCGCCGACAACGTGACGGTCGCGCCCAAGGTGGGTGGCTACGTGGTCGAGCTGAATGTCGCGGACAACCAGCGGGTCAGGAAGGGCGACGTGCTCGCGCGCATCGATCCACGCGACTACCAGACCGCAGTCGACAGTGCGGCGGCCGATCTGCAGAGCGCCGAGGCGACGGCGGCCAACATAGATGCGCTGCTGGCCGAGCAGCAGTCGACGATTGCCCAGACCAAGGCGGCGGTGGAAGCCGACAAGGCGGCCATCACGTTCTCGGAACAGGAGTCCCGCCGGTACGGCGATCTCGCCCGCATCGGTGTGGGCAGCGCGCAGCGCAACCAGCAGGCCGAGGCCGATCTCGCGCAGAAGAAGGCCGCCCTGGAGCGCGATCTCGCCGCCGTCCGCGCGGCGGAGGCGCATGTGGGCGTATTGCAGACTCAGCGTCGGCAGGCCGATGCGGCCATCGCGGCCAAGAAGGCGGCGCTTGCGCAGGCGCGGATCAATCTCGAGCAGACGGCGATCGTGGCGCCGGCCGACGGCGTTGTCGGCGACCGCAGCGTGCGCCAGGGCCAGCTCGTCCAGCCGGGAACGAAGTTGATGAGTGTCGTGCCGACGGACCGCATCTACCTTGTCGCGAACTACAAGGAGACGCAGACCGGCCAAATGAGGCCCGGCCAACCGGCCAGCATCGAGCTCGATACGTTCCCGGGGCAGGCCATCACCGGCACGGTCGACAGCCTTGCCCCCGGCACTGGCGCCCAGTTCGCGCTGCTGCCACCTGAGAACGCAACTGGCAACTTCACCAAGATCGTGCAGCGCGTGCCGGTGAAGATCCTGCTCGATCCGAACGATCCCCTGGCCGGCAAGATCCGTCCCGGCCTGTCCGCGACCGCCACCGTCGACATTCGTCCGGCGGCAGCGCCGCCGAAGGCCGTGGCACACGGGCCGGCGCCGAGTCAGGGACGCATCCAGGCCACGCAATGAAGCACGCGACACCCGAGGTGTCGCTGCGCGACTGGATCGCCGTCGGAGGCGGCATCCTGGGCGCCTTCATGGCGATCCTCGACATCCAGATCACCAACGCCTCGCTGGCGGAAATCGGTGGCGCCATCGGCGCCACCTCGGCCGAAGGGAGCTGGATCTCGACCGGCTACCTCATGGCGGAGATCATCATCATCCCGCTGAGCGGCTGGCTGTCCCGCGTCTTTGGCCTGCGCCGGTTCCTTGCCGTCAATTCGGCGCTGTTTGTCGGCTTCTCGATCCTCTGCGCTATGTCGACCTCGTTGCCCGAGATGATCCTGTTCCGGGCCGGCCAGGGCTTCACCGGCGGCGTGCTGATTCCGACCGCGATCACGATCGTGCGCTCGCGCCTGCCGCCGGCCAAGCAGCCGGTCGGTGTCGCCATGTTCGGCATGGTGGCGACTTTTGCGCCGGCCATCGGCCCGACGATCGGCGGCTGGCTGACCGAGAACCTCAGCTGGCACTACATCTTCTATCTGAACGTGGCGCCCGGTCTGCTGGCCATCGCTTTGCAGCTTTACGCGCTCGACTCCGAGCGCATGCAGCTCGGTGAGCTGAAGCAGGGCGACTGGCTTGGCATCGTCTCCATGGCGATCGGACTGAGCTCGCTCACCTTCGTGCTGGAGGAGGGCCAGCGCGAGGAATGGTTCGGCTCGAACCTGATTGTGGCCGGCACGATCGCCGCCGTCCTGGGAACGACCATCTTCATCATCGCCGAACTGACGACCGACAAGCCTTTCATCAACCTGCGCCTGTTCGCCAATCCGTCCGTGGGCGGGTCGGGCATCCTGATGGCCGTCTTCGGTGCGACCGCCTTCGGCAGTGTCTATCTCATCCCGTCCTATCTTGCGCAGGTCCAGGGCTACAACGCCCAGCAGATCGGCGAGGTGGTGATGTGGAGCGGCGTGCCCCAGCTCTTTCTCCTGCCCTTGATGCCCTACCTCATGCAGAGGGTCGACCTGCGTCTCCTGGTGGGGCTCGGTCTGCTGATGTTCGCGGCGAGCTGCTTCGTCAATGTCGACATGTCGCCCAGCACGGCGATGGACCAGCTGATCTTCCCGCAGCTCCTGCGTGCGGCGGGCCAGCCCCTGGCGACGATCCCGCTGACGCAGTTGTCGGTGGTCGGCCTGTCACGACGCGACACGGCGGACTCGGCTGGCATCACCAGCGTGATGCGCAATCTCGGCGCTTCCGTCGGCATCGCCATGCTGTCGACGATGGTGCAGGTCCGCGAGGAAGTGCATTTCTCGGCGATCGCCGAGGCGATGACGGAAAACAGCCTCAGGCTGCAAGACCGGCTGCATGCGCTGACCGGGCTCTTCGTCGCCAAGGGTGCGTCGCTCGATATGGCGACCCAGCAAGGCCTGCAGCTGCTGGCGCGACAGGTGCGGTTGAACGCGTCGGTGATGGCCTATGCCGACAGCTTCTGGATTCTGGGCGTCGGCATCCTTGTCAGCATGCTGACCATCCTGATCCTGCGTCGCCCCCAACCCGGTGTCGCGGTGGCGGTCGACGCCCACTGACCTGCGGATAGGGCCGCGCTATTGCGGCTCGATCCGGGCCACCTTCACATACTCGCCCCACTTCGCGCGTTCGGCGCGATCCTTCTCCGCGCACTGCGCCAGATCGAGCTTGTGCGGCGTCAGGGCGAATTCCTGCGTCAGCCGCTTGTTGATCTCGGGCGAGAAGACCGCCTCGTTGATCAGCGTGTTGAGTCGCTGCTTGATCTCCTGGGGCGCCGCCTTTGGCACCGCAACGGCAAGGAAGCCGGTGCTGACGAAATCAGGGAAGCTCTCGGCGAAGGTCGGCACGTTGGGATAGAGGGGGCTGCGCTCCGCCAGCGAGACGGCGAGCGGGCGCGCTTTGTTGGCCACGACCTGGCCGCGCGCCGCCGTCAGGTCGACGCACATGAACTGGATGGCGCCGGCATAGAGATCGTTCCAGGCGTTGCCGATCGCCTTGTAGGCGATGCCCTGCCATTCGACGCCGGCCTTCTTGCCCAGCACTTCGGACGGCACCTGCGAGCTTGCGTTGAAGTAGCCGAAGTTCAACTTACCGGGATTGGCCTTGGCGTAGGCGATCAGGTCGGCCAGCGACTTGTACGGGCTGTCGGTCGGCACCACGAGGAATGCGCCGCTCTCTCCGATGAGGCCGACGACCTCGAAATCCTTCTCCGGATCGTAGCCCGGGTTCTTGTACATGTGGATGTTGGCGGCATTGGTCGAGGTCGTCGCCAGCATCAGCGTGTAGCCGTCGGCAGGCGAGGACTTCACCGCGAGAACGCCGATGATGCCGTTGGCGCCGGGCTTGTTCTCGATCACGAAGGGCTGGCCCGTCTTCTCCTCCATATACTTGCCGACCAGGCGTGCGGTGATATCGCCCGAGCCACCCGGAGCGAACGGCACGACGATGTGCACGGGCTTGGTCGGCCAGCTCTCCGCACGTGCGGGAAGCGCGGCCAGGAGAGGAAGGGCGAGGATTGAACGACGACGGAGCGACCTGCGAAACGAAACCATGTTCTGCCGATGCATTGGAAAGAGCACTGATGGACAGTCATTAGTCGGTCGCCGTACGTTTCCGAAATGGCAGAATCAGGTCGTCCACCGCTCAGCGGAATACGTGTCGTCGATTTCTCGCGAGTCATCGCCGGGCCGCTCTGTACGCAGATGCTGGCCGACATGGGAGCAGAGGTCCTCAAGATCGAGAATCCCGACGGTGGCGACGACACTCGCAAGGGCGCCGGTCCTCGCGCTGGCGGGCCGAAGGGCGAAAGCCACTTCTTCATGACCTACAACCGCGGCAAGAAGAGCATCGCCCTCGACTTCACCAAGCCCGAGGGACAAGCGATCGTCCGCAAGCTGCTCGAAAAGGCCGACGTGCTGGTCGAGAACTTCCGGCCCGGCGTGCTCAAGAAGTACGGGCTCGACTATGTGAGCCTGCACGAGAAGTATCCGAAGCTGATCTATCTCTCGATCTCCGCCTATGGCCAGACAGGGCCGCTTTCCGACCGCCCCGGATACGACCCGGTGCTGCAGGCGGAGTCAGGCATGATGAGTGTCAATGGCGAGGCCGACGGCGAGGGGCTGCGCCATGCGATTGCCGTCGTCGACACGATGACGGGCATCCATTCGGTTGCCGCGATCAACGCGGCGCTGTTCGCGCGTCGGGATACCGGCAAAGGCCAGTACATCGACCTTGCGCTCTACGACACTGCGCTCGCCTGCCTCGGCAATCTCGGCGCCTACTACCTGATCGGCGGCGAGCAGCCGAGGCGCGCCGGGAACGGCCACTTTGCGTCGGTGCCCAACAGCTCCTTCGACACCAAGAACGGCAAGATCTACATGGCCGTCGCGAACCAGAAGCTGTTCATCGACACCTGCAAGGCGATGGGCCATCCGGAGTGGGTCGAGGACCCGCGCTTTGCGACCATTGCCGATCGCGTTGCCAACAAGGCGGCGCTGACGAAGCTGATGGAGGACGTGCTCAAGACCGACACCAAGGAGAACTGGACGCAGAAATTCCGCCATCTGCCGGCCGGGCCGATCCGTACCATGAAGGAGGCGCTCGACGAGCCCGAGGTGAAGCGGCGCGGCATGCTCAAGACCTACAGGCAGAGCCGTATCGGCGAGGTGCCGATCATCGGCTCCAACTACCATTTCTCTGATACGCCGGTGGACGACACCCGTCCGCCGCCGTCGCTGGGTGAGCACACCGACGAGGTGCTGCGTCAGATTGCCGGCCTCGGCGATAGCGAGATCGGCGCGTTGCGGGAGAAGAAGATCATCGGCTGAGCCAGCTGGCCGGGCCGGCTGAGTTTTCCGCGGCCCCTTCTGGGGCACGAAGCACCTCCACTGATCGACAACGATCAACTCGCCACCTAGCGGCTGGCGCTGATTTCCTCATGGAGACGAGGGGGGACCCCGGAGCAGCGGGAAGCCACGGGAGCAGGCTGGCATCGGAACGAGCGGTGACGACATCGTGATCATTTACTTGACGTAATGAAGTCCGCTTACCTCGGATGCCTGAGATACTCACGAACGTGTTGGAAGACCTGTCGAGCGGCGGGATCCATGCTGGGAAGCGTTATGGAGCGGGCTGATGCGATCGATTGCTTTTGCCGTCGCCTTGGGCGCTGCTTTGTCTGCCTGGTCGGGCGCGGCTTTGGCGGATTCGGACTGCCGTGCCGCTCCGGTGCTACACCACGGCATCGAGCACCGGTACGAGCTTCGCATTGTCGCGATGGGATCTTCCTCGGCCGGGCTGCTGCCGATGGCCTTGCTGAAGGAACTCGCGGCGCCGCAATCCTGGAGCGGTCCGTAGCGGGGAAGTAGCGAAGGAATTCGAACCCACACACCTGCTTCCGTCAGGCCGGGGAGCGCGACGTGGACGCCGTCATGAAATCGGGACTGGTTCCAGCACACATCGTTTCTTCAGGTCGCGACCTCAGGCTCGACTTCTTCCGCGGCTTGGCGCTGTGGTTCATCTTCCTCGATCACATTCCGGAAAACGTCGTCAGCTGGGTGACGGTGCGCAACTACGGCTTCAGCGATGCGACGGAGATCTTCGTCTTCATCTCCGGCTACACGGCGGTGATCGCCTATGGCCGCATGATGGTGCATCAAGGGTGGCCGAGGGCGGCGATGCGCATTTTCCGTCGGGTCTGGCAACTCTATGTCGCGCATATCCTGCTGTTCGTGGTCTTCGCCGCGCAGGTCGCTTACTTTTCCCTCGCCCGCAATACGCCTGACTTGATCGATGAGATGCAGCTCATGGGATTGGGTGAGAACCCATATCGAGCCATCATCGAAGTCGTGCTGCTCAAGTTCCGGCCGGTCAACCTCGACGTGCTGCCCCTCTATATCGTGCTGCTGGCGGGGTTTCCGTTCGTCCTGCCGGCGCTGCTGCGCTGGCCCGTGGCGGTTCTCGCGCTGTCCTGTGCCCTCTATGCGGCCGCCCTCCATTTCGACTGGAACCTGCCAGGCTATCCGGATGGAAAAGTGTGGTTCTTCAATCCTCTTGCGTGGCAGGCGATATTCTATGCGGGGGCGTTCTTGGCTGTGACCGCGGCGCACCTCTCCTGGGACAATCAGTGGCGATGGCTGATCGCGGCCCTGGCCCTTTTCTACATAACCTTTGCTGCCTTTATCTCTCTGTCCTGGCACTATAATTCGCTGGCGGCCATGGTTCCCAATTGGGTCTCGCGACTGCTCTACCCGATCGACAAGACCAACCTGGACATTCTGCGGCTGCTGCATTTCCTCGCCCTGGCATGGCTCGTTCGACTGGTCGTTCCGCGCGATGCCCGGTTTCTCCGCTGGCGCATATTCGATCCCGTCCGCAAGTGTGGCGAGCATTCGCTGCAGATTTTCTGCCTGGGTACGTTTTTTGCTCTTACCGGGCAGATTATTGTCGCAAACTTTAACGAATCGCCTATGTCCCAGATCGTCGTCAGCTTGGGGGGCATTACTGTCATGTCGCTCGTTGCTTATGGGGCGGCTTGGTTCGAGGCGGAGCCGGCACGCGGAGGACGGGGATGAATCTCGGCGCTTTCTGCACGACGTTGGGCTTGGCGATTTTGCTCGGCTCGGCGACTGCGATGGCGGGGCCCGACTGTCGTGCCAGCCGCGAGTTGCTCGATCTTGGTCATCCGCTCGATATCGCGAGGAAGGCCGTCGCCGAAGAGCGCGAGCTGCGCATCGTCGCGATGGGATCGTCCTCCACGCAGGGTTACGGTGCCAGCAACCCGCAATTCGCTTATCCGGCACAGCTCCAGATCCGGCTCTCCCAGGCGCTGCCGGGCGTCGCCGTCCACGTGTTCAACAGAGGAATCGGCGGCCAGGACGCGGCCCAGGAGATGGCCCGCATGAAGGCCGACGTGCAGCCGCAGAGGGCCCATCTCGTCATCTGGCAAGTGGGCACCAATTCGGCGATCCGACACATTCCGCTCGTCGAATTTGCCGGGAAGCTGCGCTCGGGCATCGATATCGGGAAATCGCTGGGAGCCGATTTCGTGCTCATGAATCTTCAATATGTCCCGGCCGTCGTGGCGCTCCCGGACGAGCAGGAATATGCCCGGGTCATGGCCGAGGTCGCGCGGGAGAAAGGAACCGGTCTGTTCGACCGCTTTGATATCATGAGGGCTTGGTACAATGACGGCATGCCCTACGCCCAGTTCGTGTTCAGCGACGGCCTCCACCTCAATGATTTCGGCCAAAAATGCATCGGCAAGCTCCTGTCGATGTCTATTCTGAATGCCGTGAGCCCGGCGCAATTGACGGACGGCCCCAAACCTCGACACTAGCGGCTACAGGCTCCCGAGCCGATTCGGGAGCGGGAGGAGAGCCGCATGAAACGCCGCTTCGTCGATCTGTCGATCTATCTCGAGAACGACGTCATCTCCGATCCCGTCCCGTTCGGGCCGAAGATCGCCTATCACAAGCATGACGAGACGGCGGGGCAGATCGCGGGTTTCTTTCCCGGGTTGAAGAAGGAGGATCTGCCGGACGGCGCCGGCTGGGCGGTCGAGAATGTGAATCTCTCGACGCATAACGGCACGCATCTCGATGCGCCGTATCACTTCCATCCGACCATGAACAAGGGCGAGCGCGCCATCACGATCGACGAGGTGCCACTCGAATGGTGCTTCCAGCCCGGTGTGAAGCTCGATTTCCGCGACAAGCCCGATGGTCACGTCATCACCGCGGCGGAAGTCGAGGCGGAACTGAAGCGCATCGGCCACGAGCTGAAGCCGCTCGAGATCGTGGTCGTGAACACGCGCGCGGGCTCACGCTATGGCAACAACGACTACGTGAACGCCGGCTGCGGCATGGGTTACGACGCCACCATGTACCTGCTCGAGCGCGGCATCCGCCTGACCGGCACCGACGCCTGGAGCTGGGACGCGCCATTCTACTTCACGGCCCAGAAGTGGGCGAAGGACCACGATCCGTCGATCATCTGGGAGGGCCACAAGGCCGGCCGCGACATCGGCTACTGCCACCTCGAGAAGCTGCACAACCTCGAGGCGCTGCCGCCCGACGGCTTCACCATCTCCTGCTTCCCGCACAAGATCCGCGGCGCGTCAGCGGGCTGGACACGCGCCGTGGCGATCTTCGATGAATAGACCGGTCCCTGCCGCGCGATGACTTCCCGTCAGATCGCGGCCGGTGCAAACGGCGAAGCGCTTCAGGCGAGCGGTTCCGGCTCGCCCGGCGGTAGCGGCACTTCGAAGACGTTGAGCGTCATCGAGACCAGCATGTAATAGCCGCAGACGCCCACCAGATCGACGACGCCCTGCTCGCCGAAGGCGTCGACCGCCCGCTTGTAGTTCGGGGCCGCCACGCGGTTGGTGGCGAGATATTCGGTAACGAAGTCGTAGACGACCCGTTCGACCTCGCGCGTGAAGGGCGGCGTGCGGCGGGTACGCACGGCCTCGATGATCTCCGGCGCAAGCCCCGCCTCCTTGGCGATGCGGGCATGGGCATAGAACTCGAACTGGGCCTTGAAGTGGCGGCCGACCAGGCAGATCGCCAGCTCCGACAGGTCGCGTGGTAGCGAATTGTTGAAGCGGCAGTATTCGCCGAGCTTCTGGGCGCGGTCGGCGAGCACAGGGCTGCGCAGCCAGGGCTCGAATGGCCCCCGTAGGCCGCCGCGCGGCCCCGAGGTGATGGCCTCTGCCACCTTCTTCTGCTCGGGCGTGAGCTTGTCAATGTCGAGCGGGGCCAGGCGCGGCATGCGGTAATTTCCTCCGGTTGTTGGTTTTTTCAGAGTGAGCCGCTCAGAGCGGGCATCCCGCGTCGGCAACCTGAGAACGGTCGGCGTCCCTGAAGATCGAATCGACCATGGCTTCGCCCACGCGCTGCACGTTGCCGCCGTCGGCGGGGCACGAGGCAGTGGCGGCCCAGATCACCTTGCCAGTCGACACGCTGTAGAGAGTGAGGCCGATCCGCAGCGACGAGCTGGACTTGGGAATTTCGATCAGGTCACGGCGCTGCACGCGGTTGGCCGGCATTTCCGGACGCGGGTTGGAGCCGGTGTCCGCATAGGGCGGCTGACCGCCGATCGTCTCCGACCTGTTGGAGCCCTGGCCGAGAAGGTCGAGAAAGGTGACGTCCATGCGCATGACGTTGCCGCCGCTGAAGCCAACCTCGTTGCCGCGCTTGGCCAGCTGTTCCATCACCAGGCCACGCAGATGACGCCCGAGCGCCGTGTCGGAGGTGAGCTGGACGGCCGCCTTCGCCTTGGGAATCTTCTGGTATGCCTTGATCTCGAGCTGGCCGAGCTTCGGCGGCGCCTGTCCCATCGCCGGCGCTGCGGCAAAGGCGGAAAGCATCATCACAATAGCGATCGTCCGCATCGTTCTCCCCCGATATCCTAGCGTCTCGCATCGCGCCAGCCGGGTTCATCCCGGTCCAGCAGGCGCTTCAGCGAGTCGAAATGCAGAAAGGCCTGCTGCGCCTCGCCGGCCACCTGTTCGGCGGTATGCCGTGCGCAGGCCTCGTCGACAATATGCAATTGGCATCCGGTCTGCATGGCCAGCACCTGCACCATCGCCGCACGTTCCAGGTAGTAAAGGTCGTCGTAGGCCTGCGCGACGGTCGGCCCGCAGACGATGACGCCGTGATTGCGCAGGAAAAGGACGTCCTTGTCGCCCATCACGCGCGTCATGCGGTCGCCTTCGGCGGCCGAGAGGGCGAGGCCGGCATAATTGTCGTCGTAGGCGATCCGGTTCCAGTAGCGCAACGCATTCTGCGTGCACATCTCGATCCGCCCGTCGCGCAGCGATGTGAGCGCGGTGACGTAAGGCATGTGCGTGTGCAGAACGACGGCGGCCTTCGGATTGCCCGCATGAATGCGGGCGTGGATATGAAAGGCCGTGGGTTCCACGGGGTAGTGACCTTCGACGATGTTTCCGGCACCGTCGGCCATCACCAGGTCCGAGGGCGCGATCTCCGACCAGTGCAGGCCCTGCGGGTTGACCAGGAAGAGGTCGGGGCGGCCGGGCACGGTCATGCTGAAGTGGTTGCAGACGCCCTCGTTGAAACCGTGGCGCGCCGCCGAGCGTAGTGCCGCCGTCAGATCGTGACGGGCCTGCGTCACAGGGTCGTTGGCCAGCATCGGTGTCAATATCCCTCGCGTTGGCGCGGATGATGCTGGTTTGGTTCCTGTGGGGGAAGTGAAATCGTCTGTCAGGCGGGCGATCGCCCCGATAGCCGATGGGAGACCTCGCGTACGAGCTTGCTGCGGACGGCGCGGCCGAAATCATGGAAGTCGGCGGCCCGAACAAGGAACGCGCCTGGGCCGCCGATCACGTTCTGCTCATAGTACTTGTCGAGATCGAGATCGGCCGGACGGCCGAAGTTGGTCCGGTTCATCATCACGGGCAGGCCGTTGATCACGATGCCCTGGGCGACCAGCGCGTCGCGGACCAGCTCCGCCAGCGGGCCCTCGTTGGTGCGGCCGTCACCGGAGACGTCGATGACCCGGCGCCTGGACGTGACGCCCGAGGTGTCGAAGTGCCTGGCGGCGAAAGCGAGCGCGGCGCCGATGGCGGTCCAGCTCTGCGATGTCCGGGGCGCTTCCGCCAGCCTGTCCGCGAAGCGGTGTGCCGCGGCCTCGCTGTCGATCACGCTCCAGTCGATGACGATGGCCTGATAATGAGATCCCGCCCATTCGATATAGCAGAGGGCGATGCGTCTGTTCTCGCCCGACAGGATCGCTTCCGCGACCCGTCCGTCGGTCAGCGCCTCGACATAGCCGCGTCGCTGCAGCTCCGCCTCGACCTCGTCGATCGAGCGTGAAACGTCAACGGCCAGGATGAGCTCGAGGTCCACGGCCATTTCGGCGCGCGCCACGGAAGGCGCCGCCAGCGCTGCAAGCGAACCGATGAGTGCCGAACGTCGCCTCATGCCGCCTCCCGTCAGCGGCACCATAGCATTCGGCGAGAACGGCAAACAAAAACGCCGGGGCGTGACCCCGGCGTTTCGCATTCAATAGTGCGTGACGACTACTGGTCGTCGTCGAAGCCACGCTTGCGCGGCTCGTAGTCACGATCGCGTCGCGGCCCGCCTTCGCGTCGACGCGGCGGTCGGCCTGCGTCGCCAGCCCCGGACTCGTAGCCGCCACCACCACCGCCGGCGCCGCCACCGCCGGAGAAATCGGCACGACGGTCGCGCATCGGCCCGCCTTCGCCGCCGCTGCGGTATCCACCGCCGCCACCGCCGCCGTAGCCGCCGCCACCACCGCCGCCGCGATAGCCGCCACCGCCGCCGCCGGCGTAGCCGCCGCCACCGCCGCCGTAGCCGCCGCCACCGCCGCCACCATAGGGCGGCCGCGGACCGCGGGGACGGAAGCCGCCGCCACCGCCGCCACCGCCAAAGCCGCCGCCACCGCCCGGCTGCCGTTCGACGGCTTCGCGGACGGCAATCGAACGCCCATCAAGCAGTGCACCGTTCATGGCCTGCATTGCCGCGGCACCCTGCTCGTCGGTTTCCATTTCGAGGAAGGCAAAGCCGCGGCTGCGGCCGGTCTCACGATCCACGATCACTTTGGAAGAGGCGACAGTCCCGAACTGGGAGAAAGCTTCTTGCAGACGCTCGGACGTAACCGAGTAGGGCAGGTTGCCCACAAACAATTTACGACTCATTCAAGGCTCTGGGCTGGAGGATGGAAAGAACGGAATCCGGCGCGCGCTTGCTGGACACGACGTCCGAGCGATACGTAGATCTTTGACTAGAGATGACCAAGAAGCTCACGGGAAGACGTTGACCGGGATCGCGCTCTCGCGTCTTTGCCGTGGATTCTTGAGGATACTCCTCGGCCAGTGTCGCTGTGCACTTATGCGCTGATTCCGCGTCCAAGTCCACAAGGGTCGTGCAAGTCACACAATCGCCATCGAAAATGCTAGGAAGAAAATGCCGAAGCGGCGGGAGCGGGAGGGTGACGGCAATGCTCATTGATCAGTTGTGCAACGCCACGACCATCATCACGGTTGCGGGCAATGCCGATGACGTGGGCGAACCGATGACATGGCTACATTCATGCGCCGCAAGATGACAGCGGACCGTTCGGCATGGGGCCGGCCGCATGTCGGCACGGCGGACCTTTTTTGCAGAAGAGCCGAGATTTGATGAATGCGGTGAGCATCAAGATATGGTGCCAACATCGCTTTCACCTACGAAGTAAGGGAAAATCATGACGATACCACACGCGCGACGCAGCGGAGCGCAGGTCCTGATCGACCAGCTGCGCATCCATGGTGCCGACACCATCTTCGGCGTGCCGGGCGAAAGCTATCTCGCCGCGTTGGATGCTCTCTATGCGCAGCGCAACTCCATTCGCTACGTGATCTGTCGCCAGGAAGGCGGCGCTGCCAACATGGCGGAAGCCTACGGCAAGCTGACAGGCAAACCGGGTATCTGCTTCGTCACCCGCGGTCCCGGCGCGACCAATGCCAGCATCGGCTTGCACACCGGTTTCCAGGATTCGACGCCGATGATCCTGCTGGTCGGCCAGGTGGCGCGCGACCAGGCGGAGCGCGAGGCGTTCCAGGAGATCGACTACCGCCGCATGTTCGGTCAGATGGCCAAGTGGGTGGCGCAGATCGAGGATGCGCGCCGCATTCCGGAACTGGTGAGCCAAGCCTTCCACCGCGCCGTGAACGGCCGGCCCGGACCCGTCGTGCTGTCGCTGCCGGAAGACATGCTGGCCGACGAGGTCGAGGTTGCCGACGCGATCCCCTACAAGATCGCCCGCGGCGCGCCGTCGTCCGACGACATGGCGACGCTGCGCACCCTGCTCGAGGAAGCGCGCCAGCCGCTGGCCATCCTGGGCGGCGGCGGCTGGACGGCGGAGGCCTGTGCCGACATCCGCTCCTTCATCGAGGCCAACAACCTTCCGGTGGCCGTGGCCTTCCGCAACCAGGACCTACTCGACAACCGCCATCCCAACTACATCGGCGATCTCGGCGTCGGCGCGAGTCCGCCGCTGGCCGAGCGCATCAAGGGCTGCGACCTCGTCATCGCCATCGGGCCGCGGCTCGGCGAGGCGACCACGGCCGGCTATACGCTGTTCGACATCCCGGTGCCGACGCAAAAGCTGGTGCATGTCCATGCCGGGGCCGAGGAGCTGGGTCGGGTCTACGAAGCGACGCTGCCGATCAACAGCGGCATGGCGCAGTTCGCCAAGGCGGCGAAAGCGATGAAGCCGGTCGACGGGACACGCTGGAAGGCGCATGTCGAGGCAGGCCACACCGCCTACCTGAAGAACATCGAACCCAACGAGCAGCCCGGCGCGGTCAACATGACCGAGGTGATCGCCTGGCTGAACAAGCGCCTGCCCGACGATGTCATTGTCACCAACGGCGCCGGCAACTACGCCGCCTTCGTCCATCGCTTCTTCCAGTATCGCGGCTTCCGCACCCAGCTCGCCCCGACCAGTGGCGCGATGGGATACGGCGTGCCGGCGGCGGTCGCGGCCAAGATCGCGCAGCCCAACCGGCTGGTGGTGTCGTTCGCCGGCGACGGCTGCTTCCTGATGAACGGCCAGGAGTTCGCGACCGCGGTCCAGCACGACGCCAACGTGGTGATCGTCGTGGTCGACAACGGCATGTACGGCACCATCCGCATGCATCAGGAACGCGAGTATCCGACCCGCGTGCACGGCACGGAGCTCAAGAATCCCGATTTCGCCGCCTATGCCCGCGCCTTCGGCGGTCATGGCGAGACAGTGGAGCGGACGGCGGATTTCGAACCCGCCTTCGAGCGCGCGGTGGTCGCGGGCAAGCCGGCGATCATCCATGTGAAGACCGATCCCGAGGCGATCACCTCGCGCATCACCCTGACCAAGCTGCGCGAGCAGTCGCTGGCGAAGCAGAAGAAGTGACGACAGGCATCGTGAAG